>JAADID010000299.1 GCA_013151505.1 Chlorobiota bacterium | reverse complement strand
CCATGTTCCCCTTTATATTTATACTTATACTTTGATAATAGCTCTTTGTAGTATGGCGACATCTGAATAGGAACAGCTAAAAAAATCTCTTTTATGTTTCTATTTTTTTTGTTTTCAACTTCAAAAATAACATTTTTCTGAAATATCCTAATATTTTTTCCTTCTTTTGACTCACGTTTCTTTTCTTTCTCCCTTTCCATCAGGGCTTTTTCAGACTGTAACAGCCTGACCTCTATGTTTTTCTGCCTCTCAAGAGTTTCTTGTGAAATTTTTCTATTTATTATGTCTTTTTCTGTCTTTTCCATCTCTTTTACCAGGTCATTCAGCGCATTTCCATTTCCCTGATTACTTTTCATCTGATCAATATATTCTTGTAATCTCCTGCGTATTTCACTTTGTAATGCAGCCATCCTGGCCAATTCTTCACTGTTTCCGTTTATTCCTTCCTTGCCTTTCATTCCGCTTGATTTTTCGCCCTGGCTCATACTCTTGTTTAACTGATTTTGCATTTTGCTTATTTGCTGTAATGAAGGTTGCTGGCCTTTTCCGGGGGTCGGGCAAAGCTGTCCCGGTTTGTTTCCTGACATCTGCATGCTCATTTGCATTTTATCGAGAGATTCTGAAAGCATTAAAGCAAGGTTATTTATTGATGTCATTGCGTACTGTTGACGGCTCAATGCGGTTCCGGTTTTCCGGTCATGCAACAGGGCTGTGGCCTTACTAAGATTGGATTTTATTTTTTCAGACTCCTTTACAATAAACGGTTGAATCATAATTTGTCGTTTACTGATCGCCACCAATGAATCGTGAACGATTGTAAAATCGTCGTTGATTTGATTAATCTGATCAATGTTTTCGGTGTATTTGGGGTCATTTAAGGAGGTTTCCCTGACATCGCCCATTATTTTTTCGAGTTTAAAACTTAAATCAATAAGGTTGTCCAGTAGTTTTTTTACTTGTTCTGCATCTTCTCCCATTCTTGATTGCATTGCCGATTGCATCATCATATTCAGGTTAGATGCCATTTTTTTCATTTTCTGACCTGCCTGTGATTGGTTTTGCGAAGCTTTCTTTTGTTTCCCGCTCTCGAGGTTTTGAGTCGCTTCACCCAACTGCTCATCTATCGAATTCATTTCTGTTGTATCAGGGTTGAAATCAAAAGGTTCTTCAAGTTCGGCATTCAGCATTTCTGTTTCTTTCAAACTTTTCTTAACCTGATCAAATTCTTTATTAATTTTGGTTTGTTCTTCAAGAGACTTGTTTTTTTCGATCTCTTTTTGTTTTGTTTTATCAGCAAGATCCTTTTGTTTGTCAGCCAGTGAATCCAGCTTGCTGATAGCTTCTTCTGCTTTCTTCTGAAACTCCAGTTGCTTATACAATTCAAGGTTTTGATCCAGATTTGTTTTTAATTCGCTATTGTTTTTCTTTAATTCTTCCAGCAGTTTATTTAGTTTTTTCTTGTCAATTTTATCGAGTTCTTTTTTCATTTTCTCCAACTGCTTTTTCAGTTTTTCATTCGTAAGGTCTTTAAACATTTGGTCCAGTTGATCTTCTTTTTCCTTTAGCTGCTGGCTTTTTTCCTGTTTAACTATTTCTTCGTAATTTTTTATTTGTTCGTTAAGCTGATCCAGTTGGTTTAGCTTTTCCTGCATTGCCATTTGCTTGTCAAATAGTTCTGCAAGCTGCTGTTTATCTGCCCAGTTAAGTTCTTTTTTATCTATCAGGTCCCTGCGTTTTTCTTCAATTTGCTTGTTTATCTCTGACAATTCTTCCAGGGTCTGTTTTATCTCTTTCTTAACTTTCTCCGATTTTTCCGCCAGCATATTTTCGATTTCAGTCTTATCAGGCAAGTACAGATACAATATTGGAGTCCTGGTTTTTTTATAACCGTTAATGGCATCATTGTCCCTGACTTCAAAAAAATAACTCATGCTTTCGCCGGGTTTTAAACCCATTTCCCGCGTTAAAAAAGCATAACTGAAAGATTGCTGTGGTATATCGGGACTAAATGAAAGATTATCAGTTTCCCATTTTTCATCTTCCCTTCCCTCGGTTTTATGAAAAAATTTCAGTGAATGAAATCCGTAATCATCACTAATCATTCCCGTGAAATATAAGTTTCCAAAAAGAGTTTCATCCTGCGTTTGGTTAACTTCAATTACCGGATACTGATCTTTGATAACCTGAACGGAAAAGCTTAATGAATCGTAATTTTTAACAAACCGGTTTTCGGCCAGCAGAGTATAAAAGAAATTGTTTGATGCTTTTAACGAATATTCAAATGTATTGCTTTTCGCAGGATCAAGTGTGATTTCGTTTTCACCTGCCTTAAAAATAATATGACGAGTGTCTCTGGTGTAAATTTTCCACGTTATTTTACTCCCTTCAGGAACAACCAGATCACCTGAATTCTGAATTATATCCGCCTTCTTTTTCAGGTAAGCCGGGTATTTAAGGCTGACATCAAAACTGAATATGACCGGTTTCGGGAACACTTTGATCTTATGCTTTTCACTTACATAATCTTCCGTTTTCAACTGAAACCAGGTATCTCCGTTCAGGTCTTTAAATATATATTCATACTGCCCGGGTTTGATTTCCTTCATTTTATATCTATAACTGCCATCCGTTATCCAGATATTTGAAGGAATTTCCTCACCGGAAACCCTGATCTTTAAAGTAAAGTCTTCATGCTGCAAAGTCTCCAGTTTTGAATTGATTATTGAAATCGTGTATGGTAAAGGTTTTTCATAGTATGAGGAGTGATGAACTATCCTTTCGGATGGTTCGGTAATGAAGGCAGGTGAAATAATCAGAATCAGCAAAATAATCAGGGCAGGCGGCAGAAAGTAAGTCAGGTATCTTTTGTTCTCTGTTAATTTAATGGCGCCGGTGAAAGGGACAGGAGAAAGCTCTTTTGACTTTTGGTCGATTCCGGCAATTAGCAAATCCGTTTCCGTTTTGTCAGTTATTTCATCTATCTGTTCTTTTAATTGTAAAACATTCAGCAGCCTGTCGCTAACTTCCGGAAAATGTTTCCCGATAATCAGGGCAGCTTCTTCCCTGCTTATTGTTTTTCCGATATGCAGTATTTTAAATAACGGGATTGCAACGTAATAAATAAGAATACCGGTAACAACAGCTATGAACGTATAAAAAATTACCGTTCGAACAAGAACACTGCTCCATGCGAAATATTCAACCAGATTAATCAAAAGAAACAGAATAGCAATGATAGCAAGGCTGAGAATCAATCCTTTCAGCATTTGATTTTTGTAATATTTCTTCACAAAATCATTGATCTTTTTCTGCAATATGTTGAAATCATTTTCCATGGACAACCCTACCTGATAAACATCTGTCTTAACACTGAATCAAATATTCTTACTTTTGGCAAAGATATTAATCAATTACCTTAATACAGTACAATAATGAAACGCAGTTTAACATTTCTTATTCTTTTATTTGTAACAGCAGCTTCTTTCGGGCAATGGAACGACAGCAACCTTGAAGGAAAAGGGCTGGATGCCCCTTCGTCGCTAAGTCCGCAATTTCTTTACGACTGGCAAAGTCAATACATGGACGATTATGATGTAAAATTTTACTGGCTGGATATCAGCGTAAGTGATGTTTCCACATTTGTTTCCGGAAATGTTACTATCAATGCGGAAGCCACTGCAGTTTTAGACACTTTTGCTTTTGAACTTATCCCTGTTATGACTATTGATTCGTTTTTTCTCGACGGGACAAAATATACATCTTACACTTATGATGGAGATAATGTGTTATTCCCCGTAGATGAAATTGCGGCCGGAACCGGTTTTTCAGCCAAGATATATTATCATGGAGACCCCGGGTCCGGTGGTTTCTTTTCGGGGGTTTCCCACGGTTACGATTCTCAATATGGAAAACATGTTGTCTGGACCCTTTCCGAGCCTTTCTCGGCAAAAGAATGGTTTCCGGTAAAACAAGACCTTGAAGACAAGGCGGATTCTGCATGGATATTCCTGACAACAGACTCTTCCTTAATGGCGGGTTCCGAAGGGTTGCTGACCAATGTTGTTAATCTCGGAAACGGTAAAACAAGATATGAATGGAAAACCAGATACCCCATTGATTATTACCTGATCTCTTTTGCGGTTTCCGATTATCAGGTTTATAACATTTATGCTCATCCCGATGAAATGAACGGTGATTCGATCCTGATACAGAACCTGATTTATGATGCTCCCGGATGCCTTGAAAATAACAAAGCCGGAATTGACGAAACAGCTCCGATACTTGAGCTTTATTCTGATTTATTTTCTCTTTATCCTTTTGATGAAGAAAAATATGGCCATTGTCTGACCAAACTGGGCGGGGGCATGGAACACCAAACCATGACGACCATCGGAGGATTTTCATTTCACCTTGTTTCGCATGAGTTAGGCCACATGTGGTTTGGCGATAATGTGACCTGTGCTGCATGGAGTGACATCTGGATAAACGAAGGTTTTGCGACTTATACCAATGGACTTGCAGAAGAATTTATCAACGGCTGGGAAAGTGGAAAGGCCTTTTTTACAAACGCTCAAAATAGTGCCATGTCACAACCCGGAGGTAGTGTTTATATTCCGGAAGACCAGATTTATGAAGGTAACGAATGGCGAATATTCGATGGGCGGCTGTCTTATAACAAAGGCGCTGCAATCATCCATACGCTTAGGCATGAAATCCAGGATGACAGTCTTTTCTTTCAGGTCTTAAAAACATTCCAGGGTGATTTTGCAGATAGTACGGCTACCGGTGACGATTTTAAAAATGTTGCAGAAGATGTAACCGGTATGGATTTCGGTGACTTCTTTGACGAATGGTATTATGGAGAAGGTTATCCAATTTATGATATCGAATGGTACAATTTAAGCGGGACATTCTTCATGACGGTTACACAGTCCACTTCATCATCCACACCGCTGTTTAAAATGTTAATGGACTATAAACTGACTTTTGATGACGGTTCTGATACAACCGTTCGTTTTGAACAAACGGACAACATCAATAATTTTTCGATTTATACCGGAAAAACGGTAACCCATGTTTCGGTTGATCCTGAACACTGGACCATGGAAAAGGTAAACAGTATCATTGTTGGTGTTGAAGAATCGGAATCGCCGGTCTTCTTTACCATTGGACCAAATCCGGTAAAAAACTCCCTGAATATTTATTTCGCCAATCAACCGCTGAATGCCAGAGTGGTTAAAATAACTGACCTCTCCGGTAAAACACTGACATCATTTTCTTCGTCTGACAACCGTATGAATATTGACTTTTCAGGATTTAGCAAAGGAATTTATTTAGTGCGTGTAACAGATGGCGATCATACTTTTATACGAAAGATAATCAAATAGTGTTTTTTTGATTATTAAAGAAATGGGCATGCATAAACCATATTGTGTGCCTTTTTTTATCTTTGGTCTGGATTTCAATACAGGATATACTTTTGAACGAGCAACCGCATAAAAACAAATTTTCATTTTTAAGATACTTCGACCTTAAAATGGGTATTGTCGGGGGATTGTTTTTAGGCACAATTGTTTTTCTGATCAATTTTGACCATGGCGCTGTCAATGCTTTAATAGCGGCATCAAAACAGGCTACTTATACTTTTTTTGCCGGAGGATTTATGCTCCGTCTGACTGAGAATATAGCCACAAGCATTGACAATTTTTATAAAGCCATCATTACCGCATGTCTTGTCTCCACCAGCATAGCCGTAACACTTACGTTTATTGTACATTCTCTACGGGGAACACCCGAACCTCTTAACTCAACCATTCCCACCATGATATTTTCACCCTGGGCCTTTTTATGGTGGGCAATCCGTAAAAAAAGAAGGCAACTGAAAACCGTCGGGGATTAGTATCTTTGTCACTTCATTTTAATTTGACATGAACATGAAAAATGTAAGGGTACGGTTTGCGCCCAGTCCAACAGGCCCGCTTCATATCGGAGGGGTGAGAACGGCTTTATATAACTATTTGTTTGCCCGAAAACACGGAGGAAAATTTATTCTCCGCATTGAAGATACCGATCAAACACGTTTCGTTCCCGGAGCCGAAGAATATATTATCGAATCATTTGACTGGTGCGGTATCCGTTTTGATGAGGGGGTAATAAACGGAGGCCCTTTCGCTCCTTACCGGCAATCTGAAAGAAAGTCAATATACAGGCAGTATGCCGAAAAACTTATTGAATCGGGAAATGCTTACTATGCTTTCGACACGCCGGAAGAATTGAACGATTTGAGGAAAAAACAGGAAAAAGAAAAAAAAACGTTCACTTATAATACTGTTGAACGCAAACGCCTGAAGAATTCTATTTCATTGAATAAAAAAGAAGTTGACGAACTCCTCGAAAAAAATACACCTTTTGTCATCCGTTTTAAAATGCCTGAAAATGAAATGATCATTATGAAGGATCTGATCAGGGGAAAAGTTGAGGTGAACACGAAAACCCTTGATGACAAAATTCTCTTTAAGTCCGACGGAATGCCTACCTATCATCTGGCCAATGTGGTTGACGATCACCTGATGGAAATTAGCCATGTGATCCGTGGTGAAGAGTGGCTTCCATCCTTACCGCTCCATGTAATGCTTTACCGGGCTTTTAATTGGGAAGCACCCGAATTTGCCCACCTGCCCCTGCTTTTAAAACCTGAAGGAAGCGGGAAGTTAAGCAAACGGGATGGTGACCGTCTTGGTTTTCCGGTCTTTCCCTTGCAGTGGAAAGACCCGGTAACCGGAGAAATCTCTACCGGCTACCGTGAGGAAGGCTATTTTCCTGAAGCATTTATCAATATGCTTGCACTCCTTGGCTGGAATCCCGGTGACGAAAGAGAGCTGTTTACAATGGATGAGCTTATCGAAGCCTTTTCGATTGAAAGGGTGGGAAAGTCGGGCTCCAAGTTTGATCCTGAAAAAGCCAAATGGTTTAATCATCAATACCTCATCAGGAAATCTGACAAGGAACTGGCAGAATTGTTTATTCCTGTCCTAAAAGAAAAAGGTGTAGAGGTAAAACCGGATGCGGTAGTAAAAATAGTGGGACTGGTAAAGGAACGTGTCAATTTTGTACATGAATTATGGGATCAGTCTTATTTCTTTTTTATCAGCCCTGCTGAATACGACGCTAAAGCCGCGAAAAAACGATGGAGGCCTAATTCTTATGAACAAATAAGCCGTCTAAAGGAAATCATTGCAAATATTGAGAATTTCTCTTCGGAAAATATAGAAGACGTTGTCAAAAAATGGATTGATGAAAATGAATTAGGAACGGGAGCCGTGTTGAATGCACTCAGGTTGGTCATTGTCGGAGCCCTCAAGGGGCCACACTTATTTGACATCATTGCATTGATTGGAAAAGAAGAAACCCTCAACCGCATTGATACAGGTTTGAAAATTCTTGGTGGAAAAAATATATCGTAAGGTCGTAAATTTTTTGTAAAAAATAATCCGGGATTAACCCGATAATTTCATTTTTTATGTCAATAATCTCAATTGAAGGAATGGAGTTTTTTGCTTACCACGGCTGCTTTAAAGAAGAGCAGGTGATCGGCACAAAATTCCGGATTGACATCTTCATGAAAACAGATACTTCGCAAGCAGAAGCCACCGATAACCTGAATGATACAGTTAATTATCAATTGGTTTATAAAGTTATCGGTGAAGAAATGAAAACCCGTTCAAAGCTTCTTGAAAATGTTGGCCGCAGAATATTGAACCGGGTTTTAAATGAATTCCCGTCAGTTGAATCCGCCAGAATAAAAATCAGAAAGCTGAATCCGCCACTGGGTGGGAAAATTGATTTTGTTGCCATCGAGCTTGAATCATACAGAAAACACTAAAATTCAGTTTTTGTATTTGCAATTCCATTAGTAAATTTTTTACCTTTGCACACCTGAAAAAGGTACCGTGGCCGAGTGGCTAGGCGGAGGTCTGCAAAACCTTATACAGCGGTTCGAATCCGCTCGGTACCTCAAAGTAAACCCCTGTAAATCAATGTTTACGGGGGTTTTAAATTTTACCAATTAATGATTCTTTCTTTTTTGCATCCTTTCTTTACCGGTTATAGTAGTTCGGGGTTTGCAAAGTACGGATGTGAAGAAAGTTTGTGTGCAACTTCCCATTCCTTATTGCTGTTTTTTATGTATGCCAATAAATCCCTTTCTGTCTTATGGCCCGAGATAGCCATGATTTCCACGGTGGGAACATTGGCGAGATACATGTTAATACAACCGGATCGCCGGGCTGTATAGGTTTTTATGAATTGATATTTTGGCAGACTTTTTTCCTTTTTTCTTCCCCCCTTATTAATGATAATGGTAACCGGTTCATCAATTCCGGCCATCTTACCCAAAATTTGAAGTTTTTCATTGATTTTTTGCTCATTCGTAGGAGGAAGCTCATAATCATACTTTCTCAGTATTGTATCAGCTTCCTGGCGCAGGGGAACAATTACTTCTTTTCCGTTTCTGAGTTGATATATTTTTAATGCTTTTCTTCCGTCGCCGAGCACGGTCAGGTTTTTCTTTTTTACTGCTTTATAATCCGTATAATGTTGAGCCAGGTAACAACCCAGTAAAAACACATCCCTTGTAATCTCAAGTTGAGGATGGTCGGATAAATCCAGATTATAAAGGCGATTCAGCTCGCTTTCATTTAAATATACAGGATCAACCCTGATCTGCGGAACCCTGAACAATTTACCTTCAAAAGCAGTATTGCTGTGCATGCCTTCCTGCTTTGCAGAACGCATAATCAACTTCAAATGCTTTATATGCCTGGCTATTGTATTCTGACTATAGCCCTTTTGATTAAAAAACTCCACAAAGTCATCAAGGAAATGAACGTTTATCTGTTCATAACTTAAAATGATATTTCTTGATTTTTGATATTCGGTGATCTGTGATTGAAATCCTTTCAGATTTTTAATGGATAGGGGCCTGTATCTTGTTTTACCAAATGTCAGCCTTTTGCCTTCCGATGCTTCGACGATAAATTGCTGAAGATACTCGTTGAAGCTTTTCGCCGGAACGTTGTCCTTTCCTTTCAACTCAATGTCAAGCCTTTCTTTTAATTGCGCAGGAGTCGGAACAATGCCGCTTCTTTCAAATTCGTAATAAACCTGCTGTACTTTATCCTGTAACCTGTCAAGATGCAAATTGATCAACAAATCATCATAACCGGCTTTCTTTTTAACACGGTAAACAGGCCGGTCAACCCAATAAGCCGGTTTTATCTTTTTTCCTGTCGGATATTTTAAGGGAATATATTTTTTTCGTTTTTCCTTTCCTTCCGAAATTAAATAATAACCATAGCTGAAAAACATATAAATGTATGTTTCTCTCTGTTCACGAACATCAATACCATGTTGTGGTTCGTGCAGTTTGAATATGGTCTTCGGTACCAAAATCTAATGAATTTTTGATGGTTATACGGCATTTTTTTCTCTTTGTTCTTAAATTTGTAAGATTTTTTGTAAGAATATTTGATATTTTTTTTTAATTTTGTTGATAACTTGTTAATAATTTTATTATCTTTGCCTCAATAGATTGAATTTTATATTTTTAAAACCTAAAACAAATTATATGATTCAATTAATTACATACATGTGGTACCTCGATCATTTCTAATTTCTTTGTAAGTAAACCATGTTCTACCTGATACCTGAAACTATGAATTCGTACCTGAATTACTTAGCCCTTTCCTAATGTGTTTCCTCTGGTTTTTATTAACTTTTCCGGTAGATCAAATAAAAATTACTGTAAAGAAATTTAAGCATGCAATTATATTTAGTTGTTGCATGCCAATTATTTAATTAATTTTTATTTCTGAAATAGCTACCCTTTAGCATAGGATAAAAACAATTATTTTCCTTCCTTGATGGGAGCCTGATTCGGAAATACTTTTATAAACATAAAAATTTAGAGTCATGAAAAAGTTAATAATCATTTCAATCATAGCATTGCTCGCAGCAATACCATTCAGTAAAGCAAATGCACAGTACACAATCCCGGCTTATGATGTGCAGGTTACGGTAAACACCACTTTTGAAGACAGTGGTTTCAGCCAGCAGAATCAGGACAGGGAAGAAAGAGCTATGACGGTTGATGTGGAAGACGAGCACCGGGGAACCGGAAGCGCATGGGCTTACATAGTCATTTATCAGTTGAATGGCGATCTTTCATACGGTCCTTTCAAAGTAAAAGAAGGCACACCGTTCCAGATTACATTGGACAATGAGCTTTGGGGTGTTAAAGTAACGGGCGCCTCCGAAGATTGCAGCATGTCGGTATGGGAAGAATAAACTAAAAAATCAACACGGAAAACACACAGTAATTTTTCATAATAGTTTGGCCGGTCAACGAGGTGGTTCTCTTGACCGGTTTTTTTATCTGTCTGTTTTATTAACTTTTGAATTCTTTTCCGGATACCGTAATAAAATTTCTATAAAACTTTTCCCATATTTTATCGTAAAAAAACTGATAAACAAAAGATATTAAACCGTCAGCAATGCATATTGTTGTAATTTTGGAAATGTCTTTTAACACAACACTACATGGTTTGCCGTAAAGCTTATCTACCGGTTTTAGTTTTAATGGCTGTTTTTTTATTGCTTGATTCGTCAGCATTTGGCTCTCAGCAAACTGTTGAAGAACAAATTGATGAATACATTGCCAAAGCAAACTATTTTACAAACATTAATTATGATTCAGTAATTTATTATGCCGACAAAGCAGACGTTCTCGCGGACAAAAGCAATAACAATCTAAAGAAAGTTGATGTTCTTTTTGTGAAAATACGGGCAGACATTGTCATTGCAAATTTTATCGCAGCATACAACAATTGCCAGGAAGCCCAAAAAATTGTGAAAGAAAATGATCTAATTGAGAAAGAGCCTGAAGTTTATATGTACCTTGGTCTTGTATATAAATTAATGGGGTTTACTTCTGAAGCGCTGAAACAATATTTCAAATCCATTGAATTGTACGAAGCATTACCTAATACTAAAGAAAAAAGATATGAGTCAGAATTGTATTACTACCTGGCGGACGCTTATTACAAAATGGGGGAAACCAAGCTTTCCAAAAAATATTTAAATCAAAGTATCCGGTTGGCAAAAAAGCAGGAATCATCGTTATATGCGCTTAAATCATATATTTTAATGATTCAATTTCAAACAAAACTTGATTCCATTCAAAAGTATTATGCCTTATCGGATTCAATCATTGCCAGAGACAGTCGTTCACAATACAAAAAGGTCGTTCTGTTAAACAACAAAGCCATGCTCAACAAAGCCATCCATAAATATAATTTGAGCAAAGCACTGTATCTTCAAGCCATTTCCATTGCAAAAGAAAACGGGTATAAGAAATATCTCGCCAATCTTTATAACAATTATGCTTACCTGCTGATGGTTCTTAAAAATTATGACAGCGCCCGTATCATTCTTGATAAAGCGCTTGCCATTACGAAAGAAATAAACGATATAGACCTTGAAGGCGTTGTATTTGACTCGTATAGTGACTATTACAAAGCTATTAACGATTATAAATCAGCAATTGTTTACAAGGATTCATCAATTAGAAAGAAAAATGAATTCAGAAAAAACCAACGTGTGCAGGAATCACTTTTCCTTTCCACCGTATTTGAAACCGAGCAAAAAGAGAAAGAAATCCTGGCACAGGAAAGTAAGCTCAACCAGTTCAGGGCGATTTTGTTCGGAGCCGTTGCCTTTTCGGCTCTCTTGTTAACCTTGTTGATCTACTACCGGCAAAAGACACTGTTGGGGAGAGCGCGTCTGGAAACCATGGAAAAGGAAAAATCCTTGGCAACAGCCAACGCATTGATTGAGGGAGAAAATCTTGAACGAAAACGGCTGGCAATGGACCTTCACGATGGTCTTGGGGCCCGGCTGGGTTCGTTGCGCTTTATGGTTGATGCATTTTTTAAAAATAATCCGCATTTCGACGAGATTTCAAAATCCGTTAATGATATCAGTAAACATGTGCGTGACCTGTCACACCGGTTGGTTCCCACGCAATTGGATGAGCTCGGCCTTGTATTGTCACTTCAAAACCTGATCAACTCCATCAATCAGTCGTCAGAAAGTCTGGCCATTGACCTGGAGGCAAATATTGAAAAAAGACTTGACAGTTCCCTTGAAATTAATTTATTTTACCTCGTCTATGAAATGATCAATAATGCCATTAAACACTCGAAAGGAAATTCTATATTTATCCAATTGCTTGAACACAGCGATAGTATCAATTTATCTGTTGAAGATAACGGGGTTGGATTTGATGTAAGCGCAAGTAAAGACGGACACGGGCTGAAAAATATAAAACGCCGGGTTGATTTTTTAAATGGAGAATTAATTATAGATTCGCGGATTGGAGAAGGAACATTGTTTATGATTGAAATACCAAAAGTCAAGACATGATATACGTTTTTATGATTGATGATCACCCTATGTTTATTGACGGGGTTAAATCGGCATTCGACCCGGAAGCAGATCGGGTTGAGTTTGTCGGTGAAGCCAATTTGTGTATGAAAGCCATTGAGCCATTGAAAGAAAGTGGCGCTGACGTTGTTTTACTCGACCTGAATATGCCCGAGTTGAACGGCGTTGAATGTTGCAAACGAATAAAAAAGGTTTTACCCGATATTAAAGTGGTTTTCCTTACCGGTGAAACGGATACGGCACTTTTGTTTGATGCCTGGATGAGCGGTGCAAGCGCCATCGTTTTAAAATATTGTGGGAAAAAGGAGCTCTTGCAAACCATGCGACGGGTAATTGAAGGCGAAAGGATTATCGGTCAGAATGTGCCCTTTTTCTTTGATCAGATCGAAGGAGCCAAAGATGATAAAGTCCCTACGCTTACTCTTCGGGAAGAAGAAGTCCTTAAATTGCTGGCCACCGGCCTGTCAAGAAGTGAAGTTGCTGACGAACTTCATATTACAAGCGCCGCAGTAAATTTCCACTGCAAAAACCTTTTCAAGAAGTTCAATAAAAACCGAATCCACTCTCTACTGGCCGAAGCGCGTAAATTAAAGGTCATCTCTTAACGTTTTCAGGGGTATTTAACTGCAAACTACCATTTTTGGCAGTATAAATTCTATCATTTTCCTACCTTGACGAGCCCTGTTTTTCGATGTAAATTTGCATCAATCGTTCTTAAACCAGGAAACATTATTTAAAAAGCTTACGGTGTATCTGATTTAATATGTTTCTTCTGGACCTAAAACAAGTGTTATGATTAATATTTTTGTTATAGATGATCATCCTGTGATTATCGAAGGTATTAAAGCAATTTTTGACGGTAAAAAAGAAAAGATCAAAGTCGTTGGCCATGCCTATTCCGCTAAAGAGGCATTAAGTAAACTTAAAAAATCTTCTGCTCACATTATATTGCTCGATTTGCTAATGCCTGAATTCAGCGGTGTTGAATTGGCGCAAATTTTGAAAAAAGATTACCCGGATAAAAAAGTTATTGCTTTTACAGGTGAAACGGATACCGCCATTCTGTTCAATGCCTGGATGAATAAAGTAGATGCCATCTTGATGAAATATTGCGGGAGGGATGAATTGGTTCAAACTATTCACGCTGTTTTAGCCGGCGAACGCAAAATCGGTAGCAATGTTCCGAATTTTTTCATTCAGATCGAATCAAGTAACAATGGTAATACACCGCGACTCACAAGTCGTGAATTACAGGTATTGAATGCACTGGCAAAAGGCTATAAACGGGTAGAAGTAGGTGAACTTTTAAATATTTCAAAAGTAGCTGTGGATTTTCATTGTAAAAACCTGTTTAAAAAATTTAACAAAACAAGGCTTTTGGAAGTAATTACCGAAGCACGCAATGCAAATATTATTTACTGAATAAAAAACGCATGGAAAAATGCTCTTGAAATGAGAGTTATTAACAACTTTTAAGAGTTATTAACCATGTTTGAGAAATTGTCATAGTGACACAAAACCTATATGCAAATATATTATTTTATTGATTTACTGTGTTTTGTGTTTTTTGGGCGCTCTTTTACCTACACTAAAGCATAGGTATAAACCTATCAAATACCTTTCTTG
>JAADID010000171.1 GCA_013151505.1 Chlorobiota bacterium | reverse complement strand
ACATCGCTTCGTAACCGGCAGAGGTGTTGCATGTCCCTGTGGTATTTGAATACATGTTCTGGAATCCGGTAGCTGTATTACTGCTCCCGGAAGTATTCATTGCGAGTGAAATAAATCCGATGGCGGTGTTGTCATTTCCGGTATTGTTGGAGTAGAGTGCGCCGCTGCCGATGGCAACGTTATGCACCCCCGTGCTGTTGGTAAACAATGACTGATAACCGAAAGCAGCATTGTCACGCCCTGTGGTATTATTCTTTAAAGACTGATACCCAAATGCCGCACAGTTATATCCCGACGTGTTATTTTTGGCTGCCTCATAACCGATAAAAACATTGTGATTATCGGAAAGGTCATCATTTTCCCCGGCACCTTCACCAATGAAAACCGACTGTCCGGTGCCTGTTTGTGAAATGTGTCCTTTCACCTCAAGGGTGGGATAATCCGGACGGATAGTGACCAGTTTTGTTGAACCGGCCAGACGGTAAATAGTATCCGTGTCAACACTCCACAACCGTGCGCCCTTGCCCACCTTTTCCCAGGCGGTGCCGCTGTAATAATAAAACGTACTGTCGTCGGTAACATATACCATTAATCCGTTGGCAGGATTTGATATCGCATCGCGCTGGTTGGCGGTCATGCGCGGGATGAGTATGCCGGCCGTATCCGATTTGACATCGAGCATGGCCGAAGGGTCGGGTGCGCTGCCATCGGTATTGATGGCTACCTGTGACTGAATGGCCGTAACGGTCATCAGCAAAACGATAAAAAACAAAGTAAACTTTTTCATATTTCTCTGGTTTTACACTTTACATCAGAACGTTATCTATCTGATATTCAGGTAGGATAAGGCAAAGTTATGATATTCGTTATAAAAATCCAAAAAATTGGGGAGGAAATTTACGGGTATCCGCCTTCACCGTCAACTGACGGATACGGCGGACTGGCTGGGTGCGGGGATGCAGGGTGCAACTCATGAACACCTGACTCACACCTCCCGGGACGGAGGCAAGACAAGGGTGTGAACTGAAAAGAAAAAACCCTGACTGTTACATCAGGGTTTTCAGGGCGGATTTCGCCTTTTTCTTTAGCATGAGTGAGTGTTAGTTAGTCAGTGACCGTAATTTCGCCATCCTGATGTTCCAGGGCTGACTTTATCATTTCTTCCTTGTAAACAACCGAAAGCCCTCCTGCTCTGATGATCAGTTTGGCGATGTATTTACCGTAAGGCAATCCGGATGCATTGAATTTTACCGAATGCAATCCCGGCTCCTGAAATTCATCGTTTACCAATACGGCAACCAGTTCCTGACCTCCGCCATAATACACGGCAAGACTTACATTTGCCGGTTTACGGACAATGTATTTGATCGTTGTGTAACTCCTGAACGGGTCAGGTGTGTTGCTGATCATGTCCTTGCCGATGCCACCCGGGTCGGGAGTCCATTCTGTTTTCTGGTTACTCTGCTGGAATGATGTTTCATCCATCAGTGAGTTGTCTTTTGTGCAGGAGGAGAATGTCAGTCCTGCAAAGACCAGTGCTGCGAGAATTAAAATTTTAGTTTTCATAATAGAAATGTTTTAAGGGTTAATAGTGATACAAAGATGCAACCTGTAACCTGTTTATTTTTAACCTTATTCAGTGAAATGGAAAAAATAGCGGATTACAGCGAGGAGGGGAGATGGATGCCGGATGCCGGATATGGGGAATTGGTTAATGAATTCTGAATGTAAAGAGCTTATGTTTCATTAATCTCCAAAGGTATCACAATGAAATATTTTGTGCCTTCTCCGGGCCGGCTTTCCAGCTTTATTTTTCCGCCAAGGTATTCAACCCTTGATCGTATGCCGGACAGGCCGAGTCTCTTTTCATTCGGCAGCTTGTCTTCATCGAACCCGATTCCGTTATCTGCATATTCCATTTTGATCCGGTCTTCCTCTTTTCTTAATGAGAAAGTGATTTTCGAGGCCTTTGCATGTTTCAGGGTGTTGTTGAGCATTTCCTGGATAACCCGGAAAAGCATAATCTCCATGTTTTCGGACAATCGTTGTTCCCCCAAATCCAGTCTCAGATCAACTTTCACCTCACCGGCATCTTTCACATTTTCAAACAGGTCTTCCACGGCTTCTTTCAACCCGAACCTGGAAAGCACGCCGGGCATCATGTTGTGCGATATCTGCCGCACTTCCTTGCTGGCTTCTTTGAGCAGCTTGTTGGCCTTTTTCAGCATTTCGCCGGTTTCCTTATCGGTCTTGTCCTCTACACTTGAAAAATGGATACTGGCCGTGGAAAGCAGCACACCGATACCGTCGTGCAGTTCGCGTGCAATGCGTTCACGTTCTTTTTCCTGGCCCACCATTACCGACTGGGCAGCCATCAGTTTCTTTTCATCTTCCAGCTTTTGGATCCTTTGCTCGGCAATGATCCTGTTTTTGCGGCTGCGCATCCTGAAAAAGATCAACAAACCCAACAGGATAGTAACAATAAAAACAGATACCCACATTGTGGCATTGCGCTGGGCACGTATTCGTTTTTTGTCCAGTTCCTTTATCCTGTTTAAATCTTTTAAATGGAGAATTTCATAATTGGTTTTATGCTTTTCAATTTCTTTTTGTTTGGTCTCATTGAATACCGAATCGGAATAAGCCGTACTTAAACGGTAATATTCAAGGGCTTTCTTATATTTCTCCATATTCTCATAAACCAGCGAGACATTATACGCAGCCGAAGCAATGCCATTCAACGTTCCTAACTGCCTGGCAAGTTTGAGTGTTTTTTGATAATACTGAAGCGCCTTATCGTAATTTTTCTTTCTCCTGTAATAACTGCCAAATGTATTTAGCGCCCGCATTTTTTCCATCGGCAGATTTAATGACCCGGCTATTTTGAGCGATTGATTCAAATGATACTTCAGTTTCTTTTCATTGTCAGAAAAAAGATATAAAATAGAAATATTATTGTGAAGCCTGGCTAACTCGGCGCTATCATGAATACTGTCATTAAAAGCGATCGCCTTTTCAAATTCAGATTCCGAAAGATCATATTTCTTCAATCTGAAATAAATCACCCCCTTGTTGGATAAGGAAGTTGTTGCTACTTTGGGTAAATTGTTTTTTATACTGAGCCGGTAGCTCAAATCATAACAAGCCAGCGCTGTATCATAGTCATTCAATTTCTCATAAATATTGGCCAGGTCAATGAGTGATCGTATGTAATTCTCTGATTTTCCATACTTTTCGAAAAGATAATTGCATTTCAGGGCGCTTTCAAGTCCTTTATCATAATCACCGGTAAATTTATACAGAATTGAAAACGCCTGAAATACTTTTGCCATGCCCAAGGTATCCCGGGCGTTCTGCATCAACTCCAGGGCTTGTGTATAATACACCCTCGCTGAATCCAATTCACCTTCTTTTCTGAATATTGAGCCCAGGTTTAGTAATGCCATACCCCGTATGGTATCATTATTTATTTGAACAGCCTCATACCGGGCTTTTTCAGCATAAACTCTGGCCGAATCAAATGTATTGGAAATCGTGTACGACCTGGCCTTCATCCTCAACAAATGTGCGAGCCAAAGCCTGTTTCCCTCGGTTTTTGCAAGTTCTATTGCCGAATCATAGGTCAGAATAGCCTGGGGATAATTGAACTCCCCTTCAAGAATCATGGCTTTTTGCACATAATCATTGAATTTATCTTTCGTAGCATCAGGATTATCTGCCTGCGCAGAAATCGTGAAAAACAATACAAAACATACGAATAATATAGAAAAAACCCTGTTCATATAAATGATTGTAATTTAATATATTCCCCCGGAACCTGTTTCCATTAACTCTTTATCCGACTTTGCAATATTAGGATAATTGATTACGATTGTCGTAAGATGTGGAGTATAATTGGTCCACAGATCATCGGCAATAAAATTAATGGTGGCTTCTCCGCTTTTTGGTTCGCGTGGATTTCCATCCCATACGATATTATTATCAATTTTTACATCATACGTGATTACAATGTGACCACTCATGTTATCCCATGTGGCTTCCAAAGCAGGGTCTAAATATTCATTGTTTTGCAAATCAACAATAAAGTTTGCTATAATTTGCGTTCCGTCTGCTTTTCCTTTTGTCCAAAATCCTTTTAAATATTCCATAGTTTTGTTTTTAAGTTAAGTGATTTCATGTTTGGGTACATATCATTTTGATTCTGTGCAATATACTAATAAAATTGGATAGAGCAACAATCTTCATCATTTAGTCTCAATTTTTCATCTGATCAGCCTGCTTTTTGACGGACAGGTATTGTGATCGAATATCGGGTTCCACTACCGGGTTCACTTTTCAATTCAATGGTTCCGCCAAGGTATTCCACCCGCGAGCGGATGCCTGATATGCCGAGGTTTTTGCCGTGAGGCAGTTTGTCTTCATCGAAACCGATGCCATCGTCCGCAAAATTTATTTTGATCTCCTCACTGCTTCGCGTCATATAAAATGAAATTTTCGTTGCCTTTGCATATTTCAGGGTGTTGTTGAGCATTTCCTGGATGATCCGGTAAATCATGATCTCCATGTTTTCGTGCAGGCGCTCATCTCCGTAAACTATTTCCTGTTCAACCTCAATAATGCCGGCTTCCTCAACTTCTTCAAACAAATCTTCAACCGCTTCTTTTAGGCCGAACTTTGACAGCACGCCGGGCATCATGTTGTGCGATATCTGCCGCACTTCCTTGCTGGCTTCTTTGAGCAGCTTATTGGCTTTTTTCAGCATTTCGCCGGTTTCTTTGTCGGTCTTGCTTTCTACGCTCGAGAAATGGATGCTGGCCGTGGAAAGTAACACGCCAATGCCATCGTGCAACTCCTGTGCAATGCGCTCGCGTTCCTTTTCCTGGCCCACAAGTACGGCCTGGGCAGCCATCAGCTTCTTTTCATCTTCCAGCTTCTGGATGCGGTGTTCGGCGATGATGCGGTTTTTACGGGCACGCATTCTGAAAAATAACAACAGTCCCATTAAAGTGACAACAACAAACACGGATATCCAGATCATGACATTGCGTTCGGCCCTGATGCGCTGTTTATCCAGCTCTTTCATCCTGTTCAAATCCTTTAAATGAAGGATTTCGTAGTCGGTCTTGTGCTTCTCGACCAGCTTTTGCTTTTTCTCGTTAAACAACGAGTCCTTAAAGGCGGTTTCCTGCCGGGAATATTCAAGTGCCTTTCTGTAATCCCCCTGTAATTCATAAATATTGGCGAGATTATTGGTGATTTTCCCCAATTCCTCAAGGTGGTTGAGCTTCTTAGCCAGCGCCAGCCCTTCAAGATAACACGCTTCTGCTTTTGGATAATCTTCCAGCTTTTTATAACATATACCCAGGTTATTCAACGCACGCAACCGTGCCCCGACATCGTTGATTTCTTCGGCAATCCGGATGGCTTTTTTAGCCGATTCCATGGCTGCAGAGTCATCACCCATGCGGCGGTAAAGGAGTGAGAAATTGGAATACAACAAAGTCAGCATGGATTTGTTCTGTATCTTTTCGTCAAAATCAATGGCTTTCTGGTAATATGTCTTGGTGAGATTGAACTCCTCCTCTGCTTTGAGCAGCTCATTATTTTCTTTCAGCTTCTTCCCCCGCTTGTAGTGAATTACGGCAATATTGACGGATGAACTGACTATATATCTCGCAAGATCATTTTCAATGCTCAGACGGTAGGCATTTTCGTAACAAGCCAGTGCGGTATCATTATCATTCAGCTTCTCGTAGATGTTTCCCAGTTGGATAAGGGAGTTTACATACCGTTCGAGGTTATCGCTTTTCCGGTATATATAATTTGCGTGCAGTGCATTTTCCAAACCTTTATCATAATCGCCCGAAAATTTATAATACACGGCGAGATAATTATAAGCGCCGGCCATTCCTGCCGTATCGGCAATGGAACGATAGGTATTCAGCGCATCCCGATAATAATACAGCGACGAATCGTTCCTGCCGGTTTGTTGCAGTACCCAGCCGAGATTCAGTTCAGCGTTCGCCAAAATCGTATCGTTACCCGTTGATTTTGCCTGTTTAAGCGCTTTGTCAAGGTAATTATGGGCCGAATCATATTGATGCTCTTTCAAAAAAGTATATCCCTTCAGCCGGTTGATGTTGGCTATGGATAACTGATCGTTGTTTTTTTTCGCCAACGAATACGCCTTGGTCAGGCAAACGATGGCGGAGTCATGACGGAACTGTGTATTCAGGCGATTGGCTTTCCGGATCAATTGAGGTATATCATCGTTCTGCGGCATGGATAACGCCTCAAAGGGAATAGAAAACGTAAAGCATAATAATATAATGCAGATATAAAATGTTTTTACTTTCATATTCCCTGTGTTGAGTATTTCAGTGTGAATCCGTTTTCTTTGACCGGTTCAGGATATCAGGTCGGATCGCCTACCGTTCCCAGCGATTCGCCATCCGATCCCTTGCTGTGATAAAGATATACGGTTGTAACATGCTTGTAGCCATCCGGTAAAGCCACGGGGTAGATATATTTCCATGATTTTACCTGAAACGTTAATTTGCTCCCCTGAACATTTTCTATGACCTTGAATTTCAATGTCAGGTCGCTGTTGATAACCGCGCCGTCCTGTGGTAACTGAATGGGATTAAGGTCCCAGGCGGCATCCATGTGTGTTTCAAAATAGACCATAATTTTTTTGACCCCATCGTCATCAAAAAACTGTGCCTTCAGGTTGCGTAGATAAAGATTTTCCATAGTTGTAAATTTTAAAAGGTTAAATAATGTCGTTTTCAATGGCCCATTTCACGAGCCCGGCTGTATTTTTCACCCCGACTTTCAATAAAAGATTGGAGCGGTGCGTTTCAACGGTATTGGGGCTGATGAAAAGCGTTTCGGCAATTTCGATCGTGTTTTTTTCCTTGCAGATTTCTTTCAGCACCTCCAGTTCGCGTTTGCTCAGATCAGGGAACAGGTAATTTGATCTTGGTTTGGCCACGTCGCCGAAGATATTGGGCAGGTCGGGGTCGAGATACATGCCTCCTTCGTGCACCATTTTGATGGCCTGTATCAGTTCACTCGCAGGCGAATTTTTCAGCAGGTATCCGTTGGCTCCGTTTTTCAGCGATTGTTTGATAAATCGCTTTTCATCGTATTGTGAAAAGCTGATCACCTTGATTTCAGGATATTTATTTTTTACCAGCCTGGTGGCCTCTATACCTGTCATTCCGGGCATGTTGATATCCATCAGTATTACATCTGCTCCGGTAGTTTCAAGAATATTCAACAGCTCATCCCCATCACCGGCATCGGCAACCACTTTAATATCCTTGTCATTGGCAAGTATCGTTTTGATCCCGTCTCTTATAACAGGATGGTCATCCGTAATTATTAATCTTATCATTTTCGTTTTTTCAATATATTTATTTAATGTTTCTTTTTAATGTTATTATGGTTTTGTTTTACCGTGAACGCATCAAGCGTTTCTTTTGTACAAGGGTATGGTAATAAAGTACATTATTCCCTTACCTTTCCCGCTTCTGAGCTCGACAGCACCACCGAGATACTCCACCCTTGACCGGATTCCCGCCAAACCCAGGTTTTTGTCGTGCGGAAGTTCTGCTTCGTCAAAACCAACACCATCGTCGGCATATTCCATCCTGATCTCATCATTTTCTTTAATCAAAGAAAACCTGATTTTTGATGCCTTTGCATGTTTCAGCGTATTGTTGAGCATTTCCTGTATCACCCTGTAAAGCATGATCTCCATATTTTCGGGCAGCCGCTCTTCGCCAATTTCCAGCCTGAGGTCAACCTGCACTTCCCCCGCATCCTGCACTTTTTCAAACATGTCTTCTAACGCTTCCATCAACCCGAACTTTGACAGCACGCCGGGCATCATGTTGTGCGATATCTGCCGCACTTCTTTACTGGCTTCTTTGAGCAGCTTATTGGCTTTTTTAAGCATTTCGCTCGTTTCTTTATCGGCTTTGGACTCCACGCTGGAGAAATGAATACTGGCCGTTGACAACAATATCCCTATGCCGTCGTGCAGTTCACGGGCGATGCGCTCACGTTCTTTTTCCTGCCCCACCAGCACGGCCTGCGCAGCCATCAGTTTTTTCTCATCCTCCAGTTTCCGTATCTTTTGTTCGGCGATGATCCGGTTTTTGCGGGCGCGCATCCTGAAAAAGATCAGCAGGCCAAGCAAAATGACCACCATAAAAACGGATACCCATAACGTGACATTCCGCTCGGCACGTATTCTTTTTTTGTCCAGTTCCTTTATCCGGTTCAAATCCTTTAAACGAAGAATTTCATAGTGGGTCTTATGTTCCTCGATGAGTTTTTGCTTTTTTTCGTTGAACAGTGAATCCTGGTAAGCGGCAGCCAATCGTGAATATTTGAGTGCATTCTTATAATTCCCCTCCAGTTCATAAACAGAGGATAAATTGTCGCTGGTTTTTTTTACGGTTTCTTTTTGGTTGGTTCTTTTGGCAATTTGAAAACTTTCGAGATAACATGATTCGGCTTTTCTGTAATCTCCTGTTTTTTTGTACGCTAATCCCAGGTTATTCAACGCGCCGATCAGATTTGTCAGATCATTTAATTCTCTGGAGATGGCCACCGCTTTTTCGGCTGATCGTAAGAATTCCTTCTCCTGCCCCAGGTATCCGTACAGAATGGAAATATTTGAATAAAGCATGGCCAGCGATCTTTTATCGTCAATGCGTTCGCTGAAATCTATTGCCCGTTGAAATTCATTTTTGGCCTTTTCGACCCATTGCCTGGCTTTTTGTTTATCTTTTTCTTTTTTACCGAGCCGGTAATAGATCACCCCCCTGTTAATGAGTGCGGATACGGCCATTTTAGGTTTGTTGTTTTCCGTACTCATCTTGTAGGCATCTTCATAGCAGGAGAGTGCGGTATCAATTTCTTTCAGCTTTTCGTAAGCATTTCCCAGATTGATCAGCGACCGGATATAAGGAGCGGGTTTATTGAGCTTTTTAAAAATGTAATTGGCTTTCAATGCGCTTTTCAACTCTTTGTCAAAGTCGCCTGTGTTTTTATAAAAAATGGCCAGTGCATTGTATGATTTTCCAATGCCTGTGCTGTCACCAGCCTGCTCAAACAACCGCAGGCTCTCTTTGTAGCATTTCCCGGCAGAATCGGTTTGACCACTGCTTTTCAGAATATTGGCCAGGTTGATGTATGCTATGGCCAGCATGGTGTCGTTATCCAGTAGTCCGGCCAGTTGGATGGAACGGTCAATATATACCCGTGCCGAATCGTTTTTGTGTGAGTAACGGTAAGACCTCCCTTTCATGCAGTAGGCATAAGCCGTTAAAGCGGTTTTTTGGTCTTCGCCCGAAAGCAGGATCGCAGAATCATAAAACATAATGGCGGAATCGTATTTGAACTGACTCCTGAAAAAGTCGGCTTTTTCCAGAAAAGCCGTTATTTTCCCTTTCTCCTGCCCGAAAAGCGTTTCAGAAAAAAGAAACAGGGGCAAAATCGCATAAGAAACTATTTTAGCCGGTTTTAGCATGACAGCTTGTTCCTCAATATCACTTGTGTTTAATGATTCATTATCTATAAAGACCCAATTGCCGTTTTGATCCATTGCAAGACCTTGTTGTTCAAATCCCATACTCCGGTAACAGAAATATCAAAGGATTCTTACCCTGTGTTTTTAAAATTCATTTGTAAATAAGTAAGACATAATGCATTATGGTTAAAGGTTAAAACTGATTGTTTTTCATGTGTTCAATATACGAAGGATTGCCGGATGTTGATGTCTTCGTGTAATAAATTCATCTCGGTTTTCAATTTTTGTTATACTATCTGATTCTGTAAAGCCCATTTAACCAGGCCGGCTGTATTTTTTGCGCCCACCTTCAGCAACAAATTGGCCCGGTGTGTTTCAACGGTATTGTGGCTGATCAACAGCGACCTGGCAATTTCCCGGTTATTCTTCTCGGCGCAAATTTCATTCAACACATCCAGTTCCCGTGATGTCAGCTTCGGGGTTGAATACTTTGATTTCCGTTTGGGCTTCTTTTCAAAAATATCAGACAGGTCTTCGCTTATATAAATATCCCCTTTAACCACCGCCTTTATTGCCAGGATAAGTTCTGCGGCGGCTGCATTTTTAAGTAAGTACCCGTTGGCACCTCTTTTGAAAACTTGTCTTACAAAACGTTTTTCATCGTACTGTGAAAAACAAAGGATCTTGATGTTCGGATATTTTTCCTTGACACGTTGCGTGGCTTCAATGCCATTCATCCCCGGCATGTTCAAGTCCATCAGGATGACGTCAGCCTTAGTTCCTTCAAGCATTCGTAACAATTCTGCACCTTCTCTTACATAACCCGCTATCTGAATATTTTTTTCTGATGACAAAATCAACTCGATGCCGTCTCGGACTATGGGATGATCATCGGTGATAATTAAGCGTATCATTGTTGTAATGATTAGGTTGTTAGAAAAATAATTTTTATTCTATCAAAACAATGTCTGCATTTTCTTCTGTATTTACTTTTATTCCTTTTAGTCCGACTGGCAATTTTCCCATGTCTATCACGACCTTTATTTCAAACGTCAGTTTTTCCTTTTTCGCTTGTTCTACCGGTTGATTGACAAAGTCAAGTTCCAGTATCCCCCTGTTTGATTTTGTACCAATTTCATTTGTAAGTACAAGCTTCGGCACGCCTGGCTGGTCAAAGTCCGAAGTTCCCTTCGCCTCGATCAGTAGCAAACGATTTTCAGAAACTTTTACATCCAGGTAAATCAAGCATTGTACCTTTCGTTCTGTAGTCACTTTATGCTTATTATGCTTAAAATTTCTGTTATTAATTCGTGATTACAAAGGGAATACATAATTTCAGTTATTCAAAGATGGGTTTCTGCCAATTAAAAAAAATAGTGGTTTTCAGGGAGGTGGATGCCGGATGCCGGATGCTCGACATTGGATGCTGGTTAATAGAAAACGGAAAATTGAGAAAGGATGGAATATTGGAAATTTAGATGGATATTGGGATTCAATAAAAATCATAACCAAATCTGTGTTAATCTGCGTCAAAAAACGACAGCGGTGGTCAGTAGTTCTTATTCAACAATCGATTTCCATCAATTTCAATCCACTGCACCCACTGAACAATCGAACTATCGAGGCCATCAAACCATTAATTTTTCTTTGTATCTTTCGCAGGTAAAATACTCAATTACCTTTTAAAACTAACATCATGGCTATCATAAGACTTGAATTCGAACGACTGGAAATACTGGTCAGAAAAAGAAAATGGAAATTGTATTTCATCATCGTGGCCGAGCATCCTACGGAAAGCGATAAAATGGTGCTGACAACCATCCCGGCAGCGGGAGAGAATTTTTTCACGCTGAAACGCAACAGCAAGAATGTTGTGGACTTTGAGCCGGTCGCCACCGACAGCGGTGTGGATGGTTTATTTGTCCTTGAAAGGGAAATGCCTTCCGACAGGACCATCAGGGTCAGGGCTTTTCTGAAACACAACCGGAAATCTGTCCGTAATGCGGGCGATATCCTCGGTGACATCGAAAAAGGACTGGGCAACAATGTACTGGGGACTATAACCAATATTCTCGGCTCTTCCTCACCATGGATCGTCATTGCCAAAACAGCCATGGGAGTTGTGGGGAAGGTACTGAGCACCATCAAAGACCGGGATTTCGGTTACCTGAGTATGGACGAAGAATTCGGGCCGGAGTTCGACGGTAAAAAAGAGCTGGACAGGGTAAACAAATTTACCACGGGTAATGCCAGGTTGCGGTGGAGCTGGAGGGTGAGGGGTTAGGAGCCGAAACCCCATCCTGAAGGATGGGGAAACTGACAGAGTATATAACATAATGAATCAAATCAGTTACCCCATCCTTCAGGATGGGGGCAATGGAACGAATGGAAGAAATTACAACAGAACAATGGAAATAGAAATCGTACAATACAAGCCGGGAGATTATGATATCCTGACGGACATTTGGGAAAAGGCAGGGTTACCTTATAAATATAAAGGTCGTGACAGCCGCGAAAGCATTGAAAAAGAAATCAGGCTGAACTGCAATCAGTTCCTTTTTGCTGTTCATGACGGAAAATACATCGGGGCGATACTTGTTACCCACGACGGGCGAAAAGGATGGATCAACAGGGTGGCGGTTCTGCCGGAATACCGGCACCAAGGCATCGCCCGAAAGCTTGTGGAAGCCGGTGAAAAATGGCTTGACGAGCAGGGTATCGGAATTTATGCCTGCATGATCGAAGATTACAACGATGAAT
>JAADID010000107.1 GCA_013151505.1 Chlorobiota bacterium | reverse complement strand
ATATTTGATTTCCATGTTATCTGTTATTTCAATACCTTTTGTCAAAATTAATTGTTATTTCGTTTTCAGCACCTCAAAATAAGATTTAGCCAAAGTTCCGTCCGGGAAAATAATTTTCTGAACCGATTCGGATTAATGCGCTTGTATATCCGGATATGATTCTTCGAGGTATCGGAGAACTGTTTCTGCAACAATTTTACTCCCCTTAGCATTCCAGTGAACATCCCCTTTTTGATAGCACTCTTTGATGACATCGAACTTTTGATTCAGGCCAAAAAAGACAGGAAAAAGGTTGATCAAACCGATCTTGTGGAATTTGGCAAACTTACTCCAGAACTGAACCTGGATACTGTTTACATCGCCATACTTGATCTGTACGGGCCACGGATGAATGGAGATGCTGATCTTAATATTATTTTTACGACAAAGAAGAACCAGCTTCTGCATATATTCACTTTCCAGCGTCAGGCCTTTTCTTCCCCATTTTTCAAAAATTTTGCGGTTGAGATACCAACTGCCAATATCGTGAAAAGCTTTGTCCCTTAAAAATTCAGAATTGTTAAAATCAGAAAAAAATGTAGAGTATAAATCTGTTTTTGGATTTTTAACCTCCCTGTTTGCATTCTTATAAAACGCCCTGAGCTTTTGTTTTTCCCGGTAAAGCTGAACAGCATACCAGGTCAGCGAATGATCTTTGAAGAAAGTATTCAGATTATGAAGTCTGATATTCAGTCCGATTTTTTTTCCGGGATTAAAATTCTCGTAAGCCAGTTCATTCTGAATATCTGAAATATCTATAAACACGATCAAATGATCGAATTCAAGTTTCACCTGCTCGATAAGGAATTTTGTTTTTAAATAATATAACTTCGGGCTGTAACTCACGACTCCTGCGTTCAGAAATTCATAATGAGCGCTATCGGTCATCCTGATCAGTTGCCCTGTAAAAGTATCTTTGAATTCGAGTCCTACGCCTTCGGTGTGTGAATCGCCAATGATCAGAAACCTGGTTTTATCGGTTTTCAGATCAATTGTCCTGATTTTCTCGTCGCGAAATCCCAGAGAATTGGTGCACATCTGATAATAATTCACGGCATCCCATGTTGTCTGCACACATACGTTGGGTTTAAGGTCATGATGATAATAAGGATGATAGGTTCTGAACTGATTCGGATTGTCGGGGATAAATATTGCTCCCAATAAAAAATCAAGCATCAGGTATGTGATTACGGAAAGCAACACAAGGAAAATACCGGGATGCTTGTTGTAAAAACGATTATCGTTGATATTGTCCATTTGAATAGCAAATTTAGCATAATTAGGCCAGCGCCCGCTATTGGAACTTGCCAACAACCCGGAGAAGGAAACGCCACGGGGTATAAAAAATCCCCGGCCAAATTCAGTTCAACCGGGGATTCTAAGTCATTTTACCGTGTTAACCCAGATTTGTCATTAGGAAGTATGAACTAATGACAAGTGCGTTGGGATGCAGGAAGTATCTGGGTTAACCCCGCGTTAGAAAATCTTACAAATTGGGTAGTAATTTTTCTAGATTTTCTTATGCGAATTGTCATTATTAGGTAATTCTTTTTTAATGTATTGCAATTAATTTGTCTTAATGGCCGCCATTAGAGATCATATTCAAATGACAATTTTGGGTTAACGGATTATTTTTCAGGAACGTGTTTCAGCGTTTCAAGCAGGAAGTCCCAGAATTTCTGAACAGTCGCAATGTTCACCTTTTCATCCGGCGAGTGCGGGTTGCGGATGGTCGGCCCAAATGAGATCATATCCCAGTTTGTATAGGTCGCTCCCAGGATACCGCATTCCAGCCCGGCATGGATCACTTTTACTTCCGGCACTTTCCCGAACTTATTGTTGTATATTTCCTTCATCTCTTTCAAAATGTCCGAATCGGGATTGGGTTTCCAGCCCGGATAGGAACCGCTGCTTTCGGCTTTGAAACCCGCAGCTTCAAAAACATCCCTGACTTCCTGTGCAATCTTGTCCCTGTCGTCGTCAACAAGACTACGCTGCAAGGTTTCGATGTAAAACTTACCGCCTTCCGACCTGACAATCGCCAGGTTGGTAGAAGTTTCCGGTACGCCTTTTACTTTTTTGCTCATGGCGATTACACCGTTGGGGCAACCGGCAACTGCATCGTAAAGGCTTTTGGTTGATTTTTCGTCAATTATTTTATCCGGTAGGTCAGCAGCTTCTGCGGTAACCGTCACGCCGGGATCAGCTTCTTTAAACTCATCCTGCACGATGGCTTCAAATTCTTTCACAAAAGTTTCAAAATCGCCTTTTTTGTCTTCTGGAACCACAACCGTAGCAAAAGATTCGCGCGGGATGGCGTTGCGAAGACTGCCACCGTTGACCTCTGCAAGCCGCAGCCCGTACTTTTCAGTAGCTTTCATCAGGAGCACGTTCATGATCTTGTTGGCGTTGCCCCTACCCAGGTTGATATCCAGCCCGGAGTGACCGCCTTTGAGACCTTTGACGGTTACTTTATACGCGACCATCCCTTCCGCAACGCTTTTGCCCTTATATTTCAACTCACCGGTGGTATTTACCCCGCCGGCACAACCGATATACAGTTCTCCCTCATCTTCCGAATCCATGTTCAGCAAAATGTCGCCATCCAGCAAACCGGGTTTCAGGTTTTCAGCACCGGTCATCCCTGTTTCTTCGTCCATGGTCACCAATACTTCAACAGGGCCGTGCTCAATGTCTTTGGCTTCAAGAACAGCCATACCGGCGGCTACGCCAATACCGTTATCCGCACCGAGGGTTGTGCCTTTTGCAGTCACCCATTCTCCGTCAATATATGCATCAATGGGGTCTTTTTCAAAATCATGATCGGTGTCGGCATTTTTCTGGGGAACCATATCCATGTGCCCCTGCAAAATGATCCCTTTGCGATTTTCCATCCCTTCGGTGGCCGGTTTTTTAATGATGATATTCCCGACTTCGTCTTCGATAGTTTCCAATCCGAGGTCTTCCCCGAATTTTTTCAGGAATGCCCTTACTTTTTCTTCTTTTTTCGAAGGACGGGGAATCTGAGTCAATTCATAGAAATTCTTCCATAAATCTTTCGGTTCTAATTTTAATATGTCTTTGCTCATTGTTATTAATTTTTAACTATTTTTCAATATTCGGCAATTCAAGGCCATATCCTTTTCGCTTATCTTCTACCTTCAACAAAAAGGCGAAAAGTAGTGATGATATGGACAGACCCAGGAAGATCAACATATCGTACACATAATCGTACCTGATGTTCAGCCGTTCTTTTTCAATGGTCACATAAGCGCTGTCCTTACCTACCTTGATTATTCTTTTCAAGACCTCTTTCTTTTCACCTGAAAGATCAACATTATTGAGTTTTTCAACTATTCCGCTGTAAATCTCATTTTCAACTTTCTTTGTATCTACCTCTTCGACTGATAAAGGCACATATTGTGTATATTGAACGATTGAATCAACGGCTGAACTGGAGGCCTTTTCAACAGCTTTAAAAATTTCTTTTTTGGTAAATGAATTGTCATCCAGCTTTTCATTAAAAGCAGTTTCGATAGCATTTTTGATACTTAATTTGTTGGGTGCAACATCCGGGTTTGTTGAGTTTAGTACAAAACCCAGTAATAGCGGAACGGCCCACAATCCAATGTTCTGAATCCAGAAAATGACAGCATAAGCCGTACCCAGTTGCTTTTCGGGAATGATCTTTGGGACGGACGGCCACATAGCAGAAGGGACCAGTGAAAATCCAACCCCGAGGATGATGACCATGGCTGTTGCGATCCACCAGAAGTTCAGCGAAGGAATGGCCAGAACACCATGAACAAGGATAAGGATCATTGAACCGATGATCATGATGGTAGCTCCTTTTCCGAATTTGTCGTAGATCCCGCCGAAAACCGGTGTAAGAAGAATTGTCCCAAAAGGCAGTAACATAGTAATTGTCCCGGCAAGGCTCGGATTAACATTATATTTATTGATCATCAAGTCATTTGCATAAAACAAAAACGGGAATACCGCCGAATAAAAAAGAACACATAAAATGGCAATGTACCAGAAACCAAGATTGCTCACGATGTATTTAATATCGGTGATCTTGAATTCATCTTCTGTTGTAACTTGTTGTTTTTTAACACCTTCAGATTTATCCAGCCTGATGTCCATCACCGAGAAAGAGATGAAAGACAGCACGCCGATTAACATGACGATCAGGGCAAAAAGGATAGGGGCCGTTACTGTAAATTCTTTTGCCAGGGGAATGGATATGGCCAGCGCAAGAGCCGTACCCAGTCTGGCAATTGACATCTGCATTCCCATTGCAAGGGCCAGCTCTTTTCCTTTAAACCAACGCACCACGGCTTTGGAAATAGTAATACCTGTAGCCTCCGTGCCTACACCAAATATGGCAAATCCGAGGGATGAAAGTAATACCTGTGTTTTCATATCTCCAAGAAGCGGGATATGAACAACAGACCCTTCGGGGAACTGATGGGATACCGCCCAGTAATTTAAAGCTGTACCGGCAAACATAACGATGGTAGCTCCAAGCCCTGTCTTTCTGATTCCCAGCTTATCCAGAATGAAACCGCTGAATATCAGCATAAACAGAAAAACATTAAACCAGGCATAAGCCGAAGTGTAAGTACCGAAATCCTCACTGTTCCAGCCCAAAACACTTTCCAGCATCGGTTTAATGGATGAAAGGGCATAATTGAAATAATAGGCCCCGAAAATTGATAAGGATGCCAGAATTAATGCGGCCCATCGGGCTTTGGGTGATTCCCGCAATGATTTTCGTATTTTTTCCGTCATGATCTAATTTTTAAAAAATAAAGTGCGAATGTAAAACAATTTATCGAAGGTTTAAAACCCGGTCGTTATCTAAAAAGATGGATCAGTTTTTTTGTTTCAAAAAACGGTTCGTTAAAAAAAACTGTCAAATCATAAACCTTTTTTTTAAGCCCTTTCACCCGGCGAAGTTCCTCCCGTAAATCCCCGCCTTTAAGATACAGAATTCCGTTGGGAATATCATTGAATGATTTGCGGTGGAATTTGTATCCTGTCCATTTTACAAAATCAGGCAATGCCGTAACAGCCCGGCTGACGATGAAATCAAATGAACGGTCAACCTGTTCTATTCTGATCTGTTCGGTTTTCACATTTTTCAGACCCAGCTTTTGAGCTACCTCGTTGACAACCTTTATTTTTTTCCCGGTGGAATCCACGAGATAAAAGCTCACATCAGGGAAAAGAATCGCCAGGGGTATTCCCGGGAACCCGCCACCTGTTCCGGCATCCATCACTTCGGTAAATGCTTTGAAACCTACTATTCTGGCAATCGCCAGCGAATGTAAAACATGATGCAGATAAAAATTCTCAAAATCCTTCCGTGATATCAGATTGATTCGGGCATTCCAATAGGAATATACTTCCCCGAGTTTATCAAACTGCTCTTTTTGTTCCTGCGTTAGATCCGGGAAATATTTGAAGATTATTCCTGCGTCCATTTTGAAGTTATCGAGGGGGTAAAATTAGAAAAATTAGTCAGAAAGCGAAGTTGGAAAAGAGTTATGTATTCAGAGAAAAGAGTTATAAGGTACAATAAAAAGTACTAAAAGAGCAGCGATTGAATTTATTAAACAGCGCTAATTTACCAATGTTTGATTCTGATGTACGAGGGAAGGTTGTGAATGATGTTTTGTGAGAATCCGGAAGTTATGAAATTGTTAAACCCATTTAATTTATTTTTGTCCCGTCAAGCTTAATCTGTCATGGATCCACTCGAAGATTATTATTACCTCGGAAAGATTATCCGGCTTCATGGATACAGCGGTTCGGTATCGGCTTACTTCGATACGGATGAACCCGGCGAATACGGTGAATTGAAAATGGTTTTTCTGAAGATCAACAATATGCCGGTGCCTTTTTTCATTGAATCCATCAGCATGTTAAATAACAAGGCGCTCATCCAATTTGAAGATATCCATACCATCGAGCAAGCCGAACGGCTGGTTCAGAAAGAAATTTATCTTCCACTGTCGGAATTGCCGGAACTAATGGGAAAGAAGTTTTACTACCACGAAATCAAAGGATTCAAAGTGATTGATGAGCAGTACGGCGAAATCGGCAAACTCAATCAGGTGCTGGAATATCCGAATCAGGCACTGATGCAGGTCATGCACAAAGACACGGAAGTCCTGATACCGGTGAGCGACGATATCATTCAGAAAGTTGACCGGAAAAAACAGGAAATTCATGTGAAGGCGCCGGAGGGACTTATCGAGATTTATCTCGGAGAGAAGGGAGTCAAGAGTTAAGAAAGAAAGAGTTAAGTGTTAAGAATGAGAGTTTAAGAGTATTTTAATTAATTGTCATTCAGTTACCCGGTCATTTATGGCCGTGAATAAGAAAATTGACCACTCTTAAATAATAGATAAATTTGAATAAAACGGATACACGGAAATTTCATCTGAAACCCTTCAGCCTGTCGCATCACCGGTCCACGATGAAGGTGGGGACGGATGCCATTCTGCTGGGATTGTGGGCACCGTCGCCACAAGCGGGCAAGGTGCTGGATGTTGGAACGGGCTGCGGCATCATCAGCTTGCTCATTGCTTCACGGTGTCAGGCAATTATTGATGCTATTGAACTCGATCCCGAATCTGCGGCCGAGGCTGCCGAAAACTTCAGGAACACTCCCTTTTCATACCGGATGAGAGCGATCGAAAAGGATTTTTCAGCTTTTGCAAAATCATACTCCGGAAAATATGATCTCATCATTTCCAACCCCCCGTTTTTTATCAGCGACCTGCCACCGGAAGATGAGAAAAAGAAAAAGGCCCGGCACCATATTACCCTCACATTCAAACAACTTATAGCAGGAACGGCAGGCTTGTTGTCAAATGACGGGAAATTGTGTGTCGTGCTCCCTTACGATAAGAGCGAGGGTTTTACCGGGATTGCGAGGCAGTATGATTTACATCCGCAAAAGCAACAACTGATTTTCCCTTTTCGCGGAAGCCAGCCCAACCGGATCAATCTGTGTCTGGGCTTCCGGAAACCTGAAAAACCGGATACCGAAAAGTTCATTATCCGTGAAGAAAACAAAAAGTTTTCAAAACAATACATTGAGTTCCTGAAAGATTATTACATTGGGCTGGGAAGATTATCCCGCCCGGAAGGGCGGGGAAACTGAAAGCGTTCTTAATATAATGCTATGAAACAAATCAGTTACCCGGCCTTTCGAGGCCGGGGTGTACAAATATAAATCATAATTATGAAAACATTAATCACACGAACTGTTGCATTATTCATCATACTGGTATTCCTGTCCTCCTGCTGCCGGGAAAGCAGGGAGCCTTTAAAGATTGCCATTACCAAAGAAAAACCGGCCAAATACATCGCAAACTACTCCAACTGGCTCAAGCGTTACGATCCGGGAGTGATTTTGATCAACATGTATCCGCTGGGCATTGACTCGGCTTTAAAAGTGTTGAAAACCTGCGACGGCCTTCTGGTCACAGGTGGTGAAGATGTATATCCGGGGCTGTATGGCAAAGCTTTCGACACGGTACGTTGCGGAACCATTGACAGGTATCGCGACAGCCTGGAAATATCCCTGATCAACAAGGCCATCGCCGATAAATTACCTGTTTTCGGGATTTGCCGTGGTTTGCAGATCATTAACATTGATCTCGGAGGAACATTGTATGTTGACATTCCATCCGATTTTGATACGACGGTAACCCACAGACAGGAGGATTGGAGACACTGCTTTCACCCGGTAGTCCCCGAAAAAGGTACACGGCTTTATAGTCTGACGGGCAGTAAACCGGGCAATGTGGCTAGTAACCACCATCAGGGAATTGAGAAGGTGGGCATGGATTTAACGGTTTCCGCCCGGTCGTATGACAGTCTCCCCGAAGCCATTGAATGGACTGACTTTAACAACCGCGGATTTCTGATGGCTGTCCAGTGGCATCCCGAGCGGATGGATACGCTGGATGCCTATTCCAAACCGCTGGCTGAAGAATTTTTAGAGGAGGCGGAGATTTTTCAGAAGGAGAAACGGTAAACCACTCTGCATTACGGATTTGCTTCAGGCATTCCCGCCCAACGCGCCCTGAATACACCATTATTTTCCTCATCAATATATTTCCCGTCCCGCCAGGAGCAAGCCCACCTGGCGAGTCAACGGAGCACCTCTCCCGGCGGGCAGGTTTGTTCCCGCCGGGCGGAAAAATATCGAATCGAACTGCGCAGTGCGGGTTTCAGCAGCAAATCAATAACACAGCCTTTTGTACTTCGTACCTTTCATAATACCCCTTGACACCCTTATGCTTTTTTCTACAGCCCATCAACTATTTTCCGATTCCCCATATCCAACTACACCAATTCCAATCACCTTGCCTACTCAGCCTGGTTAAAATACTCCCGGCTTTTCTGCTCGTTGAAAACCCAGATCAGTCGGAACGTGATGACGTTGTTATATTGATTACGTGTCCATTTTTCGCCGGTGTACAGGTTTTCAAATTCACGGGTACGTATTTTCAATAAACTGTACTGATAACGGAAATTCAGTTTCAGCCCTTTCCATAATCGTATCCTGAAATCGGCAAGGACGCTGAAATCAGGCTTTTTATAAGTCCCGCTGTTGAGCGTGGTGCTGTCCACCAGGTTTCCGTGTTCCCACTCTTTCACTCCGAAAAGCTGTCCGTAAGAAAACCCCGCTCCGAAAGAAACCCTTTCCCTGTCAGTGAACATCACCAAAACCGGTATTTCAACATAATTCAGCTTCACTTTGTATTCGCCGGTGAGCACATTTCCGAGAGTGTCCACTTCATTGTATTGCGGGCGCTGGTAAGAACCTTTCTGCGTATAGATCAATTCCATGCCTACATCCCATTTACCTTTTTTGTCAAAAGGTATCAGGACACCGCCTCCCAGGTTCAACCCGAATTTATGGAACCCATAAACCTCGTCACCGTCAACCTGTGTCAGGTTCATTCCCAGAATAGCTTCACCCTTGATGATCTGGGCATGCAGCCCAAAAGGCAACGCAGCGAGCAGGAAAAACAGACCTATGTGTAAAAAGCGGTTGTGCATAATTTAATGAAACGCAAAAATAAATCTTAAATTGCAAGAGAAACATGAATTTCGGGAATGCTTAAGATAAGTTTTTCAGGATAGCCTGTACGATGATATTTTCTTTCTTTCCAAAGATGCAAAAATAAAGCAAAAACCCCTTACTTTGCAGTCATGCAATGGAAAAGCAACAAACTAACCGACCTGAAAAAACAATACCGGGAAGCGCTGAAACAGTTTTATGAAGAACGTGAAGCCGACACGATGCTTTCGCTCCTGATAAGAAGTTTTTTCGGGCTTTCGCGGAGTGATATGGCGCTTAATCCCGATTACCGGTTAAGTGAATCGGAAATGCTCAAACTGCATTTTGCCGTTAAGGAGTTGAAAAATTATAAACCTGTCCAGTATATCATCAAAAAGACTGAATTCCTTAACGTTACGCTGAAGGTTAATGAAAACGTACTGATTCCGCGTCCCGAGACGGAGGAGATGGTCAGCATGATCATTGACCGGGAAAAGCAAGGAAACCTGCGGGTTCTGGATATCGGCACAGGTAGCGGCTGCATCGCCATTGCCCTGGCAAAAAATCTGACCTCCCCGGAAGTGTGGGGAATTGATATTTCGGATAAAGCCCTTCAGTTGGCAGCAGAAAATGCAAAGGACAACAACGTCTTCGTTAATTTTCAAAAACTTGATATTCTGCAACCACCCGACAACTTTTTTTCCGGAAAATTCGATGTGATCGTCAGCAATCCGCCCTATGTCACCGAACAGGATAAAAAACTGATGCAGGAGAATGTTATCCGATACGAACCGCATGAGGCGCTTTTTGTGCCGGGTGATGATCCGCTGTTGTTTTACCGGGCCATCCTGTATTTTGCGGGTGATCATCTGAAATCCGGTGGAAGGGTATACCTTGAAGTCAACGAACAATACGGGAAGGAAGTAGCTGACCTGCTTTCCATGCAAGACTACTCACAGATTGCTTTGTTTAAAGATATTCACGAAAAAAACAGGTTTGTGGCAGGGGTGAAAAATAAGCCGCGAACGCGCGAATAGATGGAGCGATATGAATTAGATTATTTGAAAAATGAACGATAAAGGCATGTGTGGGGTTTTAGTTCTGGTCCAGGTCAGCCGCGCGCGGTTTGCACACAAGACTTGCAATAGAGGGGGGGTGATCCCGGAGACTGGAATCCCGGTTGGTGTCCCCACCAAACGCTATAACACGTTTCAAATTGTTGTTGGTAAGGATACCAACAACGGTACCAACGGTTTCATGAGTGTTTACCAACCCAACGCATTCTATGTTAAAAGCCAAATGGATTGAAATAAGATAATCAAAGAAATAATAAAGATAGGATGAAATCAAATTTATTATACTTATTCACTATACTTTTATTGACGGCATGTGTTCAGGATACGCATAAATGTAGAATAAAAGATTTATATGATTGCGGACCTGATAACCTCTCTTCGGTTTTAATTAAAAGTATACAATGCCACAATACAATTAAAAATAAGGAATTGTACCTGCAGTTTAATGATAGTTTAAAAACAAAGAGCTTCCCTTTTGTTTTCAGACAAGTAACTTGTATAAACGAGGAGGAGGAGAAAGCAGGAATATCATTTTATGAGACTGTACCGAGTTATGCCAATATTGACTATAAACAATTCTTGATATTAGTAAATTATGATGATCCTGACCCTGGTGTTCATATTGATGCTACTAAGTTGGCAGACTCAATAAAAAGAATTCTGGAAACTAACGATAAAAGTTATGCCGAATTATATGCTAAAATAAAGCAAAACCCTGAAACAGATTCTTTAATACGCCCCGCGATTTTAATAACATTAAGTGTTAAAACCGACCAAAACAGACAATTGAGCAAAGAAGATTACAGTAAGCTAATAGATTATATGCTGGCTATATCAAAAGTATCAATTTCAAGAGTTGAAGAGTTGAGTGTTAGATTCTGGGGAAAATCATTTACTGATTTGACATTGAGACAAAAAATAGTTGTTTGCAGATCAATAGGGTATGTTATAACTATTGAAATAACATAATAGTATTTAAGTCAACCTAACTTGATGCAGGTTATCCCAACTGGTTCTCCCAGCCCAGCCGGAGAGGGTGCAAGACTCCCCCCCTCGCGCAGTCTTCCCACCCGGCCGGTGCGTAAGCAGGACTTGGGCAAGCCGAACAGCCGAAACTATATTAACCGGTAAAACAATACTAACGTTAATCACGCCATTGGTGTCCTCACCAAACGCAAGTAATGAAACGAAATAAACTGTTGTTGGTAAGGTTACCAACAAAGGGAGGTAAGGTAAACGGAAAGTTACAAAAAGAAATCACGAAGTGATTGAATATGAATAACCCCGTACAAAGTGCGGGG
>JAADID010000064.1 GCA_013151505.1 Chlorobiota bacterium | reverse complement strand
TGTCCTGCAATGCCCCATAAAAGGACTTTTATTCCTTTTTCTTTCAGTCCAAGGATCGCATCTTCCATCGCATATAAACCGCTTTGGTCCATATAAGGCACCTTGTCCATCCTGATCACCAGTGCCTTGACCGAGCCGGGTATGGATTTTATCGTATCCTGAAATCCCGAAACCATTCCGAAAAACAAAGGTCCTTCAATGTGTTTTATATATACTTTATCTCCAAGATGTTCCACCAGGCCTTTTTCATCTTCCCAGGTGTCTTCATCACGAAAATCTTTCAACGACTGGGCTTTGCTCTCTCCTTCCACGATGTCAGCGGTTTTTTTCATAAACACAAACGACGCCAGCACCATTCCGGCTGCCACAGCAACCAGCAGGTCAACAAAAACAGTTAATACAAGGACAATAAGCATAATAACGGCTTCTGTCCTCGGTATGGATCTGATGTGCCGGATCCCTTTGTAGTCAATGATACCGATACCCACAGTTACCAGGATACCGGCCAGCACTGCATTGGGTATGTGTCCGACCATCTGCCCGAGTCCCAATAAAATAGCAGCCAGCAGCAGCCCTGCTATCACTCCTGACAAGCGGGTTTTTCCGCCCGATTTGATGTTGATGACCGTACGCATCGTGGCGCCTGCTCCGGGCAATCCGCCGATGAAACCGGAAACCATGTTGCCAATACCTTGTCCGATTAATTCGCGGTTGCTGTCATGTTTTGTTTTGGTAATATTATCGGCAACGACTGATGTCAGAAGTGAATCAATGGAACCCAAAGCCGCCAGCGTAAAAGCATACTCGAATATTCTGATAAACACTTTCCAGTTTGTGAATGCTTTAATAAAATCGAGATGCACAACGGGTAACCCCGTCGGTATGGGACCGTTCGAATTGATCTTCAGGATCAGATCGGAAGGTACCAGGAAATAAGCGCCGACAGATACCAGCAAAAGAGCAATCAGGGTTGCCGGTACCTTTTTTGTAATTACGGGAGACAAATAGATAATCGCAACGGTAATTACGGCAAGTACCACCGACCATACGTTGATTAATTCGGGGATCTGCCGGATACTCCCAATGGTTCCCAGTGTACCTCCCGAAGGGCTTTGGGCGCCGATAAAAGGAAATATTTGAGTGATGATGATAATCACTCCGATACCGCTCATAAAACCCGAAACCACCGGATAGGGAATATACTTGATGTATTTTCCTATTTTGAGGAACCCCATAACGGCTTGTAAGAAACCGGCCAGAATAAAGGAGCAAATAATCAGAGGCACGGCCTTCTCAAAACTGCCGGTAGCTTCGATGGCTTCAATGATCATTACGGCTGAAACCACTGTCATCGGGGCTGTGGGTCCGCTGATCTGCGTTTTTGTGCCTCCGAGCAAAGCAGCTATGATGCCAAGTGCAATGGCGCCGTATAGTCCGGCTATGGCGCCCAGTTCCGTTTGTTCACCAAAAGCCAGTGCCAGTGGCAAAGCGACAATTCCTGCAGTTATGCCGCCAAAGAAATCCCCCTTGATATTTGAAAAGAATCCTGTCTTATTGTTCATTGTTAAATAATTGTTGAATAATCCGCTTCGTCAAAAAAAGCTCTCAAAAATATACATAATTTTTGGAATAAATTATATCAGCAAATCAGAAAAAACTTTGTGATCCTGTTGACCTCAGTTATTTTTATCAAAGGTTTATCTTTGCATCCAAGATTATTAAATGATCCATGTCAACTAAAAAACCACTGAAAGAATTACTAAACGGTGAAACTATCCTCCAGGCCATGCCTGAATTTGCGTATGTTTTTAATAAACAAAATCAATTGTTGATGTGGAACAGGAACCTGGAATCGGTGCTGGGCTACACAAAAGAGGAACTGTTTAAAAAAGATGTTTATGATTTTATGGAAGAAAACTCCAGGGAGAAAAACAATGAAGCCATAAACAAAATTTTTACCGATAAAGAAGAACAGATATTAGAACAAAATATACTCACAAAGTCCGGAAAAAAAATACCTGTCATTGATATTGCCAATTATGTGGTTATTGATGGTGAAGAGTACCTCGTAGGGATGGCCATTGACATCAGTAAACTTAAGGAAAGTGATAAAAAGCTACGCCAGGCCATTGCCGAATTACAGGATTTGAAAGATCAGTTGCAAAATGAAAATATTTACCTGCGAAAAGAGATTGAAAGCCGGCAGGGGTTTGAAGAAATTATCGGAAACAGCGAGCCCCTGATGCATTCCCTTTACCGGGTTGAACAAGTTGCGGAAACAGATACAACAGTGTTGCTTGAAGGTGAGACCGGGACGGGCAAAGAACTTTTTGCTCACGCCATCCACAAACGGAGTAAAAGAAAAGACAGGCCTTTTGTGAAAGTGAATTGTGCTTCCCTGCCCGCCAGTTTGATCGAAAGTGAATTGTTCGGGCACGAGAAGGGCGCTTTTACCGGAGCCATCCAAAAACAGATCGGAAGGTTTGAGCTGGCTCACCGGGGAACTATTTTTCTGGACGAAATCGGAGAACTGCCGCTTGATCTCCAGTCGAAGCTCCTGCATGTTTTACAGTCAGGTGAATTTGAAAGGATCGGCAACCCCAAAACAATCAAGGTGGATGTCAGGGTGATTGCCGCAACCAACCGCAACCTTGAAGATCAGATAAGAAAAAAACGCTTCAGAAAAGACCTGTATTACCGTCTGAATGTTTATCCCATTACCATTGCGCCTTTGCGCGACAGAATTTCCGACATTCCGCTGTTGACTGAACATTTTGTGAAAAAGTTCAATCTTCAGATGGACAAGAACATCAATAAAATACCGGCCAAAACCATCAAACAATTACAAAAGTATTCGTGGCCGGGAAATATTCGTGAACTGGAAAATATTATTGAACGGGCAGTGATCATTTCCAGCGGGTCTTCTTTGTCGGTGGAGCCGATTCTTGAACCCAGGTTTGAAGAGCCGGATAAATTCCTTCCGTTGGCCGAATACGAACGGCAATACATTATCAGAGTCCTTGAAAAAACTTACTGGCGTGTGGAAGGGCCGGAAGGTGCCGCCCGCATCCTGGATATGCATCCCGAAACCCTGCGCTCGCGTATGCGCAAACTGGAGATCAAACGGCCTGGGATGTGAGTTGAAGAATCTGACTCCGGCTGTCGAGCAAAAAACACTGACCCCGGAACCACAAACCGGTTTGATTATCAACGGCTAAAGCCGGTTTGATTTTTCCTATTTAATCACGGCACTTCCAGACGGATTGCTTTGCAAAAAGCGCCGTGCAAAATGCAATGGCGGGATATTTTGCCCCGCCTTTCAAGCCGGGGTTTTAAAAATATAAAAACAATCTGGCTTCAGCCACTAAACAAATATTAATCTCTGCCTTATATATCGTGTTTGTCATCAGTACCGAGCTATGATGGAGCGAACAGAAATCCCAACAGGAAAGACCCGTTATATTTCATAGATACCGTTATTTATAACGGTTTAATTTCCTGAATAGAATTTCTTTTCTTTTTATTATAAATCATATCGTGCTGAATAATATTCATTTACAGTCATCATTGAAAACGTGGCACCCTATTTGACTATACTGTTACCCTGTTGAAACAAATTAGCAGTGTATATGGAAAGCACCTCATGATAAAACTGGAAATTACTGTCCAACCCAAAAGCGAAAAGTTTTTAGAATTCTCACAATCCCTTGATTCGATAAAACCGGAACTTGAACTGCTCTGCTCTTCTTTGCAGGTGACCGAAATGCAAAATACATTTACGATCACATTGGATATGGATTCGGTTCAGGAGCTGACAACCGCTTTACGCTCTAAAGAGCTGGGCATCCTGTCGGGAGCCATCCATATGCTGACTGAAAAATCCGAGGTGATCATTCAGGGTATCGGACATAAAAGAAAAGGATCTGACTTACGAAAAATCCGTCTGAATTATTTGAAGAAAAACAACTAACCACTTAAAACAATGATTAAAAAAACAATATTACCCATTCTTCTTTTTACCTTTTTCGGTTTCCTGAGTTTACAGGCACAGGAAACTCCGAAAGAAAAAGTAGATTTGGAAAAGGCAATCCAGAACCCGATTGCGGCGCTGTATTCCCTTCCGTTCCAGAACAACACACATTTCGGAGTGGGGCCTTATAACCGTACACAGAATGTGACCAATGTCCAGCCGGTGATACCGATCGGGCTGGGTTCGAAGGTCAATATGATCGTCAGAACGATCGTTCCGTTGATCAGTCAGCCGGTAGGAGAAAATGACATGAAGTACGGACTGGGCGATATTGCGCTTTCCATATTTTTCACCCCCCGTAAGCCCGGAAAGCTGATCTGGGGTGTAGGTCCGGCCATAGGCCTTCCTACCATAACCGACAAAAGTCTGGGCTCCGGGAAATGGACGGCTGGACCGGCCATCATCCTGTTGATACAACCCAAAGGCTGGACTTTCGGAATGGTAATGCAAAACACCTGGTCATTTGCCGGTCCTTCCGACCGGCCGGACGTAAATCTTTTTTATACGCAGCCTTTTATCACCAAAAACCTACCCAAAGGATGGTATATCAATACCGCACCGATCATCACTTCCGACTGGACGGCCGATAAGGGTGAACAGTGGGTGGTACCGCTCGGGATCGGTACGGGAAAATTATTTAGGATAGGAAAATTACCCATGAATGCCCAGGCGGGCTATTACTATTATGTAGAAAAACCCGTCAACGGCCCGGATTGGGAATTACGCGTTCAGCTCAATTTACTGTTCCCAAAATAAAAAGAACGAAGAATATTAACAGAACATGAAAAAGATTTTACTTCTTACTGTTATCACCTTACTGATGTATTCGGCTGCAACAGCCCAGCGCGTCAGTGCTTACCAGGCCGGTTCGTATCAGCCCGGTTTGATGAATGTACGCGATCTGGCACCTCCCGGCGCCGGCATCGTCTTCCTGGATTACAATTACTGGAACAATAGCAACTCCTATATTGACAGGTTTGGGAATAAAGTAAACAGCCTTACAATAGACCTTACCCCGATTAATCCCGAAACAGGCGAGGTAACACTCGGTCTTGACCAGCAGATATCGGGTTATGCCAATGTGCCGGTGTTCTTTTACACCTCACGCTTTAAAATATTGAAGGCGCGGTATATGGCAAGCATCAACCCCTCTTACATCACATCAAACTACCGGATGAATGTGCATACTTCCGATACGTCGGTAACGTCAACAGGCAATACCGGTGGCTTTGGCGACCTTTCATTCATCCCGCTGGGATTGGGATGGTCGATACGGGATAAGGTTGATATTTCATTTTTCTATATGGTTTACGCCCCTACGGGAAGATACGAAACCGGAGCCGACGACAACATCGGCAAAGGATACTGGACACATCAGTTTCAGATACCCTTCTATTTGTACTTTATGGAAAAGGCAACGGCTTTATTCGTTATGCCAACCTATGAAGTAAACGGAAAAATAAAGGATTCGGATGTGCGTCCCGGCAGCCGCTTTACCATCGAGTATGGTATCAGTCAGTACGTAACTTCCTGGCTGGAACTGGAAATCATTAACGGGCACACCTGGCAGGCAACCGACGATAAGGGTGAGGATGTCTGGTGGCGCGACACACAGCTGGATACCCGGGACCAGACAAGCACAGTTGGTTTCGGCATAGGAGCATGGCCTTGGGCCGGCCGATTAAACATCCGGGTAAAATACGCCATGGATTACGGTACAAAACAACGATACAGAAGTAATTTCTTATCGGCCAGCATCATATTTATCCCGAATATTTTAACTGAAAAAACAAAAGAATAATTTTCACGAATACAATTAAATAAATATAACATGAACTTAAAAAAACAATTTCTTTCAATGAGTCTTATTACCCTTCTGATGACGGGTTTTACGACAGTAAATGCCCAGGAACAAAACCTGCATGACAAAATGCTGGAATTCCGGGCAACGGAAGCCATCGTATGGGCCATGCCTATGCTCAACTTTAAACACATCAGGGATGGCATGGAAGCCATCGGCCTGGAGAAAGGCGATATCGCCTACAACTCAAAAATTCAGGATTGGAAGTTTCAGGTTGCTACGGCAAACAACACAACACCGTATATCACCTTTTTCTACAATATTGAAGATGGGCCGGTGGTCATCGAAATTCCACCGTCGGCTGACGGTGTTGGCATTTTCGGAACCATTATGGATGTATGGGAAAGACCCGTTGATGATGTAGGTGCTGCCGGCCGGGACAAAGGCAATGGTGGTAAATATGTACTTGTGCCTGAATGGTACCAGGGACCGCTGCTACCCAACGCCTATACATATACGCAACGTACCAACAATGGTATTGTGATACTCCGGCCAATTATTGAAAGCGACTCGCCCGAGAACCTTGCCAAAGCGGCTGCCTTTGCAAAGAAGATCAAGGTATATCCTTTAAGTGAGGCTTCTTCCCCAACACCAAACAGATATGTTGATGTGTATGGAAAGATCATAGAAGCCACACCGCCGATAGATGCATCAACCTACAAAAAGTTGTATGATGTGGTCCAGGAAGAGAACATAGAATGTCAGAATCTTGCCATGATGGGGCTTTTGGCTCAAATAGGCATTAAAAAGGGGGAGCCTTTTAATCCAGGTGCCGAAATGCAGAAGATATATGCCAAAGCCGCGCCACAGGCGCATCAGTTCCTGCTGGAGGAGTATCACCGCTACCTGAATCAAACCATGTATGAAGGTACGAAATGGAAGAAACTTGTACCTCCCGGCGCTATTGAAACAGACTTTAGTTATGAATTTCCGAACTACTTCGACTATGTTGCAAGAGGGCCTATCTATTATGCGGTTATCAGTAGTGTAAAGAATTACGGTTCCGCGACTTTTTATATTGAGCTGGCAGAAACTGCAGATGGAGAGTGGTTAGACGGAAGTAAAAATTACAAACTGGTGGTTCCGGCAAATGTACCGGTGAAAGATTTCTGGGCTGTTACTACGTATGACCTGCAGACTGCTTCTTATCAAAGAGATATAGCCAAAAGCAGTATTGACTCAAATCAAAAAGAGTTGAAAAAGAACAAAGATGGCAGTATCACTATTTACTTTGGCCCAAAAGCACCTAAGGGTAAAGAATCTAACTGGCTTCCTACTATTGAGGGACGTAAGTTCTTCTTACTATTCCGTTTTTACGGTCCTGAAAAAGGCGTATTTGACGGAAGCTGGGAACTAAATGATATCGAAAAAATATAATCTAAATTAAATTTAATAAAACATGAATATTTCAAAAAGAATGCTGATAGCCGTTGCGCTTATTTTCTTCGCAAGCTATAATTTAACAGCACAAAAAAACAAAAAACCCAATATATTAGTCATTTGGGGTGACGATATTGGCTGGTCTAACCCCAGTATTTACAATATGGGAATGATGGGTTATAAAACACCCAACATCGACCAAATTGGTAAAGACGGTATATTATTTACCGACTACTATTCACAACAAAGTTGTACGGCAGGTCGTGCTGCTTTTATTACAGGGCAATCGCCTTACCGAACCGGTTTAACCAAAGTGGGTTTACCCGGTGCTAAGGAGGGTATAAACGAATTAGATCCAACCATTGCAGAATTATTGAAAAATCATGGTTATGCAACAGGTCAGTTTGGAAAAAACCATCTTGGTGATCGAGATGAGCATTTACCAACAAATCATGGTTTTGATGAGTTCTTCGGCAACCTTTACCACTTAAATGCCGAAGAAGAACCGGAACATCCTGATTATCCTACAAATCCGGAATTTAAAAAGAAATTCGGGCCAAGAGGTGTTATTCATTCTTTTGCTGATGGTAAAATAGAAGATACGGGTCCGTTAACGAGAAAGAGAATGGAAACATTAGATTATGAAACGAAAGATGCTGCCATTGCATTTATGAAAAAATCGGTAAACGATGACAAACCTTTCTTTGTATGGTACAATTCCACGCTTACGCACGTCTGGACCCACCTGAATGACGAAGATGAAGGCAAAACAGGCCTGGGAATTTATGCAGATGGAATGGTTAAACTGGACAAAATTGTAGGCGAGTTAACCCAGGCCCTGAAAGATCTCGGTATTGAGGAAAATACGATAGTAGTTTTTGGAACTGACAATGGAGCAGAAATCATGTTTTGGCCGGATGGCGGCATGACTCCTTTCAGAGGTGAAAAAGCTACAACCTGGGAAGGTGGCTTCAGAGCGCCATGTTTGGTAAAGTGGCCTGAAAAAATTAAACCCGGACAAATCAGTAACGATATAATTTCCGGTGAAGACTGGTTACCGACTTTCCTTGCGGCAGCAGGTGAGCCTGATGTAAAAGAAAAATTATTGAAAGGGCACAGTGCCGATGGTAAAAACTTTAAAGTACATCTGGATGGGTATAATATGTTGCCATTACTTACAGGCGAAGTAGATGAAGACCCGCGTAAGGAAATTTTCTATTTTGATGATGACGGATCATTAAATGCTTTCAGGTATAAACGATGGAAGATTCATTTCAAAATTCAGGAACATCACGGTCTTGGTGTATGGCAAAAAGAGTATACAACCTTAAGAATGCCAATATTAATAGATTTAATAGGAGACCCTTATGAAAGAGCACAACGCGATTCTGATGATTATAGTCATTGGTTCATGGATCACGCATTTGCTTTAGTTCCTGCTCAGGCAAAAATTGCTGAATTTCTATCAACATTTAAAGAGTACCCTCAACGACAAAAAGTAGGGAGTTTTAGTTTAGACAAAGTGTTAGAGAAAATGCAACATGCACAACAAAACTAAATTTCACTATTAGAAAAAAAGCAAAATCGAATATAACAGAGGGTGGAATATACTATTCCGTTTTTACAGCCCTCATAAAGGAGTATTCTGACGGAAGCTGGAAACTAAATAAAATCGAAAAAATATAATTGAAAATAAAAATCTATTACGTATGAAAATTTTAAAAAGAATATTGATACCCGTTACGGCTATTTTTCTCGCATCCTGTGGTTCTCCAACTACGGAAACAGCCAAAAAAGCCGAAACAACGAAATCAGAAGTGGCTCAGGCCCCGAGAATGAAAATGACAACCGATATCCCTCCGGGGATATTAACCCCGAATCATATAAACTCCCGTATCGGTGAGTTAAAAATGCAGGATGGAGTTCCTACCGTTAAAACGGCAGATCTCATTTACGACAACCTTGATTTCACACACGGAGTGATCTCATTTCTGAGTGGTATCCAGATCGCTTCAATGGAAGCCATGCGAAGAGGCATTGTGGAATTCGGCCCTGCAAACAAAACGGTTCTTCTGTTCGAAGACCTGATGGATTCAAAAGCCCTTTTCCTCACACCTAACACCACAAGTGTATATATGCTGATGTGGTTACAGCTTAAGGACGAACCTTATGTACTGGAAACTCCGGCCGATGTGTTGGGTATTATTGATGACCACTGGTTTAAATATGTTGCCGATTTTGGCAGATTGGGAGATGACAAAAACCAGGGAGGCAAATTCCTGATCGTTCCTCCGGGATACAAAGGAGATATCCCTGATGGATACATTGTTAAACATACCAATACATACGGAAACTGGGTTATCTGGCGTGGGTTCCAGAAAGACGGCAGTCCTAAACCGGCCATTGACCTGACCAAGAAAGTATTTAAAAGTTATCCGCTTTCTCAGGCAGACAATCCACCAGCTGTAACGTTTGTGAATGTTTCGGGTAAATTCTTAAATACCATTCACAACATGGATATTACCATATACGATGAGATAAACGAAGTGGTTCAGTCGGAACCTCCTTACGGACAGAACCCTGAGATCCTGGGTTATTTCGCTTCCATCGGTATTGAAAAGGGCAAGGAATTCAATCCGGACGCCCGTATGAAAAAGATCCTGACCGAAGCCGCTGAAGTAGCTTCGGTAACCGCACGCACACTGATTTCCCGGCCGAGGGATGAAGCATTTCTGCTGTTCCCCGAACATAGCCAAGTATGGACCAACCCGTTTGTGGGCGGCAGCTATAAATTCGAGATCGACGGTGTAACTCTTATCGACGCCCGTGCTGCTTTCCATTTCTATGCTACGGGTATCACACCCGCCATGGCCAAGAAGATTATCGGTAAAGGTTCCAAATATGCCGTGGCTTATCTCGATCATAACATGAAACCATTGGACGGCAACAAGACTTACAAAGTTCACGTACCGCCGAATGTACCGGCCAAAGATTTCTGGTCATTCACACTTTACGATAACCAGACTCGCGGGATGCTGCAAACAGACCAGCGTTTCCCGGGCCTGGACCAGAATAAAAAAGGTCTTGTGGTAAATGAGGATGGTTCTGTAGATGTTTACTTCGGCCCCAAACCACCGAAAGGATTTGAAAATAACTGGATTCAAACCATTCCCAACAGAGGATGGAACATGTTGTTCCGTGTTTATGGGCCCCTCGAGCCCTGGTTCGACAAAAAATGGCGACCGGGAGATCCTGTATTAGTGAAATAATAAAATGAAAAAGCTATACTTTTTATAACGAAGCCGATGCCCTCCGGCAGTTGGGTTATGTATTTATTAACCCGGATAATTTGTAAAACCTTAAAGACTGACACATGAAACGAATATTATTAGCAGGCATGATGCTGTTGTTTTTTGCCATTGGCATTGAAGCGCAGTCACAGGAAAACACCTCCATTGCCAAAGGGCTGGGGCTGTACGTGTTTCCTTCACAAAACCAGGATAAGGACCAGCAGGAGCTGGACGAATACAAATGCTACAAATGGGCCAAAGAACAAACCGGTTTTGACCCCATCAATCCGACAAAAGTGCAGGCAAAGCAGGCTGACCGCTCTCCTGACGGGACTGCTGTCAGGGGCGCTGCCCGCGGGGCTGCCGCAGGTGCCGCTATCGGCGCTATCGCAGGAGATGCCGGTGAAGGTGCTGCTATCGGCGCTATCGCAGGGGCTTTGAGAGGCAGAAGGGCAAAAGTTGTTGGCGACGAAATGGAACAGCAGCAAAACAACCAGGCCGCCGCAGCCAAAGAAAAAGAAATGAGAGATAACTTCAACAAAGCTTTTTCAGCCTGCATGGAAGGAAAGGGCTATACTGTAAAATAGACATTCTCCCTATATAAGTAAACCTTTAACAAATTATTCCCATACCGGCGGATGTTCGATAATGAAAGAAACCGGCATAGTCTGTTTGGCAGCAGTTTCTATATTTGCTCATTCATTTAAAACACAAAACAGTGAAAAAGATTTTATTCATCCTTTTGTTTCTCGTCAGTGGCTATACCGCCCAATCGCAGATACTCATCACATTGCTGCTCGGTGATAAATTAAATTCCGAAGGACTTGAGTTTGGCCTGGAAGGAGGAATCAACTGGACAAACATTTCCGGAATGGAAACACATAATTTTGCCCGTAAATGGAACCTGGGATTTTATTTCGACTTCCGCCTGAAAAACCAGTGGTGGCTTTATACGGGTGTTCTGGTAAAATCAAATATGGGAGTTGATAATCTGACCGACAAAGATCTGGATTTTCTTCAGGCAAC
>JAADID010000009.1 GCA_013151505.1 Chlorobiota bacterium | reverse complement strand
AGATGTTCTAAATAAACCTCCTTTTGACCGATAAAAGGATTGTTTAGAAGTGACTCTGCTGCCTCCAGAATTTCATCCCTGATTTCGAGTAATTTTTTGTGGGAAACATCTTGTGCTAAAAAGTTCAATGATTCCTCAAGACTGATAAGCGATTGTTCGGTAAATACCAGCTTCATTTAAAAAGGTGGTTTGTTTTTTCGATGATTTCTTCTTTTGAGAAGGTCCGGTTTTCGGCAATATCTTCTTCAGACTTTTTTGCCCTGCTTGTTAATTTTGATTTTAATACCGGATTTAAACTTGTTTTTTGCAACAATATATAAATTGCTTCAAGGACACTCATATCGTCCTGTTCATCAATCATCTTCCGGAGCTCTAATTTTATAGAACCTGTGTCCATTTCTATTTTTTTTGATAAACAAATATAATAATAATTATCCAAACAAAACCCATCCCCCATTTTCCTATATTTGTCTAAACAGAAAAACCCTTTTCCTTTTCCCGTATGTCAGACAAGTTTTCCATAATCCCTCTTCCCCAACTCCTGGAAATCATTTTAAATCAACTGGAGAAAGGCAGAATATTCAGCATTCCGGAAGAACAGTTTTTTAAACCCCGGAGTGATGACCCTTTTCGTTTTTTCCGATACGGCCGGTTGCTGGAAACCCCCATCGGCGTGGCGGCGGGCCCGCATACCCAACTGGCACAAAACATTGTCGCCGCATGGCTTACAGGCGCACGATACATCGAACTGAAGACTATCCAGACGCTGGACGAGCTGAACGTCTCCAAACCCTGCATTGACATGCAGGACGAGGGATACAACTGCGAGTGGTCGCAGGAACTGAAAATCCACCAGTCATTTGACCAGTATTTGAATGCATGGATTATCATTCATGTTTTGAGGCACAGGTTTAACCTGCCGGCGGAAAACGGCCCCGGTGTCATCTTCAACATGAGTGCCGGGTATGATTATCAGGGCATTCAAAAGGAAAACGTACAGTGGTTTCTGGATAAAATGTCCGATGCTTCGACGGAACTGGCCGCAAAGCTGGAGAGCATTAAAACTGTTTATCCGGATGTCGTTCATCTTAACATTAACCCGCGGATTTCGGACAACATGACATTGTCCACCATGCACGGCTGCCCACCGGATGAAATCGGAAAAATCGGGCTTTATCTGATTAAAGAACGAAAACTACACACAACCATTAAACTGAATCCCACCCTTTTGGGAAAGGAAGAACTGCATCAAGTACTTTCCAGTTCCGGTTTTGAAACCCGGGTACCCGACAGCGCATTTGAACACGACCCGAAGTTTGAAGACATTGTTGAAATCATCAGGGAACTGGAAAAAGCGGCCGAAACCAATCACGTCAGTTTCGGATTGAAACTCACCAACACACTGGAAAGCGAAAATCACAAAGACGTCTTTCCTCCCGATGAAAAGATGATGTACATGAGCGGACGTGCTTTGCACCCCATTTCAGTGGCGCTGGCGGAAAAACTGCAAACCCGTTTCAATGGAAAACTCAACATCTCTTTTTCGGCCGGCGTGGACGCTTTCAATGTGTCGGATGTGATTTCCTGCGGACTTTATCCCGCCACCGTTTGCACCGACATCCTCAAGCCGGGCGGTTACGGACGACTGAACCAGTATCTCGAAGAAATTAGAAACAGCTTTGAACGTTCCGGAGCCGGGGCAATTGACGAATTTATCCTGGCAAAAGGCGGAAAAAAAACGCCGGAGGAAAGCACCCTGGCCAATCTGAAAAATTATGCGCAGGCAGTACTGGTGGATGAACGATATAAAAAAACGGACATCCATGACCCGGACATCAAAACAAACCGTCCGTTGGAGATGTTCGATTGCATCTACGCCCCGTGTGTGGACACCTGCCCCACAAACCAGGACATCCCCGATTATATGTATTACACCGCCACCGGCGAAACAGCCAAGGCGTACGGGGTGGTCATGAAAACCAATCCTTTTCCTTCCACTACGGGCATGATATGCGACCATCCCTGCCAGACCAAATGCACACTGATAAATTATACCCAACCCGTCCTTATCAGGGAAGTAAAACGGTATATAGCTGAAAATAAAGGAAAAACCATTGATTTTTCTGTTTCTGCAAAAAACAAATCGGTAGCAATTATCGGTGCCGGCCCGTCGGGATTGTCGTGTGCTTATTTCCTGGCCAAAACGGGTTTCAGGGTGAGGGTTTATGAAGCCAAACCAAGACCCGGCGGGATGGTCACGGGAGCCATTCCCCCATTCCGGTTAACGGATGTTGCCGTGGAAACCGACATCCGGCAGATTGAACGGCTGGGCGTTAAAATCAATTACAATACAAAAATTGATAAACTTCTTTTCAACCGTTTGCGTGAAACGGATGATTTCGTTTATATCGCCACAGGCGCACAGCGTGCCTTACGACTGGAAATTGAGAACATAGACATAAAAGGAGTACTGGATCCCCTGGAATTTTTATTTAATGTGAAATCGGGCAGAACTACAAGCATCGGAAACCATGTGGTCATTATCGGCGGAGGGAACACGGCTATGGATGCAGCCCGAACGGCTTACAGACTTGTGGGAAAAGACGGCTCGGTGACCATTGTTTACAGGAGAAAAATCAAACACATGCCGGCAGATACAGGCGAGATCAAAGCCGTGATGCAGGAAGGTATAAAAATCATCGAACTGGCATCACCGGTCAAAATCGTACCGTCTTCTCCCGTACCGGCGACTTTAGTCACCGATCAAAAAAAGCAGGATAATAAAAGTCCGGCGACTGAAGTCGCCGGTACGGTCTTTATTCGCATGAAATTAAGTGATAAAGACAAAAGTGGCAGGCCTTTGCCTGAACCTATCCCAGGTTCTGAATTTGAACTGAAATGTGACACCGTCATACCCGCTATTGGTCAGAAACTCGATATTGATTTTGCAGACCCGAAACTTTTGAAAACCGCCCCCGGGCGATATGAAACACAACTGGATAACGTATTCATCGGGGGCGACGCCAAACGGGGTGCTTCCACGGCCATCAATGCCATCGGCGACGGAAGGAAAGCGGCCGAAGCCATTATCCGGAAGGTAAACCTGACATTACCCGGCGAAAATATCAATGGCAGAAAACCGTTGGATATCAACAGCCACCTGATTAAAAGAGCAAGAAAGACATTTCCCGTACATGTGGAAGAATTATCTTCTCTGGAAAGAAAGAGTTTCAAGCTGGTATCACGCACATTTACCACAGAAGAAGCCTTCCGTGAGGCTTCGCGTTGTCTGCTTTGCGATGAGTTTTGCAGCATCTGTACTACCGTTTGTCCAAACCTGGCTTTTCATACGTATGAAACAAAAATCCGGACTTACCACTTGCAGATCGTCACCGTTTCAAACGGAAATTATGAGATAAACATTGGCCGGCCGTTTGCAATTACACAGAAATACCAGATACTCCACATAGCCGACTGGTGTAACGAGTGCGGAAACTGCACTACTTTTTGCCCGACATCCGGTGCGCCTTACAAAGAAAAACCCCATTTATACCTGGACAAAGAAGCATTTTTAAAGGAAAAAGACGGTTACTTTCTGGAAAGGTCACATGGAAACAGTAAAAAGATTTTGTTTGTAAATGGCAAACATCAATCATCGCTTACTGTTTTCAATGATTATCTTTTATATGAAACAGAAACTGTCAAGATCAAACTTGATTTGTTTTCATATAAGATAAATGAAATTGAAACGGATAAAAAAGATAATTTTGAAATTGATTTGCGCGAAGCTTTCGAAATGCATGCGATCATGCAGGGCGCACAGTCATTTTACGAATAATTAAAAACAGATTTATGAATACAGAACAAGTTCTTGAAAATACGGTAAAAAGATGCAGGGAGCGCCATATCATCCTGCCGACATACAAACAGATGCGCAACCCGGAACTGATCCCGGAAAAAATAAAAGATAAGCTACGGAATATCGGGCTGTGGGACCTCAACTCCCTCAACATGTTCCGTATCACATGGAAAAACGAACCGGTTGAGTTCGGCGGCGGTTTTAACGGGGTAAACTACCTTGAACTACCCTCTTCGCTTACGGGCGTAAAAGCCAGGATCATCATGCTTATCGGGAAGTTTTTTCCCACCGGTTCGCACAAAGTGGGCGCCACTTTCGGGCCATTGGTGGAAAAGCTGGTCACCGGCCGGTTTGATCCCACCCGACAGAAAGCGCTGTGGCCTTCCACCGGGAATTATTGCCGCGGCGGGGCTTACGACAGTTACCTGCTTGACTGCAAGTCCATTGCCGTACTACCCGAAGGCATGTCGTCGGAACGGTTTGAATGGCTGCACAAGGTGGGGGCGGAAGTGATCGCCACCCACGGTACTGAAAGCAACGTGAAAGAGATTTACGACAAAGTGAAAGAACTGCTGAAAGAACGCGGGAACGAGATCGTCAACCTGAACCAGTTCGAGGAAATCGGGAACCCGCTGTGGCATTACGCCGTCACAGGCCCGGCCATGGAAGAGGTTTTTAATCAGGTAAAAAAAGAGAATGACCGCTTCACGGGTATTTTCCTGACGCAGGGTTCGGCAGGCACACTAGGCAGCGCCGATTACATCAGGACAGTTTACCCGGGTGTTAAAGTCTGTGCCGGTGAAGCTCTCCAGTGCCCCACCCTGCTGCTTAACGGTTACGGAGAACACCGCATTGAAGGCATTGGCGACAAGCATGTTCCGTGGATACACAACATCAAAAATATGGATATGGTGGCCGGAATTGATGACAACCCCAACATCCGGCTGATGCGACTGTTCAACGAACCTGCCGGAAAAGAATTCCTGAAAAACGAGGCCGGCGTTGATCAGGAACTCGTGGACAAGTTGGAATGGCTGGGTATTTCGTCCATAGCCAACCTGATGGGTTCGGTCAAGCTGGCTAAATATTATGAAATGAATGAAAACGACATCATCTTTACCGTAGCTACCGATTCCATGCAGATGTACCAGTCGCGCCTGCAGGAAGAAAGGACAGAACATGGTGAGTTCACGGCAAAAGATGCAGCAGTCAGTTTTGAAGCCGACCTGATGGCGCTTACGATTGACCACATGATCGAGATGAATTATTACCAGAAAAAGCGGATGCACAACCTCAAATATTTCACCTGGGTGGAGCAGCAGGGAAAAACCGTCGAAGAGCTGAATGCCCAGTGGTACGATGACGATTACTGGTCATCCCGCTTCGCCATGGTGGAAGAATGGGACCGGAAAATCGAGGAATTCAATGAAAGGACGGGGGTGGTGAAGGAATATTTGTAAGACCTAATTTTTAAACCTGTCGAATTCGATGGGTTTAAACTTGGAAAATAAATTAAAAAATGGCAACTATCAAAACAATCCATACCAAATTCCACTACTTCTGCACCACCTGCGGCAAGGAATACGACAATTCCCAAATCCGCTATTTGTGTCCTGATTGTGAAAGTGGGAACACCCCCGACCTGCCGCCTAAAGGAGTTTTGAAAATCATTTACGATTATAAAAACATTAAACCGGATTTCGACCATCTTAAAAAAAACAATTTCATTGACTTGTTGCCATTGCAGAGCATGGAAAGTATGCCCAACCTGAAAATCGGGGACACACCTTTATATAAGCTTACCGTTTTAGGTGAGAAACAGCTTCCTTTTACGTTGTTTTTAAAAGACGATGCCCAAAACCCGACCTTTTCTTTCAAAGACCGGGCATCCGCACTGGTTTCGGCGTATGCAAAAGAACAGGGGATTGACACCATCATTACGGCCTCCACCGGCAATGCGGGCTCGTCGCTGGCAGGTATTTGTGCTGCCCAGAAGCAACAGGCCATCATCCTGCTTCCGGAAAATGCACCCCTGGCCAAAATTACACAGTCGCTGATGTGCGGCGCTAAAGTGGTCAGGGTGAAAGGCAGTTATGATGAAGCATTCGACTTGAGCATTGCAGTGACAACGGAATTGGGACTATATAATCGCAATACCGCATTCAATCCTCTGACCATCGAGGGAAAGAAAACGGTTGCTTTTGAAATGTTTGATCAACTGAACAGGAAAATACCTGACAGGATCTTTGTCCCCGTTGGTGATGGTGTTATCATTTCGGGAGTGTACAAAGGGTTTGAAGATTTGATAAATCTGGGGATCATTGACAAAATGCCGGTAATCGTGGCCGTTCAGGCAAAAGGCAGTGATAATTTGATCAGGAATATCGGAAAACCAGGGTTTACCATAAAATCTTCCTCCACCATCGCCGACTCTATTTCTGTTGACATTCCCAGGAATTTCTACATGGCCTCTCAATTCATTGAAAAATACAACGGCGAATTTATCACAGTAACCGACAAAGAAATCCTGTCTGCATCCAAAACACTGGCAACCAACACCGGTTTGTTTGCCGAGCCGGCAGCAGCAGCGGCATTTGCCGGCTTTTATGCATATTACAAAAACGGGAAAACGGAAAACAGAAGCACAAACGTCGTCTTGCTGACTGGCAGCGGACTGAAAGATCTCAATGCAGTGAGCGGTATTTTAAAAATTCCGCTTGCCATCAATCCCGATTTGAATGAACTGAAAAAAATACTGACATGATCACGTTTAATCTGAACGACAAAAGGATAACATACGACGGCGACCCGGAAAAAACATTGCTCGAATTTCTACGGCTCGACCAACACATCACCTCTATAAAGGATGGCTGTTCGGGACAGTCTGCCTGCGGATCCTGTACGGTTGAGATCAACGGAAAAGCAAAACTCTCGTGCGTAACAAAAATGCAGACGCTCGAAAATGCCCGGATTTACACATTGGAAGGATTTCCTGAATACGTAAAGGACACCATCGCCAAAGCATTCGTCAATAAAGGAGCGGTCCAATGCGGGTTTTGCACACCCGGATTTGTGAGCAGAACAAAAGTGCTGTTACAGGACAATTCGCATCCGACTAATGAAGAAATAAGGAAGGCCATCAAACCTCACCTGTGCCGGTGTACAGGTTACAAAAAGATCGAAGAAGCCATTCATTATGCCGGAGAAGTGCTGGCAAGAAAAGAAAAGTTGGAAATCCGGAAAACACCAGGCCGGATCGGCGATCCTCATCCCAAATATCAGGCATACAGCACAGCAATAGGAGACCGGCCATTTGTTGACGACTTGTTTTTTGACGGTATGCTATATGCCGCCCTTAAATTCAGCGACCATCCCAGCGCAAAGGTAATCAGCATCAGGACAGACAAAGCGGAAAACCTGGAAGGTGTTCACCGGGTATTCACGGCAAAAGATATTCCCGGAGAGCACAAAGTGGGATTAATTTATCAGGACTGGCCGGTGATGATCGGTGAAGGTGAAGTGACGCATTATATCGGAGACGTAATTGCCGGGGTGGTGGCTGATTCCGATGAAATCGCACGCCGGGCTGTGGATATGATCGAGGTGGAATACGAAGTTTACAAGCCGGTAACCGACGTTTTTAAAGCCATCAACAGCCACCCCATCCATCCCGACCGCCCCAACCATTTCAGCACAACGCAGTTCACGGTTGGCAATCCGGAAAAGGTGCGAAAGAAAACGAAGTACATCGCCAAAGGTAAATTTGAGACGCAACGTGTGGAACACGGGTTTCTGGAAAAAGAGGCTGCTGTTGCCCTACCTGACGGAACAGAAGGTATTAAGCTTTACAGCCAGGGACAGGGAGTCTATGAAGACCGGAGGCAGGTGGCTATGATTTTGGGTATTCCCGAAGAAAAAGTACATGTAATCCTTGTCCCCAACGGTGGCGGGTTTGGCGGGAAAGAAGATTTGAGCATCCAGGGACAGACCGCCCTGTTTGCCTGGCTGATGAAAAAACCGGTAAAACTGACACTCACGCGGCAGGAGTCCATCCGGCTACATCCCAAACGACATCCCATTTTTATGGATATGGAGATAGGGGCCGATGCACAGGGCAAACTCACTTTTTTAAAACTGAAAGCGATCGGTGATACGGGAGCTTACGCTTCCGTAGGAACCAAAGTGCTGGAACGCGTTGCGGGACATGCGGCCGGTGGCTACTATATCCCCAATGTTCAAATTGAAGCCAAAACGGTTTATACCAACAACATCCCCTGTGGTGCCATGCGCGGATTCGGTGTGCCCCAGGTGGCTTTTGCTTTAGAAAGTTGTATTGACGATTTATGTTTGCAAGGCAATTTTGACCGATGGCAGTTCCGATATGACAACGCCCTTACGGATGGTTTAAAAACAGCAACCGGTCAAAAGTTATTCGGCACTGGAATCCAAGCCTGCCTCGAAGCTGTGAAAGACGATTTTCGTAAAGCAAAGTATGCAGGCATTGCTTGCGCCATCAAGAACTCTGGTGTGGGTAACGGGATGATTGACAGTTCCACCGTAAAAATTGAGATTATATCAGATAGGGAAGTTCGTTTGCATCACGGCTGGACAGAGATGGGACAGGGCGTGCACAACATGGCACTGCAAACCCTTTGCGAAGAAACCGGCATCTCTCCTGATATCATCAAAGTTGTCGTTGATACGGAAGCCCAGGTCAAAACAGGGATGACCACTTCATCACGGGCAACGGCACTTGTCGGACTGGCAGTGATCAATGCTGCAAAATCGCTGAAAGAAGACTTGCAAACTCTTGGATTGAAGCAGCTTAAGGGAAAAGTTTACAAAGGGGAATATGTATGTGACTGGACTACGGAGCCGGGCAGCAATGTGGAAGAACAGATCACCCATTACTCTTACGGATATGCAGCACAGGTGTGCATTCTGGATGACAAAGGCAACATCAGCCGGATCGTGGCTGCCCATGACGGCGGTAAGGTAATGAATTCCATGCTTTTTGAAGGGCAGATCGAGGGTGGTGTCCACATGGGTATCGGTTATGCTTTAACGGAAGAGTTACCTATGAAAGACGGATTTCTGGTTACGGACAGGATGCGTGATCTGGGGATTTTACGTGCACATGAAACACCTGAAATTGTAGTCAAACCCGTTGAGGTTCCCGACCCTGTTGGCCCATACGGTGCAAAAGGGATCGGCGAGATCGGCATGGTGCCCACGGCGGCAGCCATTGCCAATGCGATGTACACTTATGACGGGGTGAAAAGAACGCGTTTGCCATTAAAAAGAAAATGAAATTTTAACATCTCCGTGTCACTTTGTGTTTCCTTTGTGTTTCTTTGTGTAATAGCTATTGCACAAAGCTCCACGGAGAAGGCGCGGAGGTTCACAAAGAATTATTGGAACATTATGGCCTGCTTGTACAATCATTCCGTTTTGGCTTTTAAAGGAAAATGTTCAGGATGTTCAATCATCTCCACTGTCAAATCAACATCAATATCAGGCCAGTAGAAATGACCGGGTGTCACTTCTTTAACATTTGTGATTGATTTCACCGTCTGATTTTTAAACCACGGAAACTCATCAAAAGGCAAAAACATCTCTTTTCCTCCGGCCAGCAACCAAAATCCATGAGCAGAGATATTGGTTACTTCAACTGCTAAAATATTTTCTCCATGCGTTAACAAACTCATCGTGATGTTCTTTTATAATTTCCTCTATTTCTTTCACTTGTTTACTTGAAAACTTATGACTTTTTACAATCCGGATTTCAGGGAAAAGCCAAAACTTCGCTTCTCCTTCATTTGATAAAACATGAATATGCATTCGTTCTTCTTCTCTGGAAAAAAAGAAAAATCTGTACCCTTTTATCCTCAAAACTGTTGGGCTCATGTTTCACCTACCACTTTGCAAATTGCCATACGTTTTTACAAATATAATAATATTAGCCGGAAAAGACAATTCAATTGGGGGCATAAAGCAAAATCTTCTGGTTATACTATTTCTTTATGTAAATTTGATGTTTTCACAGTTAGCAAAAAATAGTTATTCCACAAAGTTCCTCACAGAAGACGTGGGGGTTCACAGAGAAAAAACAGTAACATGGATTTATTACTGAAAAACGCAACATACATCGACTGGAGAACCCTGGAATTCAGGGAAACCCATATTCTGGTTACCGGGGGCACGAACGGTGCCATCCGGTTTACTGATAAATTTCCTGAAGAAAAGGATTATGAAACACTTGACTGCACCGGAAAATATGTAACCAAATCTTTTGCCGTCGGGCATCATCATGCATACTCCGCTTTGGCAAGGGGAATGCCTGCTCCGGAAAAGTTGCCGCAGAACTTTCTGGAAATTCTGCAATACATCTGGTGGTCGCTTGATAAAGCCCTCGACAGGGAAAGTATCAAAGCCAGTGCGCTGGTCACAGCCATGGCCTGCGCCAAAGCCGGAGCCACTTTCGTCATTGACCACCATGCCTCGCCAAACAGCATTGAGGGCTCTCTAAACATCATTGCAGAGGCCTTTGAGGAAGTTGGCATCAGTCATCTGCTGTGTTACGAAATCTCCGACAGGGACGGCATTGAAAAAGCTGAAGCCGGACTGTCCGAAACCGGTAATTATTTGCAAAAAAAGCAGGGACTTGTGGGGCTGCATGCATCTTTTACGGTGGGAAATGAAACCCTGAAGAAAGCGGCGGAAATGATGGAAAAAATGCAATCGGGCATCCACATCCATGTGGCGGAAGATTTACTCGATGAAGAAGACAGCCGGAAGAAATACGGGAAACGGGTCATTGAGCGGCTGAATGATTACGGAATTTTGAATTCCCAAAAAACCATCCTGGCACATTGCCTGCACCTCGATGAGAAAGAACGTGAGTTGGTTCGAATTTCAAAAGCATGGGTTGTGGAAAATATGGAAAGCAACCTGAACAATAACGTGGGTTATTTCAACGGAAACGGGCTTGGTGAGCGGATCATGCTGGGTACCGACGGCATGCACAGCGACATGCTTCGCAGTGCTCAACAGGCCTATTTTGCAGGACAGCGCTTTGACAACATTGATTTCCGGGCAGCTTATGCACGTTTACGGAATGTGCACAAATACCTGTCACATAACGGGTTCAGCGGCGACGGGGAAAACAACCTGGTGGTACTGGATTACCCCACCCCCACCCCGTTCAATAAAGAGAACTTCCTTTCGCATTTCATTTTCGGTCTTTCCTCCTGTCATGTCAGGGATGTCATTTCCAGCGGAAAATTGATTGTCAGGGATAAAAAACTACTGACTGTCAATGAAGAAGAGATCAACGGTTTTTCAAAGGAACAGGCGCTGCATTTGTGGAGTAAAATGATATCAGGCAAATAATAAACTAAAAGAAAAGATTGAATGGAAGCACATTATTTACAGTGGATTGGTTATGCAGCTTCGGCGATCATTGCTTTATCCATGACGATGAACTCAATTGTGAAATTCAGGTGGATAAATCTGTTCGGAGCATCCACATTTGCCGTTTACGGGCTACTGATTCATGCCATTCCGGTTGCCTTGCTGAATGGCTTCATCGTTTCGGTGGATATCTTCTACCTTATCAGGATATATTCAAAAAAAGAGCTTTTCGAGATACTTGAAATCAGGAGTGATAACCGCTATCTTATCCGTTTCCTGGAATTCCACAAAAAAGACATTCAAAAATTCTTTCCCGGTTTCACCTATAAACCGGAATTGAATACCATCAGTTTTTTTATTCTCCGGAACACAAACATTGCAGGCATTTTCCTGGCGCATCCTGAAAACAACGATGCTCTGGTGGTCGGACTGGATTATGTCGTTCCCGAATACAGGGATTATAAAAACGGCAAGTTTGTGTATTACAACCTGAAAGATGAATTCCTGAAAAGCGGTTACCGAAAAATTATTTCAAAAGGGCAGAGTCCCAAACACGCCAGATATCTGAAAAAGATTGGATTTGTTAATACAGAAAATGATCTGTACATAAAAACGTTAACGGAAATCGAATAACAGAAACACCGACTATGAACCTGCTGATTAAAAACGGGACAATCGTAAATGCCGACAAAAGCACAATGGCAGACATTCTAATGGTTGATGGCAAAATATCAGAAATAAAACCTTCACTATCTGCTCATTATAAAGAGACCGTTGTCATTGACGCCAAAGACAGGTACATCATACCGGGTGGCATTGACCCGCATGTCCATCTCCATTTACC
>JAADID010000254.1 GCA_013151505.1 Chlorobiota bacterium | reverse complement strand
TTCCGTATCTGGCCCGCAGGATGCTGGTGAACGGTATCGAATTGCCGGAAATATTGAAAATGGCCGGTAAAAAACCCTGGGAAATCAGGCACCTCGATACCATGGAATTGTGGAAATTCGGCGATTACAAGCATTACACCTCACTGGATTTGCTCGCAGCCATTTTTGACATTCCCACACCCAAAGACGATATTGACGGCAGCATGGTCGGACAGGTCTATTGGAAGGAAAAAGATCTTTCACGCATTGTAACCTACTGCCAGAAAGATACGTTGACCGTAGCCCAGCTTTTAAGGCGGTATATGGGGATGCCACTGATCAAGGAAGAAAATGTTGTAATTTCGGGGAACTGAGGATATGGAATTTGAGATTCGGAATTTTGGATTTTTGTGTCATCAGCCCTGAACATCAAACTCCGAAAGAAAGTTTTATGCCGTCAACAAGCATTCCAACTCCGATAACGGTCAGAATCAACCCCATAAGTTTTGAAATGACCGCGATAAGTCCTTTTCCAACTTTTTCAATGATCTTTTCACTACCGATAAATGCCAAATAAGTCAGCACGATCATTAAGGCAAAGATCGCAATGACAATACCCGTTCTGATGTAATCTCCTTTTGTGATATAATTCATTGCCGTAACGATGGTTCCCGGACCTGCCAGAATAGGAATAGCCAATGGTGTTACAGCAATATCCGTGTTAGATTCATTCTCGTCAGCCGTGTCTTTATCGCCTTCGGGTTTCCGCTGACGGTGAATGGTTGATTTTTTCGATTGAAGCATCTCAAAGCCAACATAAAACACGAGTATTCCGCCGGCAATCTTAAAAGCAGGGATCGTAATGCCGAATGCCATAAAAATAAGGTTGCCCATAACGATAAAAGAAGTAACAATCAAAAATGCCGTTAAAGTCGAAATCTTGGCAATTTTTTTCTTTTCCCTATCGCTGAACCCCTCTGTCATTCCAAGAAAGATCGGGGCGTTTCCAATGGGATTCATAATGGCAAAAAAACCGGTGAAGACGCTGATCGAAAAAGTCAATAATTCATGTGACATCATCCTGTTCGCTTTTGAAAGTGATCAAAGGAATTTATTTCGCAAACAAAAGTATAAAAAAGCAAATACCTGATTCTTTTCTTTTTAACATCTCGACATTAACCGGTTGAACAATCAAAACAAACAATTACATTTTTCGGTTTCGTTTGAGAAAAGGATGCTTTATCCCGGCATTTGAAATATTTTACCGTGTTTTATAACGGGACAACAACATTTCGATTCGCAGCGTTTATATATTTCCTAAATTTATCACATGGAAAAACACCTGCTATCCAAATCCACGTTCATCCGGGGTACACAGTGTCTCAAGTCGTTGTATCTAAACAAAAAGCGTCCGTTTTTAAGGGATAAACTGAGTCCCGAACAACTGGCCGTATTCAGGCGGGGGCACAAAGTGGGATCGCTGGCACAGAAGCTTTTTCCGGGAGGAATTGATATGGGTCCCAGATCACCCGCTCTTTACCGGAAAGCGTTATTGGAAACACAGGAAGCCATCCGGGGCAATACATACGATATTTTATACGAAGCGGGTTTTCAATTTGACAGACTGCTTGTTTTTCTGGATATCCTGGTCAGGGAAAACGGGAAATGGCATGCTTATGAAGTAAAAAGCTCCTATAAGATTTCAGATACTTTTCTTCTGGATGCTGCTTTCCAATATTACGTGATCACAAATTCGGGTATGCCGCTCGAAAATTTTTTCATTGTCTATGCCAGCGAAGAAATGGATTATGAAAAGCTTGACGAATATGAAAATCTTGAACCATTGTTTATCCGTGAAAATGTGCTCAACCGCATCCTGCCCTTGCAGGATTTTATCAAAGAACAGGTAATCAGGGAGAAAGAAACTTTGACGCTGGATAAATCGCCGGATATTCCAATGGGGCCTCATTGTTACGAACCTTACCCCTGTGATTTTATCGGACATTGCAGCCGTCAGGCACAACGAAAATAGTTATTAACAATTTGAGATGACTTTTGCTTAATTCTTAATTTTGACCGCATGGAAGACGCCACCAAGAGTAACCGTAAAACATCTGTGGGAAAAGTAAAAAAAGAATTAAACCAGCCCTATCTGGAGCATGGCAAAATCCCACCCCAGGCCGTTGATCTTGAAGAAGCCGTACTGGGTGCCATGATGCTGGAAAAGGATGCCGTTGCAGCCGTGATTGACATCCTCAAACCCGAAGTATTTTATAAAGAAATACACCAGAAGATCTTTGAAGCCATTCGCGATCTTTTTGCCAGATCGGAGCCGGTTGATATTTTAACCGTCACCAATGAGCTGAAAAGCAAGGGGATGCTGGAAATGGTCGGTGGTCCTTATTACATTACCATGCTGACCAGCCGGATTGCTTCCACGGCCAACATTGAATTTCACGCCAGGATTGTATTACAGAAACACATCCAGCGGGAGTTGATCAGTATTTCTTCGGAGATCATCAAAGATGCTTATGAAGAGACTACCGATGTTTTCGATTTGCTGGACAAAGCGGAGCAGGGTCTTTTTTCCGTCTCCGAGACTAATCTCCGGAGGAACTGGGAAGATATGAATTCGCTGATCAAACAAGCCATCGAAGACATTGAAGCGGCTAAAAACATAAAAGGCCATTTGCGGGGCGTCCCATCGGGTTTTGTCAGCCTGGACCGGATTACATCGGGTTGGCAAAAATCGGACCTGATCATCCTCGCTGCCCGTCCCTCCATGGGCAAAACAGCCCTTGCCCTCACAATGGCACGCAACGTGGCTGTGGAATTTGAAAAACCGGTAGCCATCTTTTCGCTGGAGATGTCGGCAGTACAACTTGTAACAAGGTTGATTGCCAGTGAAACCGAGCTGAAATCCGAAAAACTGAAAAAAGGAGAACTGGCCGATTACGAATGGGAACAACTGCACGACAAGATCAAAAATCTGATCACCGCCAAAATATTTATAGATGATACGCCCGCACTGACCATTTTTGAATTGAGGGCCAAATGCCGCCGGCTGAAACAACAGCACAACATCGAAATGGTGTTTGTTGATTACCTGCAACTGATGTCGGGTGGGGGAGACAACAAAGGGAACCGCGAACAGGAGATCAGCCAGATTTCACGTTCACTGAAAGCCCTCGCCAAAGAGCTTGATATTCCGGTGCTTGCCCTCTCACAGTTGAGTCGTGCCGTTGAAACCCGCCCGGGACAATCAAAAAGGCCGATTCTCTCCGACTTGCGCGAATCGGGCGCCATTGAGCAGGATGCCGACCTGGTGCTTTTTATTTACAGACCCGAATATTATGGCATAACGGAAGATGAAAAAGGCCATTCCACCAAACGGATGGCGGAAGTTATCATAGCCAAACATCGTAACGGTCCGACGGGCGCGGTTAAACTGCGGTTTATTGATACCTTTGCCCGGTTTGAGGATTACGATGAAAATGCAGCAACAGGCGAATACGACAGCCCCGACCCGGCACAGGGAATCACTACATTTCAATCGCGCCTCAATGAAATGACGGAAGACGAAAACCCTGATTTTTAACTAACCTTTTAAATATTTTAATATGAATTTTCTTAAAATGAATCTGACCCTGGCAGTGGTGTTTTTATTCTCTTCGCTGTCTGTTTTTTCACAAAAAAGTATTGACCTGAAGTATGATGTTTCCACCGGCGATCAATATGATTATCACATTGTCACCGATCAGGATATTACGTTTGATGCCAATGGTCAGACGATGGCCCTGAATCAGAATATTGAGTTTAAATTAATTTCTACCGTTGCGGAGGTAAGCCGCGACAGCATGGAAATAGAATCAAAGATCAAAAAAATAAAAATGGTTCAGAGCATATTCGGGATGCAGCTTGTCTATGATTCGGACGATCCGGCTACGGCACAAAACCCGATGGTTGCCAAAATTGCTGAAACAATGGGAGCGATGGTTGATAAGTCGTATTACGTCGTGATGGATAAAAAGGGCAATATGCTCAAAGTCAATATGAGCGAACTGGTTGAGAATGATAATTTATCGAATAACCTGAGCAGCGGAATGCAGTTCGGCACCTATCCCGATCACAAAGTAAAAATAGGGGATAGTTGGGAAACAGAGATTTCCCCTCTGAAAACAAGTGATATGAAAGTGAAAGTGAAATATACTTTACTGAAAGTATCCGGTAAGAAAGCTACGCTGGGAATTGACGGGACAATTACGGCGAATACCGTGGAAGACATTGACATGAAAATGGACGGAACCCAGAAAGGGGAGATGATCGTGAATACTGAAACCGGCTGGCTTATCGAATCGAAAATTGACCAGGAAATACGAATGGATATTGAACAAAACGGCGTAAAAGTCCCGGCAACCATTTCCGGGACAACAACCACGACCTCCGTTAAAATGAATTGATCAATTTGAATAATGTAAAATAATTAATGGGAGGTACACGAGGTACATTGCCGGAGGCAATCTGCAACTGACCCTAAATTCCCATTTTCCGATTACCGGTTTCTATTTTCAATCCTTCAGCTTCTCCAACGGAATGGCCATTTCCGGTGAAATGTGATGGAAATTGTATTTGTTTTTGGTTACCTGCTCATAATGTGACAGTTCCTCGCTGATGAACTTTTTCAGCTTATTGTTCATTTTCTCGATCTTTGCCTGCGGGGTAACCACGGGCGGTTTTTTATTGACCAGCGCTTTTGCACGCTCAAGCAGGTCGGGTTTGGTTTCATCCACAGGCGTTAATCCCACATGCGCCTTCCAGAAACCTTCGATCACATCAACGATCACAATGTAAATGCCTCCTGCTTTCAGGTCGGCAGTCAGGAATTCCTTGTTCTCCGAAGAAGCCCAGAATAAATTTTCACCGGGATCACATTCGTACCGCATGTAATTTTTCCCTTTAAAAGCCCCGATGTATTTGTCCCCAAGAAAAAACTCGAAGGTAACGCCTGAACCCCAGCCGGATACCCTTACAAAATAAACAACGGCTTTCCCGGGTGAAGGAGCCTGAAATCCTTGTGAAAATACGGGGTTTGCAAAAGCTGCGAGGAGCAGCATTGTAACGAAAATACTGAACTTTTTCATAGTAGTTTGATTTTTATTTGAGCCATGCAATTTTATGAAAAATAACACAAAATGTCAAGGCCGGATTTTGTAAGAATTGGGGGTTACCATATTTGGTAACTTTTGTTATATTTGCAAATGAATGAGGATCATTAAAGAGCAAACAATAAAGCGGTATATCAAAAAGGCAAAATATAAGCCTGCCGGAAAATCTTTAACGGCCTGGGTTTATGAAGTAAGGTATTCCGATTGGAGTAATTCAAATGATCTGAAGGCAAAATACAGGAATGCAAGCATTCTGAGTTCAAAACGAGTGGTTTTCAATATCAAGGGGAATGATTACCGGCTGATTGTTGATGTCGAATACAAACTGAAATGTGTTTTCATTGTCTGGTTTGGTACACACGAAGAATACGATAAAATTGACGCATTAAAAATACGATATGAAAATTAAAGTCATAAAAACAGAAAAGGAATACGATGAGGCCTGTGAAAGAATCTATGAACTGATTCACAGCTCGGACAATCCGATAGAACCTGAAAGTCCCGAAGGTGAAGAAATGGAGCTGTTATCGTTGCTGATAGAAAAATTTGAACGGGAACATTATCCCATTAAACCTCCGCATCCGGTAGAAGCCATCATATTCAGGATGGAACAGATGGGTCTGAAGCAGTCTGACGTGGCTCCGTTATTTGGCGGAAAAACAAGGGTCTCCGAAGTGCTGAACAACAAAAGGCCGTTGACCATGAAAATGATTGTTTTACTGAACAGATATCTTGGGATACCATTCGAGTCGCTGATAATGGGAAATAAAGACATAAAACTTGATCCCGAAAAACAAAAACAGCTTTTGAAAGTCCCTTCCATTTCCGATTATCTGAAAAAGCGATATAGCAAAAATGAATATATCCGGTCCTTTAAACGTGCTGCCCGCGATGCGGATATTATGATAATTGCAGAAGAGGGGATGGATGATTATTCACAGCAGTTGGATGAATGAAACAGAGATGCCGAACTGAATCCGCTAATAGGCAGTGAGCAGGCCGGTTATCGTCCGGTGGTAATCGTTAGCGGGAACCTGTTGAATAAGTACCTGAATATTGTGATCGCCTGTCCTTTAACCACAAAAATCAAGAATTACAAAGGCAACCCTGTTGTAAATCCCAATCCGGAAAACGGGCTTGAAAAAATTTCGGAAATACTGATTTTTCATATCCGTTCAATATCGAAAGAGCGGTTGGTAAAAAAAATCGGAAGCATCACTGATGACGAGCTTGAAACGCTGAAGAAAGGATTGAATGAAATATTCAAGTATTAATCTCTTTCCGGGATTTTAACAATGATTTTTAAAAACCGGAAAAAAACCTTCCTGTAAAAGCAACCTTACGCAATTCTTCTTTCCCGAATATTAACTCAGCACTTCGTTCACCAGATTAGCTGCGTCTTCCAACCGGATTGCCGAGTGTACCTGAAGCCCCGATTTGTCAATCAGTTCTTTCCCTTCCTCGGCATTGGTGCCCTGCAATCTGACGATGATCGGTACAGGGATATCACCGATATTATTATAAGCATCAACTACACCCTGCGCCACACGGTCACAACGGACAATACCGCCAAAGATGTTGAGCAGGATGGCTTTCACGTTGGGGTCTTTCAGGATGATACGAAAAGCTTCTTCCACACGCTTGGCATCGGCAGTTCCGCCTACATCCAGGAAGTTGGCCGGGTTTCCGCCCGACATTTTGATCATGTCCATGGTGGCCATGGCCAGCCCGGCGCCGTTTACCATACAACCTACATTGCCGTCCAGTTTCACGTAGTTCAGGTCAAAGCGTCCGGCTTCCACTTCCAACGGATCTTCTTCAGCGATGTCGCGCATGGCGGCTATGTCTTTGTGGCGGAACAGGGCATTGTTGTCAATCGTCACTTTCGAGTCGGCAGCATAAATACGTCCGTCAGCCGCTTTTATTACCGGGTTGATCTCGAACAGGCTGGCATCTGCCCCCTTGTAAGCTTTGTAAAGCGCCAGCGAAAACTTCACCATTTCTTTAAAAGCAACGCCACTCAAACCCAGGTTAAAGGCAATGCGCCGTGCCTGAAAACCGGTAAGCCCTACCAGCGGGTCAATCACTTCAGTGAAGATCTCTTCAGGGGTTTCTTCGGCCACCTGTTCGATGTTCATCCCCCCCCGCGGTGAATACATTACCATATTTTTGCTCTTGTCCCTGTTGAGCAGGATACTCAGATAATATTCCTCTACCTTATCAGGGCCTTCGTAATAAATGTTTTGTTCCACGAGTACTTTGCGGACGAGCTTCCCTTCCTTTTTGGTTTGCGGGGTTACAAGATGCATCCCGATGATCTGATCGGCATATTCCCTGACCTGGTCAAGACTTTTGGCTATTTTAACACCGCCGCCTTTTCCCCGTCCACCGGCATGGATTTGGGCTTTTACGGCCCATTTATCGGATCCTGTATGTTTTTGTATCTCTTTTGCAGCGTTAAAGGCTTCTTCGGGCGAAGAGGCAACGATCCCGTCAGGGACCGAAACGCCGTAACTTTTTAAAATGGATTTGCCCTGATATTCGTGTAGGTTCATTTTTGAAATGTTATTTTAATTTTTGAAAGGCGCAAAATTAGAACATAATCCGGATTATTGTTCATTGTTGGTCAGGAAATTTTTCAGGCCTTGCAAAATCCGGATTTGTCATGAAATCATCGTCGCGGAGCGTCTTGATAAAATTCAGCAGATCCTGTTTTTCGGAAGGTGTAAGTTGGATACCGCCTGTGATCACATGGTGCATCAACGGGCTGATGGAAGGCGACCATTTTACATGATGTGAGTAAAATTCAATGACTTCTTCGAGGGTTTTAAACCGTCCGTCATGCATGTAAGGTCCTGTTACTTCGATATTACGTAGGGTAGTGGCTTTGTAAGCGCCGATATCCATGGGGTCATGGGTCACGCTGTAATGATCCAGGGGGTCGGTAAATACCGTATCTTTCCCGTTGTTATAGAACAGGTTGGTGGTAAACAGCGGATTGCCGAAACCACCGTGGCAGTGGAAACAGTCGGCGCCTTCTTCCGTGGTAAAAAGTACATAACCGTTGAGTTCCGATTGGGTGAGCTGAACTTCGCCCCGCATGTATTTGTCAAATTTTGAGTTAGCCGAGATCAGGGTCCTGACAAACTGGGCTATGGCGCGTTCTATATTTTTGAAGGTAACCTTGTCGCTCCCAAATGCCTTTTTGAACAATTCGGGATAACCTGGGATGGATTGAAAAAGGGCTGCCGTTCTCGCCGTATCCCCATCTATTTCATGTTTGGCTAATACGGCCAGCCTGACAAAATCTTCGATATTCCTCATGTTTACATCAGGATTGTCGGGATACAAGAATCCGCTCCAGCCATATCCGTTAAAATTCCACACGAGGTTGATCATGGGCAACATCACATGAGGGGTTGGGATGCCGGTAATTCCATGCGGGTGTCCTCCCGGAAACATGGGACTGTCAATTCCGGCTTCAAATGATCTTTCCTGACGGTGGCAGGTAGCACAGGTCATCAGTGAATCAGGATCGGTACGTCCCGAAAAACGACCGTCATAAAAAAGATATCGGCCCAGTTCAACGCCTTCCACCGTCATGGGGTTGTCTTCGGGAATGTTCAGCTTGTTGGGAAAACCAAACGGGATTTCAATCTGATAGGGGGTGGGAGTATAAGGTTCTTCCTGCGGGGTTTCTTTGCAGGATGAAACAAGCAATATAAAAGCAATAAGAAAAAGGGAAGAGCACCTCACGAACAACCCGGCTCTGTTCCTCCGGGTCAGAAAAATACACAATGTGTTTGTTGTTTTATCGGTGTTTTTCATTTTGTTAATCTCCTGTTATTCATAAAAAATCAGATTGTTTTTTTGACCCACCCCTTAGTCCCCTCCCGGGAGGGGATTTTTTATTGTTCCGGTTATTTAACTTTTGTAAACATGTTATATTGTGTTTCATAGCCCCAACTCCCCTCCCCGGAGGGGCCGGGGGTGGGTTTTACTACTTTTTACCCTTCCCGGATAATCCAGTTCCGGATGTTTTTCCTCCCAATCCTCAATCCACCCCTCAATAACTCTGATTACATTGTCAATATTATTTCTCACTTCCTCATCATCAAATCGTAAAAATGAAATATCAAGTTCTTCAAGTTCGTTTTGTCTGAGTTCATCGTCCTCAATGGCTTCTTGTGATATATGACTTATTCCATCAATCTCTATTGCCAACATTAAATCCTTACAGTAAAAATCAACAATATAATTTTTAATTGGGCGCTGACGATCAAAATCATAACCCCGCATCTTCTTTTGCTTCAATTCATTCCAAAGTAATACTTCTGCAAATGTCATATTCTTTCTTAATGCCTTTGCAAGTGATTTTAATTTTGGATTATATGGGAGTATTTTTCGTTTCATTTTTTATGTAAAAATTTGACACACTCCTTAGTCCCCTCCCGGGAGGGGATTTTTTATGGTTCCGGTTATTTAACTTTTGTAAACAGGTCATATTGTGTTTCATAGCCCCAACTCCCCTCCCCGGAGGGGCCGGGGGTGGGTTTATATCTCATTTTTTAAATTCAACCGTAAATACATCCCATCCGTTCTCGCATGCAGCGTGCATAGCATCCTGGTTTTGCATGATTTTGCTACCCATATAATTAAAATCAAATACATTTGGGTTTTGAAACCAGTTTTCCACATTCATGACAATGGTAAACGTCTTTGTTTCATTCTCTTTTATTTCAAATCCGGAGTTGGGTAACCTGACCCTGAAATAGTTTTGAACAAAGCGCTCAACTGAATCGGGAAAAGAATAGTAGATTTGCCCGATGCCGAGGTGAAAATTAAAGGGCGAGATTTGATTCAGTGTGTCCAGCCATTTCCCGTTGAGTTTCATGTAATGGTAGCCGCCACCGAGATGCTCGGGCCAGAACATCATGGATTCAGGCGGGTTGACAAACATCAGGGACTTGTTTTTTGCTTCACTTATTCCGAAAGTAAAACTGATGGAATCATACGTACCTGATTGAATATCATCTTTTAATTCATAAGTCCATGTTGATTCTATGTCGGTATCCACATAATGGATGTCTTCCCACTTATCAAGTAGTGTGCTGTCGTTATTTTTATGAACGGCAACATCTGATAAAAACCATTGTATCTCATTGACCAGGTAGTGGTTCCCGGCGGCATTAACATACATCAAACTATCAAACCGGATAGGTTGTCCGTCAATTCTGTGTGCGAACTGAAAAACAATTTTACCCGGTTTTTCTTCAGGCTGGGGGTTGTTGTTATTGTTGCATGATGCGACAAGCAAAATAATTCCCGTGAAAAGGATTAACAAAATGTACGAATTAATTTCAAAGATTGTCTTTTTCATTTTAAATTGGTTCTGTGTTTTCCGGATTGTGTCATTTGGTGCAATTATCATGCCTTTACGACCTTTTTGCCCTGGTTTTTTATACTTTATTTTTAAAGGCCGGGAATAGAGAAAATACCTTTTTTCATGCTCGAAAAACGATTTGTGCAAAAGTGATAAAATTTATGACTTATATCACATAAATTTCGTAGAAACAATTCTAAATAACTTTTTATTTATTATTAGAATCTCCGTAAAAACTGTATTTTCGCTCACTGACAAAAGTTGAGATATGCGTTTTAAAGTTGGCAACAAAGTTACCTTCCTGAATGAACGCGGGGGCGGTGTAATAAAGGCAATTATTGACAGTAAACTGGTGAAAGTGGAGACCGATGACGGTTTTGAAATACCGGTATTATCCTCGGAGCTTATTCCCGATTTCAGAGCCATGGAGGCGGAAGAAGATGTTGATTTTGATTTTGTTCCCAGGGCCAAAGAAACGAAGGAAAAACAAGATACTGAAAAGGAACCCGAACCTTCGAATATAAGCGAGATCAATCCCTGGGGAACTGTCAAAGAAGAAAAAGGAATTTACCTCGCTTTTGAGCCTCATGATCAGCAATGGGTATTGACCGGCGATCTGGATGTGGTCTTGTTAAACCATACCTCCTATGAGCTTTTATACAACCTTTTTCTTATTCAGAACGGCGAATTAAAAGGTGTGGATTACGGATCGCTGGAAAAGGATACCAGGGTTGTGTTAGAGACCATAACCCGCGAAGAAATAGAAAACTGGTGTTCAGGCTACATACAGTTCATGTTTCACAGCGATTCGCCGCGAAAGGTCTTGTTGCCTGTTCATACGGAAATCAGGATCAGACCCAACCGTTTCTTTAAAGAAAACAACTACCGGAGCAACACGCTTGTTCAGGGGAAAGCGCTTTTGTTGAGTCTGGCTCCTGAAAGCACGTTGCAGGCTGTTTCGGAAAACGAAGAATCCCGAAAATACGATTATCACGGCCAGGCATCTGAAGCCAGGCAGATAAAGGAAAAACCACTGATCGGAAAACACAGGACAAAATTCGATGAAGCGGTTGTTGACCTGCATATCGGTGAGTTGGTTGAAAATATTGCAGGAATGTCCAATCAGGATATGTTTGCTATCCAGATGAATTATTTTCGTAAAATGCTGGAAAGCGCGATAAAAAATGATTACCGGAAGGTGACTTTTATACACGGTGTTGGCAACGGTGTACTGAAAAATGCCATTGTGAAGGAGTTGGAGGAA
>JAADID010000008.1 GCA_013151505.1 Chlorobiota bacterium | reverse complement strand
GGCTCTGGCAGTACCGGATTGTTGTTTTCAGGAAGAAGTAAAACCGATTTCCTTTTCACCAATCACGCGCATGTGCTGATAACCGAATACCAATAAAAATTGTCAGTCATACATGACAAATACGCTCAAAATATATATTTCGTCATTTATACATGACAAAACCTTGATTCTTCAAAAAGCAGATGTAACAGCGACTTCACTTGCCGAAAAAACTGTCAGCGTTTTCAATCCGGCGGAAACAAAACTACCCGCATGAGGATAACCGCTATAAAATGAACCGATTAATCATCTGCAGCCATCAGCAGTTTCAGAGCGATCCATGCCTTGCCCGAGTTAATCAGGGATTTTACATGCCTGTGTAGTCGTTCCAAGTCCCCATGCAGTTCACGGAATTCATGGGTGTTTTTCATCTCTTCGATTTCTTTTGGCGAAGGCATCTTTTCCAGATTACCCAACTGGCCAAGATCATTTCCGGTAAGCACTTTGCTTAAACGGGCTGATTCGGGCAAACTGTCCACACCGATTCCCAGTGTGGTCAGCGGTTTGGGTATTTCAAATACGGCACTCCCGGAAGCACGGACGTAATAATTACCACCCATCCGGCCCACGAGGTCAATTTTGTCAGGGTCTATTATACCGTTTTTATCAAGAATATTTTCGTCAATGTGGATCAGCACGATCTCGCAAATAACAAGGTTTCCCGAGCCCGGTTTTCCGCTGGTCTCGATCACTTCCCGCACCCTGCATTCGAATTGCAGCGGCGACTCTTTTACCCGGAACGGTTTCACTTTCCGGCTTTCAACCTGGGTAAGCCCGGCTTTGACGAATTCATTGACCCCTTTCGGGTATTCGGTACTGGACAATGACATCTGATGAACCATATCGTAAGTTACCGTGTTGATAACGACTTCGGGTACTTCTCTGATGTTCTCAAGCGTATGTTTTATGGTATTGTCACGCCCTCGGCGCGAAGGTGAAAATATGAGCGTGGAAGGATTCACTCCGAAGGCATTGTAAAAGCTGAAAGGAGAAAGGTTCGGGTTCCCTTCCCTGTCTATAGTACTGGCAAAAGCAATAGGGCGCGGAGCAATGCCGCCGAGAAGGATCTTATGCAGATCCTGATGGCCGATCTCACCTGGAGTTATTTCCTTCATTGTTTCGTTTTAATTTGTTGCCGGTAAAATTTTTACCACACATTCGCCGAATCCGATCCTGACATCTTCATTTTCAGCATAGCCCCTGAAGATTACCGTATCGTTATCCTGTATAAATTTTCTCTCGGAGCCGTCATTTAATTTTATTGGTTTTTCTCCCCGCCAGGTCAGTTCAAGCATTGAGCCGTAAGAATCGGGCGTAGCTCCTGAAATGGTTCCCGAGGCACACATGTCTCCCGGGTTGATGTTGCATCCGTTCACAGTATGATGGGCCAGTTGCTGAGCCATGTTCCAATAGAGATATTTGAAGTTGGAGCGCGTCACCCGTGTTTCTTCCCCTTTAGCAGGTTTGATGAATACTTCCAGGTTGATGTCGAAATTTTTCTTCCCTGTGGATTTTAAATAAGGCAGCACCGGCGGATCCTGCTTCGGCCCTTTTGTCCTGAAAGGTTCCAGCGCTTCCAGCGTTACTATCCACGGTGAAATGACCGATCCGAAGTTTTTTGACAAAAAGGGTCCGAGTGGAATGTACTCCCATTTCTGGATATCACGTGCTGATAAATCGTTAAACAGCACCAGCCCGAAAATGGAATCCTCAGCCTTATTTACCGGAACAGATTCACCGAGGTTTGTTTTACTGCCTGTGATGAAAGCCACTTCAAGCTCAAAATCCAGTAAACGCGAAGGGCCGAAAACCGGATTCTTCGCATCAGCTGGCATTGTCTGCCCTTTCGGACGATGGATTTGAGCGCCTGAAACCACTATAGAGGAACTGCGGCCATGATAGGCCACGGGAATATGTTTCCAGTTGGGTAACAGGGCATTATCAGGATCACGGAACATTTTGCCAACATTGGTGGCATGCTCAATACTGGAATAGAAATCAGTATAATCGCCAACATGTACCGGCATCATCATTTCCACTTCATCAACGTGGAACAGAACCAGTTTCTTTGCCTCTTCAAGGCCCTGCAAGTCATCATTGTCAATGTTGAATAATTCCGACAGCCGTTCCCTGACGGCCGACCAGTATGTTTTCCCCAAAGCAATAAAATCATTAAGTACTGTTGCATAAAACACGCTCATGTCCGAAATCCCAAGATCATCGAAAAATCCGAAATCACATAATACGGAAAGATCAATTACCATATCACCGATTCTTGTAGCAGGTCTTGGTTCTTCATTTTTGGGTTTCATGATTCCGAACGGGATGTTCTGTATGGGAAAATCACTGTCGTCCGGAACATCTATCCAGGAACGCAATTCGGGATTATTTGCTTTTATCATCATATTAATTTGTTATTTTAAAGAGTCCCTCGCAACGACTGTTCATGTTCGATGGATTCGAACAATGCTTTGAAGTTACCTTTACCGAATGATCTGGCCCCGTTACGCTGAATGATCTCGAAGAAGAAGGTCGGCCTGTCCTGTACCGGTTTTGTAAACAATTGCAAAAGATAGCCATCTTCATCCCTGTCAATAAGTATTTTCAGTTTTTTCAAAATATCCAGATCTTCTTCGATTTTCCCGACACGGTCGAAAACCGTATCGTAGTAACTCTCGGGAACGTATAGAAAATCAACACCCCGCTCGCGTTGCTGTTTGATCGTGGCGATGATATCGTTGGTCGCCATGGCAACATGTTGGGGCCCCGGACCGATGTAGAAATCAAGAAATTCCTCGATTTGTGAACGTTTCAGCCCTTTGGCCGGTTCATTGATCGGGAATTTGATGCGCATGTTGTCATTGGCCATCACCTTGCTTTTCAGGGCTGTGTATTCGGTAGAAATATCCTTATCGTCAAAAGAGATCAACTGGTCAAATCCCATGATTGTCCGGTAAAACTCTGCGACCTGGTCCATTTCGCCCCAGCCCACATTGCCGACAATATGGTCAACATACAGCAGACCTGTGTCTTCCGGGCGATATTCCGGGTTCCACTCAACAAAACCAGGTAAAAACGGGCCGTTGTAGTTTTCTCTTTCAACAAAAATATGAACAGTCTCGCCGTAAGTGTAAATACCGGAAAGCACAACTTCGCCATGTTCGTCGCTGATCGTGTAAGGCTCCATATATGAACGGGCGCCTTTTGAGACGGTTTCTTCGTAGGATTTCCTGGCATCTTCAACCCACAGAGCAATGACTTTCACTCCGTCGCCATGCATCCGGTGATGTTCGGCCACAGGCGAATCGGGCGTAAGTGCAGCTGTTAATACAAAAGTGATCTTATCCTGACGTAGTACATACGACGTCCTGTCTTTCAGTCCTGTTTCCAACCCGGCATAAGCTACCGGCTGAAAACCGAATGCCGACTGGTAAAAATGGGCTGCCTGCTTGGCATTTCCCACATAAAATTCAACATAGTCTGTTCCTTTGATAGGAAGTGATTTTGTCATGGTATTATTGTTTATTAAAATTATTCAAGATAAAAAAAGGTTATAAAAACTGCTGACCAGATTATTGAGAAAGAAAGCGAGTTTTGATGAAATATCTCTGTGTTTCCTTTGTGTCACCCTGTAAAAAAGTTATGTAACAGAGAATCACAAAGATGCTGCGAAGTGCCACAAAGAATAATTTAACGGCTTGTCTGTTCATCTTATTGTGATTATTCTAGCCAGCTTTTAAAATAATCTTTTACTTCGATTTCCATTGCTGTTTTTGTCAGTTTCAGCGGTTTGAACGTATCTACCATTACAGCATATTCATCCGTTCCCTTTTTCCCGATGCTCCGTTCGATGGCTCCCGGGTGAGGGCCGTGTGGTATCCCGATGGGATGAAGTGTGATTTGGCCACGCTGAATGTCATTGCGGCTCATAAAATCGCCGTCAACATAATACAACACTTCATCCGAATCCACATTGCTGTGGTGATAAGGGGCTGGAATAGCCTGGGGATGGTAATCATAAAGCCGGGGTACAAAAGCACAGGTTACAAATCCCGGTGTTTCAAAAGTCTGGTGAACCGGTGGCGGCTGATGAATACGTCCGGTCAACGGCTCAAAATCGTAAATGGAAAGGGCAAACGGATAAAGGTGTCCGTCCCAGCCTATTGCATCAAAAGGATGCGTCGCATAGTGATAAGGGTAAATATGATCGCTGCGTTTGATCTTTATCAGAAAGTCACCCGTCTCATTCCGTGTAACCAGCTTTTCCGGGGTTTTTATGTCCCTTTCGTAAAAAGGTGAATGCTCGAGCAATTGACCCGAATTGTTCATGTATCTTTTGGGAAAGTTCAGCGGGTAAAAACTTTCGACAATGAACAGCCGGTTGTGTTCGTTTTTAAAAGCCAACTGGTAAACCGTTCCCCTTGGAATGATGAGGTGGTCGCCTTTTACAAAAGCCAACTCACCGTAAACAGTTTTTAATACGCCTTCGCCTTCATGAATAAAGATCATTTCATCGGCCTGCGAGTTTTTATAGAAATAATCCGTCATCGAATGACGTGGCGCTGCCAGCGAGATGTAAACCTCACTGTTAAACAAAATAGTTTTTCTGCTTTCAAGAAAATCGTTCACCGGTTTTAAATCAAAACCTCTGAACGAACGGTTCTGCATGTTTTCATCAACAGCCACTTCCGGTGCAACCGAATAAGGTTTGTCAATATTCAGAACTTTTGTCGGAGGATGTTCATGATAGATAATGGAATAAATATTTGAAAAACCTTCGGTTGATACCACCTCTTCGGCATAAAGACTGCCGTCAGGTTTTCGAAATGTAATGTGTCGTTTACCGGGAACCTTCCCCCTTTTTTGATAGTAGGGCATTTTTATTTAGATTTAATTAAAATAGATGGCAAAGATAAAAATAAGTTTGAATGGGAAGATATCTTTATATTTGGAGAATGAAGCATAAAAATCAGGATTTGGGGTTATTCTTTTGGTCCGGATTAGCCGCACACTGGCCGGTACACATGGCTTAAGCCAGTGGGGGAAACATCCGGCCGCTCCCGGTGAACGACCTGATCTATTTTAAGGTCTTTATTAATACTTCATAATTTCACAGATCTTATCTGTAATCGTATCAATTTTTTCCGCTTTTACTGTTCCTGTTTTACGAATGATGATGTTCTTATCAGCAGTAAATAACCGGTTTGGTCGGATATTGCTGGGTTTGTTCAAAGAACCTTTGACAAAATCAGAATTTTCCAAAGCAATTGAATAGTTATCTTTCACAAACCGGCTGGTAATCTGGCAAAGGATAATATCGTCTCCTTTTAAATCTGCCAAAACCAAAGCAGGTCTTCTCTTGGCGTTTGACAAATCTGAAAAGGGAAACGGTATGACAACAACGTCACCTTTTACAAATTTTTCCATGCTTCATCTTCTTCAGGTAACAACCAATCTTCCGACAATGCTTTTTCACTTGCGAAATGGGTCAACACACGATCGTTCTCTTTCTTTTGCCCTGTCTCTTTTCTTAATATCTCGCTTAGTTTTAACTTTTCATCATAGGGTAATTGCCGGATGATTTCAACAATTTGTTTAAAATTGAGCGGGATGTGTATTTTTATATCTGTGGTTTCCATGAGTAATATTTTTAATTCGTTACACTAGGATGTTTCTTTTTTTTTACACGAAGAACAAATATGTCATTCCATGATATCAACTATAAACAAAAGTACAAAATATTGATCAATCATTTAAAACTCTTTGCTTTTGAAATAAGTTCTTTAAAATAATTTACAAATTCCAATAAGTTGCACCCGCCACAACTATCATAAAGAAGACAAATATAAAACCAAAGTAAAACAGAAAAAGGATGGCTTTCCAGACAGTTTTGCCCCAGCTTTTTTGATAAAACTTTTTTATCCAGATGAGTAGAAAGAACAGAAAAGCCAAGAAGTTTAAAGCGGAGACAAAACCATTGTTAATTAACAGTTTAACCAGGTTAAAGAAGATAAAAAGTATAAACATCACCGATTGCAAATGCAGGACAAACACCAGATGCTGGATGTAATAAGTGCCTTTTCGAAACATCAGGTAAAAGATAAGCGCTGTGAGGGGGATCAGGAAAAACATCCCGACAGACATGTATTTCCTGAACAGACTTGAAAATATTTTTTTGCCCTCTTTCGTCCTGAACAATCCGGTCTTCTTGGTCAGCTTCTTTGCGATGTAATTGTCGCGTATGGCCGACGTACTGACGGAATCCGTTTTTGCAGTGTCAGATGACGGTGAGAACTCAAACGAAATGATATTGCTGACACTATCCGGCGCCGGTGTTATGCCTTCATCGCTTTTTACAAAATCGGAAGGAAGCACGGACAACAAAGTAAAATAGACAAAACTGACGATCAGATAAATCCTGACGGGTGTCAGGTACTTTGTCCGCTTCCCGGCCAGATACTCTTTGGAAAGTTTCGCCGGTTTCAAAAGTAGTATCTTAAATGTCTGGTAGAATTTGGAATCAAGGTTAAATGCACCTGAAAGAAAATCAAAAAAGAAATGTTTAAATCGCAGGTCTGGTTCCGAATTTTTCTGACCACAATACGGGCAATATTCAAAATGACTGTCAAATTCCTTTTCACAGTTAGGACAAGCGACTTTGTTTGTATTTTTTTGAGTCATTCGCAGTTTGATACTAAGCCGAATTACAGTTTTTTTATATGCCGAATTCAGGCCACAGCCACAGTAAAATAACAATCATCACAAGGGCCGGAAGCATATTCATGACCTTCATTTTTTTAATGTCCAGTATATCAATTCCCAGGCCGATGAGCAAAATGCCTCCGACCGCGCTGAGTTCGGTTACATACATTGCCGGGAAAAATTCACCGAAGAACATAGCGAGCAAAGTAATCCCACCTTGGTAGATCAGGAGGGGAATAGCAGAAAAAAGAACACCTATTCCCAGCCCCGATGCCAGGGCGATGGAAGACACACCGTCCATCAGCGATTTGATCAAAAGTAATCTCGGGCTACCTCCCATGCCTTCCTCAATGGCGCCGAGAATGGTCAGTGAACCCATGCAATACAACAGGAATGCGGTGAGCAACCCGTCGGTAAACTTTTCATTACCCAACTTAAGCCGTGTTTTCAACCTGTCACCAAGCTGTTCCATTCGTTGTTCCAGGTTCAATGCTTCCCCGATCACAGCGCCCGTGATCAACGCCATGATCATGTGCAACACATGAGTGGTTTTCAGGGCCATGGAAAACCCGAGAAAGAGTGTGAATATCCCGATAACCTGGAAAAAGATACGGATATACCGCTGCGGCAGCTTTTTGTTCAGCAACAAACCGATTGAGCCGCCGACAACGACAGTAATAACATTGACAATGGTTCCGATCATGACGGCTAATATATTGAAAAAGCTGTTACGATCCCAACCAAAGGTCAGGGATCGTTTCCCGTGTTTTGTGGAATGTTTGTTTTATTATTTGATTTGTCGTATTTTTATAGTCTTTAACGAGCTAAATCCTACTCTTATGGAATACATTTTCGAAGCCCTCGTCAGCGCAGTTTTTGCCATTGCGGTTCCCCTGGTTCTTGATAAAATTCGCAGTAGTTCCAAAAAGAAAAGCGGGGAAGTTCCCTGGGCCAACTGGCTTGTTGCCTGTACCATAGGAGGAGGTGTCGGTGGCCTGCTCAGTGGAATATTTTCGGCAGCAGCAGGAAATCAGCTGGTTTTTGGAGGTTATGGCAACTGGGCTGCTTTCGGGGTTTCTATTGGTGTATTTCAGTGGATTACCCTTCGTCATTATATTAAAATTTCCAACAACTGGGCCCTTTTAACCATGATCGGCTGGATGGCGTTTGCATTTTTACAATCCATTCAATTTATGGCTTACCTGGATTGGATCGTCATCGGATTGCTCGTCGGATTGCTTCAATGGATCAGTTTACGTAATCGTGTGGAAAAACCTGCCCTTTGGATCCTCGCAAACGGTATTGCCTGGGTTATAGCCGGTACCGTGGGGTTTCAGTTTGGTGTCCTGATGGTCGGCTCCGGGATTTCTTTTCCTGTCGCCTGGGTAATCGGCTGGGCAATAGTCGGATTGATTGGCGGCGTGATCCTTCGCTTTTTTCTTGTTTCCATGCATCCTGTTGAAGCTCCAGAAGAAGACAGCACACCAACGGATTAAAAGAAACATCATCTTTTTCTTTTTCCTACTTTTATCTCTTTAAAAAAATATTCCCCTCATGAAAAGATTCATTTCTTTAGTCGCATTATTATTTATTGCATTTCAGACATTTACACAGATAAACGCCACACAGTTCAAACCCGGTGAATTTCAGTTCCGTGCTCTTGGACCTTACCGAACGGGAAGCTGGATATCCGAAATTGCCGTTCCGAAAAACAATGATCCCAAATACAAATACACCTGGTATGTCGCCTCACGGAACGGCGGCGTCTGGAAAACGGAAAACAACGGAACTACCTTTTTCCCGGTCTTCGATTCCATCGAAAGTCCCGCTATCGGCGCACTAACTGTGTCTGCCTCAAATCCTGAAATTGTATGGGTGGGCACAGGAGAAGACTTTAACGCCCGGCTTTCACACAGTGGCACAGGAATTTACAAAACCACCGACGGGGGAAAAACATGGGTGTACAAAGGGTTACCCGATTCTCATCATATCTCCGTAATCCTCGTTCATCCACAAAACCCTGACATCGTTTATGCTGCTGTGATGGGTCATTTGTTTTCGCCCAACGAGGAAAGAGGAGTTTTCAAGACCACAGATGGCGGCAACTCATGGACAAAAGTCTTATACATTGATGAAAATACCGGAATCATTGACATGGTGATGGACCCGGAGAATCCCGATATCCTGTATGCGGCGGCTTATGAGAAATACCGCTACCCCTGGCACTTTGAAGCCGGTGGTAAAAACAGTAGGATTTACAAAACCACAGATGGCGGCAATACATGGAAAAAACTGACGAATGGATTACCGGATGGAAAACTTGGCAGAATCGGGCTCGCCATATTCCCCAAAAACCCTCGTATTCTGTTTGCTGTCGTTGAAATCCTGAAACCATACATTCCTACGGGTCATGAAGAAGAAATGGACATGCACATGAAACCAGTAGGTGAAGTGATATGGGGTGATGTGTTCAAAACCACCGATGGTGGAGAACACTGGACAAAAATGAATAACGACACGGTGAATGTGTCCGACAAAGCGCCCTATTCGTTTAACAAAATTTATGTGGATCCGGACGATGCGGATAAGATTTACGTACTGTCCATGACCATGCCTTATTCCCGCGACGGCGGTAAAACATGGGAAGCGGTTGAATGGGGAAAAGGTGATCTGATGAAAAACGTGTTCGGCGATTTCCGTACTTTATGGATTGACCCGCAGGACGGACGGCACATGCTCATCGGCAGCGACGGCGGTTTATACGAATCATTTGACGGCGGATACACAGCGACTCACCTGTACCAGATTCCACTGGGTGAAGTTTACAACATTTCGGCCGATATGGAGGAGCCCTACAATGTTTATTGCGGGTTGCAGGATCATGAAGTGTGGAAGGGCCCGGTCAACAGTTGGAAAGGTTACGTTTCTTTGGAAGACTGGTTCCTGGTGGGCAAGTGGGACGGGATGTATTGTCCGGTTGACACCGTTGATAACCGCTGGTTATACTCGACCACACAATTCGGCGGTCACATCCGTGTGGATCAGAAAACCGGCACACGGGTCAATATCGAACCCAAAGCGCCCAAAGGTCATCCGCGATACCGTTTCCCGTGGGATCCGCCATTGATCATTTCACCTCATAATCCTGAAATTCTTTACACCGGGGGGCAGATGCTCCTGCAATCATTGGACAGGGGCGACACATGGATCGAGTTAAGCCCCGACCTGACAACTAACGATTCCGTCAAGATTGCAGGCAAAGGCCACATGATGTATTGTACAATCACCACCATTTCGGAATCACCGGTCAAAGCAGGTGTGATCTGGGTGGGAACGGATGACGGCCGGGTGCACGTAACGCCGGATTTCGGAAGAACATGGATTGAAGTCACTGATAAACTGACATCAGCTGGTGCCCCCGCCAACCGGTGGGTGACACGCGTTTTCGCCTCCAACTTTACCGACAGCACCGCTTATGTCTGCAAATCGGGGTTTAAGTTTGACGATTTCAGTCCCTATGTTTTCAAAACCACCGATATGGGCCGGACCTGGGTAAACATTTCGGAGGGGCTACCGGCCTATCCCGTGAACGTAATCATTGAAGATACCAAAAACCCTGACCTTTTGTTCGCGGGCAACGATCTGGGAATTTATTTCTCGCTGGACGGCGGGGAAAGCTGGCAGCGGATGGAAGGAAATATCCCCAACGTGCCAGTTAACGACTTGGTTATACATCCGCGTGAAAATGACCTGATTGCCGGAACCTACGGCCGGGGAATGTACATCGCGAACATCAACTGGTTGCAGCAGATGACCTCCGATGTGCCGGATTACGACGTCTGGTTTTTTGATATTCAGCCCAGACCTGTCAACAATATTTCAGATGCCGCATTTTGGGGAAACAACAAATTAATGGGGGATACCCATCTTTTTACTCCAAACGAACCCAATGGATTGCGTTTTGATTACCGGTTAAAAAAGAAACTGAAAGAAAAACCGGAATTTTTCATTTACAATGATCAGGGGCAACCAATGGATACGCTGACAGGCCCTAACCGGGAAGGAATAAATACGCTGTTCTGGCACACATGGGATCAACCGCCGGGAACCTACAAAGTAGTGATGAAAGCCGGGAAAACAGAAATTATAAAATACGGGATACTGAAACCGCGGATTGTCTATCATGTGATGAATTGGAAAGACTAATAGTTGAAAAGTATATTACTGATATGCAACAAATTGAAACATTAGAAGGAGGTAATTTTTACCATATTTATAATCGCGGAATCAATGGAGAAGATTTATTTCGCGAAGAAGATAATTATGGATATTTTTTAAAACTGTATGACAAACATATTACTCCTGTCGCAGATACTTATGCGTGGTGTTTAATGAAAAATCATTTTCATTTATTGGTGAAAATTAAATCGACATCAAAAAACCTGTCAGGTTTCGAAAAATTAAAAAATAAAAACAAAACCAAGCCACCACATCAACATTTTTCAAACCTGTTTAATGCTTACGCAAAAGCAATAAATAAACGTTACAATCGCCATGGATCTTTATTTGAACGACCTTTCAAAAGAAAGCTTATAGATACAGAGGAGTATTTACAATCTGTAGTGGTTTATATTCATAGTAATCCAGTATACCATGATTTTGTGGATGAGATAACAGATTGGCCTTGGACTTCCTATTCAATCTTACTTTCATCTGAACCAACTAATTTAAAAAAGGATGAAGTAATTGAAATATTTGAAGATTTAGAGAATTTTAAATATATCCACCAAGAGAAAATTGACTTAATTGAAATTGAAAGGTTTTTGGATATTGATGATTTATAAAACATTACCAGACCTGACAGGTTTTGAAAACCTGTCAGGTCTTTAAAATAAAAAAATGAAAACCAAAAAACAGATCAGATACATCTTCCTGTTCCTCCTGCTCCTTATCACCGGTCTGGCGTTTTATCCTTCCGGGGAACAATCTCCGGTACGATATGTGGACAGGGCAACCGGGGACACAATTACCGAAAAGATCGCAGGAGAAGGGTGGCTGGTATGGCTGTACGACAATCCGGTGGGCGAGGCAACCTTGTTTACACTGGTCAAAAGGAAATTC
>JAADID010000118.1 GCA_013151505.1 Chlorobiota bacterium | reverse complement strand
TTCAAAGGTTTTGAAATGCAGGCAGGCATCATTGCCTTTATCATCATGATCGGCGGGTCTTTCTGGATCGTGAACAGCAGCAAAGCCATTGACATCGGCATTTTATCATTTCTCCGTTTTGCAGAACGTCTGGAAACAAACAAAGCCATGAAAAAGATCGGAGTTAATAACATCATCATTGTAATGGTGATGGTGGTGTTCAGCATTTTCGGGGCGGTTTTCGGGATGAGCGAGGAAACCATTGCTTTCATTGTTATTCTGGTTCCTCTGGCCATTTCCATGGGTTATGATTCCATTGTGGGCGTAAGCATGGTGTTTGTTGCTGCCGGGCTGGGATTTGCCGGTGCCGTCCTGAATCCGTTCACCATCGGCATTGCCCAGGGGATTGCCGACCTGCCGTTATTTTCCGGCTTCGGTTATCGTTTATTCAGTTGGTTTGTGATCAACTTCATCGGGATTAGCTGGGTGTTGTGGTATGCCCGGAAAATCAAAAAGCATCCCGAAAAGTCGCTTGTTCATAAGACCGATGAATACTGGCGGAAAAAAGGAACGGTTGACATTGAATCGTTTACTTTTCATACCCCGAAGAGCGCCTGGATATCATTTGTTTTCCTGTCTGCATCACTGATTGTTTTCTCCGTAAAATTCCCCATGACCGAAATGAAGATCGGCAACACATCGGAAATATTGCCAATGGTACCTGTGGCAACAGGGCTTTTTATCCTGTCCGGCATATTCACACTCCGAAAGTCAGTCCATTTTTATATCCTTACGCTGCTGATGTTCACCATTGTCTTCCTGATCGTCGGCGTGATGGGTTATTCGTGGTACATCATGGAAATTGCCAGTTTGTTTTTCGCGCTGGGCATCTTTGCGGGTATTGCCATGAACTACAGCGGGAATGAGATCACAAAACAATTCATGGAGGGGGCACGCGACATCCTTTCGGCAGCCCTCGTTGTGGGACTGGCAGGCGGCATCCTTGTTATTTTACAGGACGGGAAAATCATTGACACCATTTTGTACAAAGTATCGTCTTCTATGTCGGGATTGGGGAAATTCGGGACGGTTAGCGTGATGTACGTTATTCAGAACATCATCAACATCATCATTCCGTCGGGTTCGGCAAAGGCAGCGCTGACCATGCCGGTGATGGCGCCTTTTTCCGATCTGGTCAACCTGTCACGTCAGGCCACGGTCATGGCCTTCCAGTTTGGGGACGGTTTCACGAATATGATCACACCCACTTCAGGAGTGTTGATCGGCGTGCTCGGTATGGCCAAAATACCTTACGACAAATGGGTTAAATGGATCGCCCCGTTTATGCTCGTGCTGATCATCCTGGGATGGTTGTTGCTGATCCCTACTGTGACGATGCAGTTGGACGGGTTTTGATAGTACCGGCGACTTTAGTCGTCACTTTACCAGTCATTCGGGTAAAGTTTTCGGCGACTAAAGTCGCCGATACTGCTAATAAACAATCTCACCATTCAGGATCGTTGAAAAGACTTTTGTCCGGGGTATATCGCTCTCCGGAATCTGCATGATGTCTTTTTCGAGAATGACCAGATCGGCCACTTTGCCGGGTTCAATGCTTCCTTTCTGGTTTTCATCAAAACTGCCCTTTGCAGGCCAGATGGTGATCGAGCGCAGTGCTTCTTTCCGTGTCAGGGCATTTTCCATTTGAAAACCGCCTTCGGGCCAGCCCTCCAAATCTTTCCGGGCCACCGCAGCATAAAACGTTTTCAAAGGACTGATTCCTTCAACAGGGAAGTCTGTTCCGTTGATCAACCAGCCGTTTTGTTCAAGCAACTCCTTGTAGGCATAAGCTGTTTTGATCCGCTCTTTGCCGAGTCGTTCTTCTGCCCAGTACATGTCGCTGGTACAATGTGTTGTCTGAACGGACGGAATGATGTTGTAATCTTTAAAATAATGAAAATCCCCGGGATCAACGACCTGGGCATGTTCAACCCTCCAACGCCTGTCATTGGGCCCTTTCAGGTATTTGGCATAAGTTTTCAGAATGATCCTGTTGCCCGAATCGCCGATGGCATGGGTACACACCTGGAAACCGGCGTCAAAAGCTTTTTTGGCCACAAAGTCATAATAGGACAGTGAATGGAGTTGCAGGCCGTAATGCCCAGGCGCATCCGAATAGGGTTTCAGCAACAAAGCCCCCCGCGATCCCAGAGCGCCGTCAGCATAAATTTTTATGGAAGAAACCGTTAAACGTCCGGTATGCCACGGCCCTTGTGGCAGGAAATAATCGTAGTTTTCCCCGTTCGGATTCATCATGGCGTAGATCCTCATCTTCAGCTCACCGGCTTTTTGCAATGAATCCATCAACAGAATATCCGCTTTGTCAAGCCCGGCGTCAGTAACAGTTGTCAAACCTACAGCAAAACAATCATTCTGTGCTTTTTTCAGCGCGGCGATTTTTTGGTCGCGTGTGGGTTCGGGGATCACCCTTTCGATCAGGTTCATGGCATTGTCAATAAAAACGCCCGTCGGTTCATGCTTATCATTGAGGAGAATCTCCCCTCCGGGCATCATGGATTTGTAATCAATCCCGGCCCTTCGCATAGCTTCCGTATTGGCAATCAGGGCATGCCCGTCAATTCTTCGCAGGACTACCGGGACATCGGGGAAAGCTTCATCCAGCTTTTTTTTGGTCGGGAATTCTTCCACCTTCCAGTCATTCTGGTCCCATCCCCTGCCCAGTACCCATTCGGAAGGGAATAAATTGTAATGTTCGATCACACGATCCACAACTTCGTCGAAAGATTTGGTGCCTACCAGGTCCACATTTGTGATCTTTGTCAGACCATAACTCAAAAAGTGGCTGTGGCCATCGTTAAATCCGGGATAAACGGGCCTGCCCCCGGCATCCAGTTTTTTCTTTGCCGTGAATCTGTTCAGTAAATCCTGATCATTTCCAACAGCAACAATTTTACCGTCTTTAACCACGATAGCCGACTCAATGTCAAAATTTTCATTAACTGTATAAACGATGGCATTGTAGATCAGCAGATCCGCTTTTTTCTTTTGGTTGCATGAGGTCATGGTCGTAAATAATAAAATGGATGATAAGATGGTAATAAAACGGTTATTTCTCATAATTATCTTGTTTTGGCCCCGTCCTAAAGGACGGGGTAACTGAATTGATTCATAAAATTATTTTTCCTTAGCCATCAGTTTCCCCGCCCTTCAGGGCGGGGTTCTCTCTCTTTCTCATTTCTTTCCACTCAAACCGATGATTTTTTTTATTAAAACTTATCGCTTCCCGGTCAAAGAATTCATTGATCAATCCTGATTCAACCAGTTCGGCAGCTTTACCTTTTCTCCATTTTCTATCTGTTCCCAACAGCCAGAGTTCATCGGAGTAATTCAAGGCGCTTTCCAGATCATGGGTGGCTACCAGGATGCCTTTGTTCAACTCAACCGACAGGTCTTTTAAAAGATGCATAATGGCTATTTTCCCGGGCGGGTCCACGTATGCTACCGGTTCATCGAGGAAAATAAACGGCGTATCCTGAACAATGGCCCGCGCGATCATCACTTTTTGTTTTTCTCCGTCACTGAGTTTGTAAAACACCTGCCCGGCCAGTTGCAACACCCCGACCTTCTGAAAAGTATCGGTTACAAGCGAAATGTCTTCCCTGGTCGGTTTGCCGGAAAAAGAACCGTAAGGGTATCTGCCGGTCAGAGCCACCTCAAAAACGGTCAGATAAAAGTCGTCAATTTTATCCGTTAAAACAACTGACACCTTGCGGGAAAGCTCCTTAACCGAAAGTTCGTCAAGCGGTTGATCCGAGAAAAGAATTTTGCCTCCCAACGCTTTCTCAAAACCCAGCATGGTTCTTAAGAGTGTTGATTTGCCGGCTCCGTTGGGGCCGAGAATACAAACAACCTCTCCCCTGTTCAGAACCAGGTTTAATCCCTGATGCAAAATCCGGGGCCCTCCTTTTTTCCGGCGGAATCCCGTACTTAAATTTCGTATTTCAACTTTCTCGTCCACTCTTTCAATATTCAAAATTAATTCGGCAAAATGTGATTATGCCTTTTTCATTCTTCCTCTTTTAACGATCACATAGACGACGACCGGCGCCCCGATCATGGAAGTTACTGCATTGATGGGCAGCGAAGTATCGTATCCCGGTAATTTGGCTACCAGGTTGCAGAATAAGGTCAAACTACCGCCCATCAGGATTACTGCCGGAATAAGAATCCGGTGATTGGATGTCCTGAAAAATCCTTTGGCAAGATGGGGAACCGCAAGTCCCACAAATGCAATTGGCCCGGTAAAAGCCGTTGACACAGCAATGAGTAATCCGGCGATCAGGATCATAAAGCTTTTCACATTCCTGACATTGATGCCTATGCTTCGTGCATAGTGGTCGCCAAGCAACAAACCGTTCATGGGTTTCAGCAAAAACAAAGTCAGCAGAATTCCCAAAAGGGCAGTGAGCAGCAGAAAGACCGATTGCTGCCAGTTTGTTTTCGAAAAGCTGCCCAGCCCCCAAAGGACATAAGCGTGCAACTCTTCGGCCCGGCTGAAAAACTGCAACATGCCGACAACAGCCGACACAGCATAACCGATCATGATACCGATGATCAGCACGGTAACCACATTTCCAACCCTGTTCGATACAAACAGAATGATCATCAGAACCACCAATGCGCCCAACAGGGCGGCTGCAACCAGTCCGACCTCGCTGAAAGGATTTCCGGAGGATAGAACGTCATACCCGACCCCTGCCCCCAATAAAACAACCAATGCCACCCCGAGGCTTGCCCCGGAACTAATACCCAGCACAGAAGGCCCTGCCAACGGGTTTCTGAAAAGCGTTTGCAAAAGCAAACCCGCTACACCGAGGGCTATTCCTGTTGCCAGCGAAGTAACGGCCTGCGGAAGACGATATTCCAAGACGATCACACGGGCTGTTTCGGCTTCATTCACATTTCCTGACAATACACTCATAACTTTATGCCAGGGGATTAAAACCGAGCCATACCACAGATTTGATAAAAACAAGATGAGAAGTAAAGCGCTGAATATCAAATACCAGAATGCCGTATTTACATTGGGTCTCATGAGTGGGTAAAGATAGGATTTTTGATGGTTCGATGGGCCTGTTATTCAAATGCCGAATGGTTTTATTGCCTGGATTGTGATCCCCGTCTTGAAAATCTATTTCGGTTTTCTATTTTAATTCACCTCATCAACTTAAAATATTTCGGCTGATAATCAGGTAATAGTTCCGGGTGAAACACCTTGATCAGATCGGCCAGCACGATTTGTGGTTCCAGCGGGCTGTTTTCGAAATAAGCTGTTTTTTCCGGAGCACAAAAAATGACCTGATGTTTCTTAAACGCTTTAAAATGCCTGTAAAGTTCGTTTTCTTCCGCCAGCGCCCGGTACGAGGGTTTTTCTCCGTACGAAAGGATGATCCGCCAGTAATCGGCATCACGGGCTTTTTGATAAACCACTTCATATTCTAACGGGAAGCTTGCAGTGTGCGTATCATCTTTCCAGATGTAACCGGCGCCTGCATCAGTAAAAAAAGCAGCCGTGTAACTTTTGCCGCCGGCCACAAACCATTGTCCGTTGAAATATTTGTCAGTAAAAACAGTCGGACGATCTTTGACGGTGTCAGCCAATTGTTTATAATGATCGTATTCGGTTACAATGGTATGAAAAATACTGTCTGCCGTTTTCTGTTTGTTAAAAAATGCAGCCGTAAATTTTATCCATTCGGCTCTGCCAAGGGGGCTGGTTTCCATATAATCGAAAAACGGAACCAAGGGTATTCCCGTGATTTCCATTGCGTGCATGTCATTGACCGAATAAGGCGTATAAAAGATAACCGAAGGATGCACAGTCATGGTTTTTTCCGTGTAAAAATTACCGCTTCCCGCCAGTTCAAAAATCTTTTTTTCAATAAGCCGGTTCCTGAAATAAGGGCTTTTTATATAAGCTGCCTCGGAAACACCGATCACTTTATCCTGAATCCCCAACTTCTCAAAAGCTGCCAATTGTGTTGCGGAAAAAACAGCCGCTTTTCCCGGAGCGCCCGAAAAAATATTTGAGGAACCCGAAAAGTGCTTTTCCTTCTTTTTATTTAAAATATAAAAACTGACTGCTTTCCTGTTTTCGTCGCCTGACAGATATACGACAACTTTTGTTATACCGTTTAACCGGTAGATATCAAATCCTTTAGCAAACCGAATCTCCGATTTGAGATTTTGCTCATTGTCAGTAAAAAGCTTTTCGAAATCCTGCTGTTGGCGTTTATGACCACATCCTGCTATTCCCCAAACCAGGAGTATCAACAGCAAAATCCCAAAAGAATGTTTAGCCAGGATGATTTTATTCAAATGAAAGGTCATCACGTTCAAGCAAAAGGATGGAATGTTGGGGAACGATAAAATATTTTTCATTGTGGAATTGTATCTCAACAGCTCCCTTTTTCAGAAAGATGGCCAGATCACCCACCTTGGCCTGCAAAGGAATATAATTGACGGTTTCTTCCTTTTTTTTCCAGGGTTCGTCAATACCCTCCGTAGGAAGCGGAATGGGGTATCCCGGACCTGTTTTTACCACATACCCGCTTTGTATCTCTTCTTTTTCCTTGTAGCCGGGGGGCAGTAAAAGACCGCTCCTCGTTTTTCCGGTATCGGTTTTGGGTTTGATCAACACCCGGTCACCCACAACAATCAGCTTGTCTATCGGATTGGCCATATTTAGTCCTCAAATTTTGTTTACCTTGCAAAGGTAATTTTATTTCCGGTTGCTGTAATAATATAACTCCGTAATACGACTAATGCATTGTATTTTTAAAGTTTATTATATCAACAGGTTGTGAAATATTTTTTGGCTTTCTTGTTCTTTCTGTCCGGTATGAATTCTTACAGTCAAAACGATTCTTCCCGGTTTAAAACAAATATTGTCAGTCATCTGCTGGATTCACTCTGGAGCAACCCGCAAAGTTTTTTTAATAAAAACGACACCAACTGGAGGCTGCTGTGCGATAATTTGCACCAGGTTGATATGAACAAATTACAAAATATTACTTATTCGATCTATAATGGCTCGGATGCCATGATTGAAAACGAATCCAACGCTTCGAAAGGTTTAATGGGAACTCTGAATAAAAATTCCAGTGATCAGCGGTTAAGAAGATTTAACAGGAAAATCAGCAATGGTTTTCGCGATAACAACAAACACCCGGAAAACAAAGTCGTGTTGGTTGAAGGTGATTCATGGTTTGAATATCCGATGTTTTTATACGACATCACCGATTACCTGATGACCAAAGACAACCTGGCCGTTTACAGCCTGGCTTATGGCGGCGACTGGGTGTCGAATATGATCGCCGGTGGAGAATACCGAAAAGAGTATGCTATCCTTTTACCCGATATTTTTATCATCAGCGGCGGCGGTAACGACATGTTGCAAAATCACCGGTTAATGAACTTCCTTTCGCAAACACCGATTCCGGAAGATAACTCTTTCTTAGAAGATTACAGAGAGTATGTCATCCTGCGGCAAAACAGCATTCCCGTAGCCATGTGCAAAGCCGATTTTTGTCCACCCGGCTATCAGGCTTATGCCGATTCCATGAACCGGTACAAAAACAACATTGATACGGCCCTGCTGGAACAAATCGTCAACGGACGCCGGTACATCAATAAATATTACTATACATGGCTTGTTTCATTAAAGCTGGAGTATAAAATCCTGTTTGAAACTTTAAGAAAGACAAACTTTTCTCATTTCGACAGCCTGAAAATAATTACACAGGGTTACGATTATGCCATACCGAACGATACCAGAAAATTCGGTATCCGGATGTTCGAAAACAACGGCAGGTGGTTAAAGGAACCCCTCGAAATCAGGGGTATCTATGATCAGGCAACGCAGGAAGATATCATCAAGGCGCTGATGTTTGATTTCAATGAAATGTTGATCGAACTCGGAAAAGAATATCCGAACATATATCATGTTGATTCCCGTGGCTTTACCAGTTTCCTGGAAAAGAGAGATCATAAAAAACACGGGGCTTACTGGTATGACGAATTGCATCCGAACGATGAAGTATTTAAAGAAATTACCAAAGCATTTATGGCTGTTATTGATGATGAAATTCCAAAAAACGAAAGAGTTGTTAATGTGATTAATCTAAATAAACAAAATTATTATCAATAAAAAATGTTTATGAAAGCAAGAAATATTTTTATCCTGATCTCCACAATAATTATCATTTCCATAACAGTCATATCCTTTTTCCGGCGACCTGTTTTGTGGAGTCTGATTGTTTTTGCACCCTTAATAATTCTGGGAATTTCCGATATTATACAAAAAAAGCAGAGCATCCTCAGGAATTTCCCGATAATTGGACACGGCAGATACCTCCTCGAGTCACTACGCCCGGAGATCATGCAATATTTTGTGGAAACCGATACCGAAGGCCGCCCCATCAACAGAATTTTCAGGTCGCTGATCTACCAGCGGGCAAAAAAAGTAAACGACACCTCCCCTTTCGGAACACAGATGGATGTGTATAAGGTTGGCTATGAGTGGATGGATCATTCCATTTATGCAAAAAAACCGGATTTGGAGAAGGGATTCCCCCGGGTGAAGATCGGCGGCCCGGATTGCACACGCCCCTATGATGCCAGTCTGCTTAACATTTCAGCCATGAGCTTTGGCGCGTTGAGTAAAAATGCCGTAATGGCTTTGAACAAAGGCGCCAAAATGGGAAATTTCGCCCAAAATACGGGGGAAGGCGGGCTGAGCGAGTTTCATTTGAAACACGGTGGCGATATTGTGTGGCAAATCGGGACGGGATACTTCGGTTGCCGTGATGAAAACGGGAATTTTGCATCCGAATTATTCCGGGAAAAAGCTACTTTACCCAATGTGAAAATGATCGAAATAAAAATTTCACAAGGGGCAAAACCCGGACATGGCGGCATTCTGCCAGCCCCGAAAAATACCCCTGAAATAGCGGCAATCCGGGGTGTAGAACCACACACTGACGTCCACTCACCTCCTGCACATACGGCTTTTTCCACTCCGGTTGAGATGATGCAGTTTGTAAAAAAACTCCGGGAACTCTCCGGTGGCAAGCCTACCGGTTTTAAACTTTGCATCGGTAAAAAGAATGAGTTTGATGAAATCTGCAAGGCCATGAAAAAAACCGGTATAAAGCCCGATTTTATAACCATTGACGGAGGCGAAGGCGGCACCGGAGCCGCACCGGTGGAGTTCAGTAATTCGCTGGGAATGCCGCTTCGCGAAGGGCTTGCCTTTGCTTATGATACGTTGACACGCTACAATCTGAAAAAAGACATAAAACTGATTGCTTCGGGTAAAATATTGAGCGGATTTCACATTGCCCGCGTGCTGGCCCTGGGTGCTGACTTATGCAATAGCGCCCGTGCCATGATGATGGCAATAGGATGTATCCAGGCCCTCCAATGCAACAAAAACACCTGCCCGGTCGGAGTGGCTACACAGGATAAACAACTTGTGAAAGGACTTAACATTGAAGACAAGTCACTTCGCGTTTTTAATTATCATCATGAAACTCTGCACAGTTTCGCTGAAATGATAGCAGCGGCAGGCTTTTCCAAACCTTCGGATATCAGGAGAGAACATATCAACAGAAGGGTCAGCGCAACACAGATCATGAATTACGGGCAACTTTATCCTTATGTTGCCCAAACCGGTTTTTCAAAGAAGAAAACCTGATATAAAAATGAATGACTGAATAACAAATATCCCGTAAAATGCGGTACTTTTGTAACAAATTAGATTGGCATGCGTTTTATTTTGTTCAGAACTCCGAAACCCAAACGGTTCAGTTATACGCCCCGGTACTATGATCCTGAAAAAGAACGCCTTGAGCGAAGGAAAGCAGAACTCGGGCTGAAATCCAAATTATCACACAATGAAAGCCTTCGGCTCAGAATGGACAAAACCTGGAAAAAGTATGATAAAGATTCAAGAAAAAATCTGGTAGCGAGAGTAATCTATTACACTTTTTATGTCTTTCTGATCGTCGGAAGCATCTATGTTATATTGTTTACCGACTTTGTTGAAAAACTTTTGGTATTATTTGGAGTCACGTATAAATAACCGCGGGAAATCCCGAATTTCAGAAATTCAGATGTCAAATATTATAAAACTTCTCCCCGATTCGGTTGCCAACCAGATAGCTGCAGGCGAGGTAATCCAGCGGCCTGCATCGGCTGTAAAGGAGTTGCTGGAAAACTCAATAGACGCCGGGGCAACCCGCGTTGACCTGATCATTAAAGATGCCGGAAAAACACTTATCCAGGTCATTGATAACGGGGCAGGCATGTCAGCCATTGATGCCCGTATGTCGTTTGAACGTCATGCCACTTCCAAAATCAGTAAAGCCGACGATCTTTTTGCTATCCGCACTATGGGGTTCAGGGGTGAAGCTTTGGCCTCCATTGCAGCCATTGCCCAGGTTGAAATAAAAACCCGGCCCCACGAAGATGAACTGGGCACCTGCCTGAAGATCGAGGGTTCAACACTAATAAGTCAGGAATCGTGCCAGTGTGCTGCCGGAACAAATATCATGGTGAAGAACCTGTTTTTTAATGTACCTGCAAGACGGAATTTTTTAAAATCGAATACGGCTGAAACAAGACACATCGTCGAAGAATTCATCCGTGTATCGGTTATTCACCCCGATGCTTCGTTTAGCCTCGTACACAATGGAAAACTCGTATTCAAACTTATTTCAGGCGGTTTCAAATCACGGATTATCGGTTTGTTCGGGAAAGCTTATGACCAGCGGTTATTACCTGTTGAACAGAAAACCGATATACTGACCATTCACGGATTCATCGGAAAACCGGAATACGCAAAAAAGACCAGGGGAGAGCAATATCTATTCGTCAATGGAAGGTTTATCAGACACGCTTACCTTCATCATGCCATCGCCAATGCTTTCACCGAACTGATTCCATCCGATGCCTTCCCTTCTTATTTTCTCAATATCAGCATTGACCCTCACGAAATTGATATTAATATTCATCCCACCAAAACCGAAGTCAATTTCAAGGATACACGTTATGTTTACGCAGTTATGCATGCCGCCGTAAAACAATCCATCGGAAAAAACAACCTCACTCCTACTATTGATTTTACCGTGGAACCAGCCATAGAAGCTGCCTTGTCAGAAAGACCCAAAGGAGAGATCAGTGCGCCTCAAATCACGATTGACCCGGAGTATAATCCCTTTAAAACAAAAACTTCCGGTGGGAGAAATCCCGGTTCCCCTTCATGGCCTACCACACAGGACTGGCAAAAAGTATTTACCGGAGAAGTTACGCCCCGGGAAGATCATGTAGCGGCAGATCAATCTCCTGAAGAAACGCAGGGCAGGTTTTTCCTTCTCCAGTCAAAATTTATCCTGACAGGGGTTCGTTCGGGCCTGATGATCATTGATTTGCAAAAGGCGCATTCACGGATACTTTACGAGCAGTTTCTCGAACAGCTCACGGGAAAGATCAAAGCTTCGCAGCAACAACTGTTTCCGCATAACATCCATTTTTCACCCGATGACGCCGAAATTGTACGGTCTTTAAAAAACGACCTGGAGAAACTGGGGTTTGTTATTGAAGCGCTCGGTAAAAACGGATTCGTGGTAAACGGAATCCCTGCCGACCTGCTGGAAACGGATGTTGAAGCCGTGCTGGAAAAGATCGTGGAAAACCATAAGCAATACGCCAAAGACCTCAATTATGACAAAAACGTTATTTTAGCCCGAGCCCGTTCAATGGCAGTCAACGCAACGATAAAGACGGGTAATAGACTTTCGGAAATGGAAATGGCGGACCTGTTTAACCGGTTGTTTGCCTGTAAGGTACCCGAAGTTGCTCCCGACGGTTCAAAAATCGTGACCATCATTGCTTTGTCCGACATTGAAAAATTAATGAAAAAGTGACAGTTTTTTGTATTCGGTATGTTTCTTGAACCGCGAAATCTATCGAATACAGTACATCATTAACTCAAAAAAGAAGGAATGCAACAGTTCAGGCCCGGAGGATTTAACATGCTACCGCCGGTAGTTAAGAATCTTCTGATCATAAATACATTGTTCTTTTTGGCAACGCTTGCTTTCAGCAGGATGGGTATAGACCTGACGAAAAGTCTGGGGCTGTTTTATCCGGCTTCCAAGCAGTTCGGTATATGGCAGCTTGTATCCTATATGTTCATGCACGGCGGTTTTATGCATATCTTTTTCAATATGTTCGCCCTTTGGATGTTTGGCAATGTGCTCGAAAATGTGTGGGGCCCCAAGAAGTTCCTGAATTTTTACCTCATATCCGGGATCGGAGCGGGTTTAACGCAAATCCTGGTTGCTTACATCAGGTTGAAATCACATCACCTTGACCTTTCGCCCGACCAGATCAAATTGATTTACAACGAAGGGTACCAAATACTGATGACAGGCCGAAATTATTCTGACCCGGGCATGGGATTTTATAACATCATTACCAATGTGCCGACCATAGGCGCTTCAGGCGCTATATTCGGCATCTTGCTGGCGTTTGGAATGATGTTCCCCAATTCGTTGATATATGTCTATTTTGCCATTCCCATCAAGGCAAAATATTTTGTGATGATCTACGGAGCCATTGAATTGTTTTCGGGAATATCAAACCGGGCAGGCGATAATGTGGCCCACTTTGCCCATTTGGGAGGAATGGTGTTTGGTTATTTTGTGATACTTTACTGGAAAAAGAAAGGGACGCTGTTTTAGAGGAAGGATGGAAGATTGGAAGGGTGGATGATTGGAAGAGTAGAAGGTTGGAAGGATGGGGTGCTGGTTAACGGTTAATGGAAAATGGTTAATAATAACAGAAGAGTAAGGCTTTGAAAATAAAACTTTAAACATCAGATTTTAAACTAAATAGCAATGTACGGATACCGACAACCACAGCGCAATACGGGAGAAATATTCAGGCAGATATTTTTCAGCAAGAATGTATTGTCAAGGCTTATCCTGATCAATACTGTTATTTATTTGCTTGTTCAGATTGTCAATTTATTTGCATGGCTTTTTGCAATGCGTCAGGAAGGCGAGATATTGAGCCTCATCGGCCGGGTTCTCGCATTACCGGCCAGTCTTCCCGTTTTGGCTTCAAAACCGTGGACTCTTTTCACTTACATGTTCCTGCAGGAAGGTTTCTTTCACTTGCTGTTCAACCTGATCATGCTTTATTTCGGCGGAATAATTTTCCTTGAATATCTCAACGGAAAAAAACTGCTGTGGACTTACATTCTGGGCGGACTTGCGGGAGCTTTCTTTTTTGTAGCTGCCTACAATATTTTTCCGGTTTTCGAAAATGTACGCAGTGTGGCGGTAGCCCTGGGCGCTTCTGCTTCCGTACTGGCGATCATCATTGCCATTGCCACTTATGTTCCCGATTATACAATACACTTGTTTTTACTGGGCAGGATGAAGATGAAATATCTGGCGTTGATCTTTGTGGCCATTGATCTGCTCAGTATCACCAAAGGCAATGCCGGCGGGCATATTGCCCATTTGGGGGGTGCGTTATGGGGTTTTGTTTATGCTTTTTATCTCCGCAAGGGAAATGACTTTTATAAGTTATTTTATAATATTCATTTTACAAACCCTTTTACCAAACGAAAATGGGAGAAGATGGATACGACAAGACCAAAAACGGGTCGTCCTATGGACGATGACGAATATTCGAAAAGAAAAATAGCGACACAGAAAGAAATTGACCATATCCTGGATAAAATATCAAAATCGGGTTACGACAGCCTCACCAAAGCTGAAAAAGACCTTCTTTTCAAGAATAGTAGTAAAGAATAATCGTTTCCTGAATACAGGTAAAAGAAAGATTTAATACTTTTGAGCCTGTATGTCAAAACCAAAAAAACCACATTTGCTCAGGACGCTCTTTTTGTCGCTAAACCTGATCGCAGCCATTGCTTTGATTGGCACTTATTTACCGGCATATATTGCCCCTTCCGTTTCACCGTTTATTTCACTTTTCGGGTTGATCTACCCGATTCTTCTTTATATAAACCTGGGGTTTGTGCTCTTCTGGCTTATATTTCGCTATAAGCTGGCTCTGGTTTCTGTTATTGTTATTCTGGCAGGATATAATAACCTGATGAATAACTTTCATTTCAATTTATTTAAAGGCGGCGTTTATCAGGGTACCACACTTAAGGTACTTACATACAATGTTCAGACATTTGGTTTAACCGAAGGAAAAGGGGAAGGGGAATCAAACCGAAACAAAATCCTTTATTTCTTAAAAAATGAAAATCCGCATATCACTTGTTTGCAGGAATACCGAAGTGAAGGCAAAACAAGATACGAACCTCTGAAAAATATGAAGGATACCCTGAATGTGGGGACATACTATTATGAAAGTTATTTCAGCCCGAAATACAATCAATTGTCGGGATTGGTCATTTTTTCCAAATTCAGCGCTGTTGATAAAGGTAAGCTTAAATTCAAGGGAAGCCGGACTTTTGGTATTTATGCCGATTTGCTGATCGGAAATGATACCGTAAGAGTATATAACATACACCTCGCCAGCATTCAGCTTCTTCCTTCCGACATCGAGTTTGTGGTTAGCGCAGGCCAGGAAGAGAAAGGGGCTTTTGCACCCCATTTACATAAAATTTATGACAAATTAACCGATGCTTTTATACTCCGGGAAAAGCAAATAGATTACCTAACGCGTCAGCTCGATAGTTGCCGTTTCACGGTAATTATGTGCGGTGATTTCAACGATACGCCTTCATCATACGTGTATAATCAGATAATCTCCAAGCTTAAAGACAGCTTTAAAGAAAAAGGAAAAGGGATAAGCACGTCTTACGCCGGTGAGATACCCTTTTTAAGAATTGATTATATTTTCACGAGTAAACCCGTGAACACATTCCGTTTTCAAAGATATAAAGTCGGTTTTTCCGATCATTTTCCAGTTAGTGCGATGATCACCATCTGAAGAATTACCGGAATATGTTTATCATTCCATTGTAAGCTTCATCGAGTGTATTCTTTTTGGATAAAAAGCAAATGCACTTACCCGCCCCCCCAGCGTTTAAGAGGGGGCAAAAAGGAGTTAAAATTTCATTAGGGTAAGTACATACATGGTAACCGAGTTTTATCTGATGCCTCTTTAAATTTTTATCAAATAAATTAAAAACCAGTCGATGGCTGGTCAGTTTTGTTTCACAAAATATGTTTTCCAGAACTTGTTTCAAAAATATAGCAATAATTCTTTACACACAATACCCGAATTCGGGTATTTTTTCCTTAAAATGAAAATAAAAGCATGGATATAAAATCAGCTACATTTATTGTTGCAACCTATTGTTTATATAGGATTTGCTGCATAAGTAATTATTGTTAAGTATAATCCTGGCCATTTATTAGACCTGATTTTTGAACAGCACATCTGGAGGCAACAAGCAGTTGTTTCCGGGTGAAAGGCATCGTCAGATAAAATTCAGGGGAACTGTCCAGCGTCATATCAAGTGTTTCTTCATCGTCAAGTGAGGAAACATAAATAACAGGTACTTTTTTTATTCCTCTTGTCAAATTGATAAAATCAATGGCACTTTCTATATTTTTCAAACTAATGCAACTAATTAAAAGATCAGGAGGACTTTCAAGGAAAAGACTGAAAGCTTTTCCGATATTATTTGCAATACCCGTAATTTTATACTGGCCGGAAAATTCAAGAATATTCTTTATATACAAAGCGTTAACGAAATCATCATCGAAAACAAGGACTTTTTTACATGTTTCCATGACAGCTTTTTATGAGTATTTGCCGGATCCGTTTTTCTGGCATCCGACTAAAACCGGTTTGATATAAATAAGTTACCGTATTTATAATATATATTATAAATCTTTTTGAAGATCGCAGGTAATCTCAACCGGAGAATATATTTCAAAAAGTGTCGCGGTTTTAATAAGTTCCGGGGCACTTTCTAAATTAACATCAGGGATCAACCCTCACAAAAACAGTTTGCAACACAGGATTCTGCTGGTCAGGAGGCGTGCCCTGCGGAACAAAACATACGGCCGCCCAGCCACCAGGTAAAGGAACATACCCGTCTCCATTTGCAACAGCATCATTATACATATCAATTCCCACTGAGGTTATGGCATTACAACCACCATACGCAGTTCCCGGCCATGAAGGGTCTTCAAGTTTCCAGATAACTTGTTGCAGGTCGGACCAATCCCAGGCATAATCACCGAGGTGATTGATCAGCCAGTTTAACCTGTCCCAATCTTCTTCCTGCACATAGAGAGGCATCAGGCTGGGATATAGCGTACTATATATATCCATGGTATAATAATTAGGTCTTACATTAATGCCCGTCAGACGGTCGTAGCAGTAAGATCCATAAGTACCATTGGTCAGATCATAACCTGATCCTGATATACCTGAAATTATAGCATCCATATAATCTCCCGATACCGGAGCAGGGCCCCAGGTTGATTCAATCATCAGAGTGCATGATTCCGGTAAATTCTGATAAGGCGGTAATTGAACGTCCGTATTGGAATAATTACAGGAACCCAATACAAAATCTATAATACCGTCCTGACCTGTATCAGGTATTGGATCACCGTTTTCATCCACTAATGCACCATCATCAGTTGCAGTAAAGGTTGCGAAATATTTGTATTCAAAACCACTTCCTTGTTTTACGAGAATATACAGTTTAAATGTAAATTTCTCACCGGCTTCCTGCAAATTATCCGGATATTGAACACACAATGGGGCACCTATCCCCCAATTGGCATCTGCCGATCCATTGGAAAAAGGGCTGTGTGGAACCGGATCACCGTTTCCGTCAGTTATCTCAATCTTAAAAAGAGCCGGCATATCAATCTGCAACCCTGTTGATTGATTCTCATAATCGGAACCTTCATAATCAGACGGGTGTTTTACGCAAATGTCACCAAAAAAGCAGAATTCCCTCACAATGATCTGTGTTACATTAAACCAGTCAAAACCAAAGTTCAGGTATTCTTCCGGTAAAAAGCACAAGACTTCCACGGGCACTTCCGCCTTGGCAAAAGCACTTACATCAAAGTCAAAAATAA
>JAADID010000341.1 GCA_013151505.1 Chlorobiota bacterium | reverse complement strand
AACCGTTTCACCGACATATCTGATTCCGATGGCATACAGCACACGTGGAAAAGGAACATTTTTGGATTGCTCAATCCCATTCAGAATGTTCTCCACCGTCTTTTTGCGGAAGCTGATCTTTTTTTCTTTTTTACCTTCTTCTGCCGGGATAATTTTCTCAAGACCATACAGATCGTCAAAAGTCAGGTCGTAAAGGTCGGCGGGATTGCTAACCAGATTTTTGTCATAAAGAACCTCAATCTTCCCTTCTCCCAGGCTGTCAATGTTCATGGCTTTACGGGAAATAAAGTGTTCCAGCTTACCCTTGATCTGTGGGGGACAATGATCCTCGTTGGGGCAGTAGAAAGCGGCTTCACCTTCCTTTCTCACCAGTCTGGTCCCGCATTCAGGGCAATATTCGATGAACCGGGTAGGAGGGGTTCCCCGTTTTCGTTTCTCAACGTTAACACCCACGATCTTGGGAATGATCTCTCCGCCTTTTTCCACGTACACATGATCGCCCACCCTGACATCCAGTTGGGCAATAATGTCAGCATTATGCAGTGATGCCCGCTTCACCGTTGTTCCTGCCAGTTTAACGGGTTTCAGGTTGGCCACAGGGGTAACGGCTCCTGTGCGACCCACCTGGTAGCTGATTGACTCAAGGATCGTCTCTGCCTGTTCGGCTTTGAATTTATAGGCGATGGCCCAGCGCGGATTTTTGGCTGTATGTCCCAATGCTTTTTGCTGTGCAATGCTATTCACTTTGATCACAATACCGTCAATCTCATATTCAAGATGGTGACGCCCTTTGTCCCAATCATTGATGAATTCAAATATCTCGTCAAGTGTTTTGCAGACCGCTATGTTTTTTGAAACTTTAAAACCCAGCTTTTCCGCCAGTTTTAAACTTTCATAATGTGTTTGCGTCAGGTTCAGTTCGCTTGGTATGTAATACATGAAACAATCGAGCGGGCGTTTGGCTACTTCGGCGGGGTCCTGCATTTTCAGGGTTCCCGAAGCCGAGTTGCGGGGATTGGCAAAAGGAGTTTCCCCGATTTCTTCGCGTTCGGCGTTTAGTTTTTCGAATGCTTTGATCGGAAAATATATTTCACCCCTGATCTCCAGTTCGGCAGGATAAGCGTTTCGTAACCGCAGGGGGATTGTCCGGATGGTTTTTACATTGTTGGTCACATCATCGCCACGGGTACCGTCGCCCCGGGTAGCAGCCTGGGTTAGATATCCGTTTATATAAGTCAGTCCGATGGCCACGCCGTCATATTTCAATTCACAGACATATTCCACGTCATTGCCCACGGTTTTTCTGACGCGCTGGTCAAAATCCCGGATTTCCTGTTCCGAATAAGTGTTGGCAAGCGAGAGGAAAGGATATTTATGGACAACGGTTTTAAATTCTTTGGTGGGCTCACCGCCAACACGTTGGGACGGAGAGTCGGGCAGAACATATTGGGGATATTCTTTCTCCAGCCGCTCCAGCTCTTTCATCATCTGGTCGAATTCAAAATCGCTGATTGTCGGTCTGGAAAGCACGTAATAATTGTAATTGTGCTCATGGAGCTCCCGGGTAAGTTGTTCGATCCTTTTTTTTGCTTCGGAATCTGTCATATTAAAAACGGGGAATTTTTTTTAATGGATGATTATTGTTTTATCTCTGATCCTCGCCGGCTTTCGTCCTCTCAACCGGACATTATTATCTGAATCATGTATTTCTGAATGATAAATATTGTGCTCAACGGGTAAATACTTAACAACGGCATTTAGTATTCTCACATCTTTCGTTAATACTTTACCAACGGCAAAAAAATCTCTTTTATCCAACAAAAAGATTACACAATCTCTTTCACTTCTTCCTGCATCTCTGTCAACTGATACTCCTTTTGAGTCTTTGTAAATTGCTGATGAGGGTCTGTTATTTTCAAAATCCCATAATTGTTTTACAATCCCCCTGTATAAATACTCATTATTTTCAATATAATCATCAAGCATATAAATCTGAAATGATCTTTTGTATTTCTTCTTTTTTTATTTCTCTTTCTGTTTCTTCTCCGTTTTTGATCAGGTACAGGTAAATCTCGTTGGTAAAAATTTCAATCTCGGCTAAATTCTTATCGTTAATATAATACTCAATCTGGATGGTTCCTCTCCCTGTCGGAAAGATCTGGGGTTGTATCTCAAGGTCAGGGATAAAGTTTTCAACAGTTTTAATTATTTTTTCATTGATTGGCTCTGCTAAATATCCGTTCCAGTTTTGATCCAGTTTTTTCAAATTATTCAGTATTTTCTTGTTGATCCTTAATCTGTCAAGGGAATATCTTTTTGAGTCATTAAACCGCGTTGAAGATTGATGAAATGAAAAATGCATTCGCTTTTTTGTCTTATATACGGGCATGTCTTCACTTAAATATCTGTGACCGGAATTTGTCGAGTCTGTTGTTGAGTATAAAACCGGGGGTGACATAATCCTGTTTTTTTTAATTGGTAAATTCTTACTCCTCTTGTAATTCTTCCAATTTTGAAATATGGTTACCTAACCATTTGTGAATTTCTTTTGCAGTCTGATAATTCAGAATAATACCATTTTTTATTACCCTGACAAAGCTATTTTTTAAGTCTTCGGGTTCAGATTCAATATCTTCCGGTTTAATCCTTCCGTTTTCTACCTCAAAAGTTTGAGAAAGGGGCAGAGCATTTCTTTCGAGATAAAAATGAATAACTATTTCTCCCAGCGGATTAATTCCGCCATGCGCACCATTGATGTAAACCGGATTATAATCTTTCTCAAAAAGATATTTGCATTTGATCGTTTCCATCTCCATTATAGTTTATTTGGTTAATAAAATTACAAATATTTAAGCAACTAACCGGGTTTTAAAAATATTTAACAACTTTTTAATGAGAGTCTGATCATCCGGAATACTAATATTGCTATAGTTACGGAGGGATTATTCATACCATTTTCACTTTTTTGGCGAATCCCCGGGCATCAATGTTTTATTCCGGTAAATATAAATATTCTGATTGTCATTTATGGGATTGAGCCAGTGTAAAACTTTATCAATCCAACCGGGTTCAATAGTGGTTTCGTACACCAGACCCGGGAAAACAGATTTCATCCATTTTACCCTTTCATCGAGGTGATCGGGCTGATAAAACAAAACAAATCCGGGCTGGTTCTCCGGTTTTGACCAGTCTTTCATTTGTACGAACTCATTCCTGTTGCTGTTTCTCATCAAGGCATCATACCTGATCCACTTTTTTAAATAGAATTGAGGCGGAAAACGCAAAACATCCTGATTGGTATCTTCGATGATAAAATATTTCAAAGCCGGATAATTTGACAAATAAACCATACTTTCCACCCTCGCTTTTTTCGAATAGGTCAGGGTAATAGGTATTAAAAGGATAAAATTAATAATCCAGAAAAAGATCCAGGTTGCCCTGATCCATTTTTTTACAAAATCGGGGTTAAACAGTCCGTCAACGATCATTTGCCAGCCAATGACCCCAGAAATGATGATGAAAGGAAGCAGGGTGATAATAAACCGTTCCTGTTTGTTTGGGAAAATCGAATGCAAAACAAAAAAGATGAGGGTTGGTATAAAAAGGATCATCAGCTTTTTGTAACTCCTGAAAAACCCGAAGAGCAGGTAGAGGCTGATGGGTGGTATAAATACAGCAAGCAAAAACAAAAAGTAATTGTACCAGGGGCCTGTCGGATACCCGCTCGCATGATGAATATTATAGGTAAAATAGGTTTCCATTTGTACGAACGGTTTACCCCAGATATAAAAATCAATCCCTCCCTGGATCAGCACGATCGAAAACAATAAGCCGGTTCCCAGGAGGATCGTTTCTTTCCATTGTTTTCTGACAAGCATAGCCAGCCCGACGCCTCCCGATATGAGTAATGTCTGATAACGGATATTGAATGCCAGTCCGAAAATAAAACCGGCCCACAGCCAGTAAACAAAACCGGTTTTTTTGCTTTCTCCTTTGGCCACCATCAGAATGCCTTTCATCAGGAGAGGGATACAAACAAATTCAACCAGGTTACGAACACTCAGGAAAGGAAACATCCAGAACAGGGCCAGAAACCAGCCAACCCTGTTTGCAAGCTTTCTGTTGCTGTAATGTAAGGTCAGTTCATAACCGTATTTAATGGTCAGTAACGACCAGAGGGCATGCAGTAACCTGACAATGTACATCTTGCCCTGCGGGTCGGAAACATGGATCCATTCAAGAAATTTAAACAGAAGATAATGAAGGCCGGTATAAAAGAAGCTGAATCCTGCCGGTCCGGTATTACCGGGAGTTCCGGGAAGCCATTTGTAAAAATCGGTTCCGTCAACCCAGGATTGGGCAACTTCGATAATCAGAAACTGATCATCAATCCATCCGAAGCCCTTGGAAAAAATAACAGCCAGCAACCTGAACAGCAATCCTGCCAGCAGAATTGTCCGCAATGGATGCTCTCTGTAATATGTCGGTGTTTTATTGTTCGTGACTTTTCAGTTTAATGTTTGTCAGCGAAATTGCGGTATATTTTACCATTTCACGGTTTGACGTGCCAGGGGCATGGTCATACACCGGGCGCCTCCGCCTCCTCTTGAAAGCTCATTTCCCTGAATGGTAATGACCGTTTTTTTGTATTCACCGGGTGAAACCTTTCCTTTAACTATATCTTTTGCCCTGATGATCTCAAAGCCATGTTTGTTTAAAGTTTCAATGGTGTGTATGTTGCGGGCATACCCGATTACTTTCCCCGGTTCGAGGGCAAAAAAATTGGCGCCGCTCTGCCATTGTTCGCGTTCCATGATCGTAAGGTCATTCTCTCCCCCGCAATAAACGGGTTCAAGGTCAATACCGAGGCGCCGCAAAGCCGAAAGAATATTTTTCTCTTCTTTGATGGAAACCACTTTACCATTGTCTATCTTAATGTGGATGGTAAGATACCTGTTTGAGCCCATGATCAGCGGTTCGAAGATCATGCATTTGTCAACATCCAGGAAAGTAAACGTCATATCCAGGTGGATAAAAGATTCGGGCTTGTAAGGAAGCTCTTGTACGATAATGTGCGAAGTTCCCGGTTTCTCTTTTAATAACTCAAGAACAGCATCTATCCCCTGCGAGGTGGTCCTCATACCCGTTCCAATGAGTAGGATATCGTCGCGTGCAACCAACACGTCTCCTCCTTCAATGGAAGCTTTATTCGTATGGTCAAATGTTTCCACCGGGTTGACAACCTGTGTGCTGAATGCCGGATGATACCTGAAGATCATTTCCATGATGATCGCTTCGCGATCACGGACACGGTTGGCCATCCTGGCAGTAAGCACACGATCGTTTACAGAAAAGCTCGAATCGCGGGTAAAGAAAAAGTTCGGTAGCGGATGCAGGCTAAAGTGTTCGTTATCGAGGTAACGCGTCAGGTTATCACGCTTAATCTCAACTCCTTCAATCAGTTGTCTTGCCAGTTCGTTTACATCAAACGATTCAATGTGCCGGCAGATAATGCCATCAGGCATGTTTTCACTCTTACAAATCCTTTCGATGACTTCCTGTCGCACTTTCTCATTCTTTAGAATATCGATCAGCAGGTTTCTGACTTCAAAAACCCTGCTGTATTTTTTCAGGACTTCAAGAAAATTATTGTATTCCGGCAAAGCAACATCCAGGTTCAGAATATCGCTGTAAAGTGCCCTTTCGGCATTTTCGGGTGTCATATTTTCAACTTCCGCACCCGGCGAATGAATAATGACGCCTTCCAGTTTGCCAATTTCAGAATTGATATGAACAGCAAGTTTTTCCATAAATAAGGATTATTGTATTCGCAAAACGATCAGAATACAAAACTAATTTATTTCGGGTGACGGATCAAAGAATTCATAATCGTTGCCCATGTATTCAAGAAAACGCATAAAATCGTCAAACCTGATAACCACGCTGGCCGTATTGTCATTGGGGTGAAAGCTGATCTTTCCGGACTGTTTTAATTGCCGGTCAATGAAAAGATAAACATGATGATCCGTGTCGTTGATCAACCCGAACGGAGAAACCGATCCGGGATAAACTCCGAGGTATTTCAACAGACGCTTTTCAGAACTAAAACTCAACTTACCCTGTTTCAGCTTCTTTTCCAGACTGTGGATTGAAAAAGGGGTTGTATCCCTGACAATGACCAGGTAATGCCGGTTGCCTTTGTGATTCCTGAAAAACAGATTTTTACAGTGTGTGGCGTCAATATCTTTCCAGTATTTCAGGGCTATCTCAATGGTATCGAGCGGAGGGTGCTCATAAACCTCGTAGGGTATCTCCAACCGTTCAAGCGTATCGAATACTTTTTTTCTGGCTTCGGAGTTCATCATTAATTGCTAATTGACATCATTTTGTTAAGAATTTACAGGCAAAAAATCTGGTAAATCTGTTCCTTCGTAAAACTCTTCACTATCCAGAACAGTAAAAGCGGTCAATTCCTGATTCGTATCATATTCGGAATACAAGACTTTTGCTGCCTCTTCTAATTGTTTCTTTCCGACTAAACGTTTCTCTTTTATCATTGCTTTTTGCATAACTTCAAACCTGTCTGCCGACAGGCTGGCATCAGACTTTTAACTCCAAACTCCGAACTCCAAACTCCGAACTCTTACTCCACCCAATCCGCGATAAACAGGTTGGTGTTGTGCGTACCACCGTTGTTTCTGTTGGATGAAAAGATCAGTTTTTTGCCGTCATAAGAGAACATGGGGAAAGCGTCAAAAACAGGGTCGTAGGTAATTTTTTCAAGTCCCGTTCCATCCAGGTTGACCATGTATAAATTGAACTCGTAACCCCTGTGTCCGGCATGGTTTGAGCTGAAAATGATCTTCTTGCCGGAAGGATGAAAAAACGGAGCCCAGTTGGCTTTGCCCAGATGTGTAACCTGCCGGAGGTTGCTGCCGTCCACATTGCAAAGATAGATCTCCATATTTGTCGGCATGACCAGTCCCTGTGCGAGCAAATCTTTATAGACTTTGATTTCCTCATCGGTTTTCGGCCGGGATGCCCTGAACACGAGCATCTTTCCGTCGGGGGAGAAGAAGGCGCCTCCATCGTAACCCAACTGGTTGGTTATCTGTTTAATGTTGCTGCCGTCAATGTCGCACGTGTATAATTCAAGGTCGCCGCTGCGAAGGGAAGTAAAAACAATTTTGTCTCCTTGTGGCGAAACGGTGGCTTCGGCGTCATAGCCCGGGCCTGATATCAAAGTATCTAAAAGGTTTCCGTCCAGATCGGCAACATAAATGTCGAAGTCGGAATAAATCGGCCAGACATATTTACCATCGGCACGTTTTTCGGGAAGAGGCGGGCAATCATCGCCGCCTGAACGGGTTGAGGCATAAAGTACGGTCGTATCACCGGGCAGGAAAAATGAACAGGTAGTCCGGCCTACTCCGTTGCTTAATATCTTTGGCGGCCTGGTTAACATGTCACCGTCGGAAAAAGGGAAATAATAGATCTGGTCACACTGGCTACCCCATTTGGGTACGGTGGCCTGAAAAACAATCATGGAATCGTTAAAACTGAAATAGGCCTCTGCATTGTCACCGGCAGCGGTCAGTTGTTTAATATTGGCAAGATGTTTTTCCTGCGGAAAATGAATGGTCGTATCCGGTTTACTGGCTTTCGTTGTTTTTTTATTATGTGGGTTTTCGGCATTGCTGCACGACATCATTATCCAGACAAAGCTGAATGTGACGATCGAAGAAAAAATAATTTTTGTTCTCATCCAAAATATTTTTAAAAGATTTATAATCCGGCAAAAATATCAAATAAAGTCATTGTTTTTCTTAAAGATCAACCTTGTCAATGAAGTTTTGCTTTAAGGTAATGTCCGGTGTAGGATTCATCGCATGCGGCAAGCCCCTCCGGCGTACCTTCAAAAACGATATAACCGCCTTTGTCGCCTCCTTCCGGTCCCAGGTCAATAACCCAGTCGGCACATTTGATCACTTCCACGTTGTGTTCGATAACTACAATTGAGTGCCCGTGTTCAATCAGGGCATTAAAGGATTTCAGCAGTTTGCTGATATCATGAATATGAAGGCCGGTAGTAGGCTCATCAAAAATGAAGAGGGTCTTCGACTCGATGATACCTTTTGACAGAAAGAATGCCAGTTTAATGCGCTGGGCTTCGCCACCGCTGAGCGTATTCGAGGGTTGACCCAGCCGCAGGTATCCCAGTCCGACTTCTTCAAGGGGTTTGATTTTGTTAACGATCTTTTTGGTCGTTGAATTTTTATCTTTTTCCGAACCGAAAAATCCGATGGCTTGCGAAACGGTCATGTCGAGGATATCGGTAATGGATTTGCCGCGGTATTTCACTTCAAGCACTTCATCTTTAAATCGTTTTCCGTGACATTCGTCGCAAACCAGATATACATCGGCCATGAACTGCATTTCTACTTTTATCTGACCTTCGCCTTCACAGACTTCGCACCTTCCGCCGGGAATGTTGAAAGAAAAGAAACCGGGTTTGTATCTCCTTAATTTTGCCAGTTGCTGGTTGGCAAACAATTGCCTGATCTCGTCATAGGCTTTTAAATAAGTGGCCGGATTCGACCGTGATGATCGGCCGATTGGATTCTGATCAACATATTCCACGGACTGGATCATATTGACGTCGCCTTCCAGTACCCCGTGCTTTCCTGTCTTGTCGGCATAGCCGCCATATCGTTTTTTCAGGGCAGGGTAGAGGATGTCCCTGACGAGAGTGGATTTGCCCGAACCGCTCACTCCGGTGATCACATTTAATGTGTTAAGGGGTATTTTTACATCAATATTTTTCAGATTGTGCTCAATGGCGCCTTTTATCTCAATATAATCATGCCATTTTCTTCTTCTTACAGGTACAGGTATTTCTTTCCTGCCTGTCAGGTATAAAGCAGTGTAACTGTTATCATTATTTGCCAGTTCACCGTAACTTCCCTGAAAGACAAGCTCACCCCCGTGTTCGCCGGCTTTTGGTCCGATGTCAATGATCTCATCGGCCTGCCTGATGACCTCTTCTTCATGCTCGACGACGATGACTGTATTTCCCAGATCACGTAAGGTTTTCAAAACCCGGGTAAGCAAATGAGTATCCCTCGGATGCAGTCCTATGCTGGGCTCATCCAGAATATACATAGACCCCACAAGGCTGCTGCCCAATGAGGTAGCCAGGTTGATCCGTTGCGATTCTCCCCCCGACAGTGTATTTGACAAGCGGTTCATCGTCAGGTAACCCAGTCCCACGTTATTGAGGAATTGCAGCCGTGTTACGATTTCGGTCAGGATCCTTTTGGCAACTTTGGCATCATGCTCGTCCAGTTGAATATTTTGGAAAAATTCCAGCGCTTCATCCAGTTGCATGTTAACAATTTCCGAAATACTCTTTCCGGATACTTTTACGTAGTTGGCATCTTTACGCAGACGTGTTCCTTTACATTCCGGGCAAACGGTTTTTCCCCTGTATCTTGAAAGCATCACCCGGTATTGAATTTTATAGGTCTGTTCTTCAACATGTTTGAAAAAAGCGTTGATACCTTCAAAATATTCATTCCCGTTCCACAACAACTCTTTTTGTTGATCGGACAGTTGATAATAAGGACGATGAACAGGGAAATCAAACAAATGCGCCGTATTGATCAACTGCGTTTTCCATTCGCTCATCTTTTCACCTTTCCAGCAGGCAACGGCGTCTTCGTAAACCGAAAGACTTTTGTTCGGGATCACAAGGTCTTCATCAATACCGATAATGTTGCCAAACCCTTCGCAGGTTTTGCATGCCCCGTAAGGATTGTTGAAGGTAAACAGGTTTACGCTTGGTTCTTCAAACAGAATACCGTCCATTTCAAAATTATTGGAAAATTCTTTTTCCGTATGTTTCCCTTGCATTTCGTAAGAAATACGGCAAATACCGTGTCCTTCATAAAATGCGGTCTGTGCCGAATCGGCAATACGGGCTGTCAGGTCAGGGGCCTTGAGGTCAACCCTGATCCTGTCTATAACCAGATAGCAATCTTTGGGTTTTATGGTACTTTTAATATCCGATCCCGGGTCGTTCATTTTTTCCAGAAAATCTTCAATGCGGACGATTGCTCCGTTTCTCATCAGACGGCTGAACCCCTGCTGCATCAATATCTGGAGTTGCTGTGCAAGGGTCCGGTTTTCCTGGAGATAAAGGGGTGTATAAATGAGTACAACAGTATCTTCAGGCAAGGCGGCGATCTCATTCACGACGTCGGTGACGGTGTGTCGTTTTACCAGTCTTCCGGATACGGGTGAAAAAGTTTTTCCGATTCTGGCGAACAAAAGTTTGATATATTCGTATAACTCGGTTGATGTGCCGACGGTAGAGCGGGGATTTCTTGTCTTTACCTTTTGTTCGATGGCTATGGCCGGGGAGATGCCGTAAATAGCATCCACATCCGGTTTATCCATGCGGCCGAGAAATTGCCTGGCATACGAACTCAGGCTTTCAACATAACGGCGCTGGCCATCGGCATAAAGCGTATCGAAAGCAAGCGAAGATTTGCCGGAACCGGAAAGACCTGTAATGACAATAAGCTTTTTCCGGGGAATGGCAACGCTCAGGTTCTTCAGATTATTGACCCTCGAACGGACAACAATGATGTGATCTTTCGGACTTGCAGAGGAGATATCCCGTGGCATTTGTAAAAAAATTGAGGCACAAAATTATTATTTTATTTGCAAGTGTTATTTTTGTACTTATATTTGCATTACGGACAGCAAAAAAATTATTAACAAAACCCGAAGCGTATAGAGTAGATTTTACCCTTTTTGTAGTATTTATCAAAACAGGGAAAAATGAATCCAGAAGCGACGAATGAGCGTGAGCTGATCCGTAATTATCTTAATGGTAACCACGCTAGCCTCCAAATCCTTATTGAACGTCATCAACAACGATTGTATTCGTATATCTTCTTGTTGGTCAAAGACAAGCAACTGGCGGATGACATCTTTCAGGACACTTATGTCAAGGTGATCAACACCTTGAAACTCGGAAATTATAAGGATGAAGGCAAGTTTATTCAATGGGTTATGCGGATAGCCCACAACCTGGTGATTGATCATTTCAGGAAATCCAAGAAGATTCCTTATGTTGAGAGTAACAAACCCGACTATGATGTGTTTGACACGATCAGCCTGACCGATCCTTCGGCTGAAGAAAGGATGGTGCTGGACCAGATTTATTCGGATGTAAAAAAGCTTCTGCATTTTCTGCCTGAAGAGCAAAAGGAAGTAATCTATCTCAGATGTTATGCAGGCTTGAGTTTTAAAGATATTGCCGAACAAACGGAAGTAAGCATTAATACAGCGCTGGGCCGAATGCGCTATGCATTGATCAATCTGAGAAAACTGATTGCTGAAAAAAACATTGTACTGACCAATTGACCAATTTAATCACCGGGTTTTTTATACCCGCTTGCAGAAAAATTTCTTTTTTTTTCAGAAACCTGTATAATAAAAATCACAGGCTATGCGTTTGTTATTAAAATTAGTTAATAACATAATGTTTTGCCTATGACCAATGATCATTACTTTGAGAATTATCAGGATTTTCCCAAAAACAAAAAAAAGAATGACAAAGCCGTGAAAATATTAACGTTTGGCCCATCGAAGTTGACAATGCAGTTTATTCTGGGCTACGGATCAGCGCTTAAAGTCATGAAAACAAAAAACATAGGGAATTTGATGCTCCTGATGAACTAAAGAAATAAATTCTTTAACGAGGCCGTGTCGTTTGAAACGATGCGGCTTTTTTTGTCACGGGTACTGCCCAACCCCGTTGTTGGTATCCCTACCAACAACATTTTTCCTCTCGCTGTCATTTCGAGTAAAAAGACTCCGGGAGCCCTTATTGAGTTATGACAAGGCAAAAAAATCAAAGGGTTAATCATTTTTCAAAATATTTTTATATCGTTGATTTGCAATGCTTAACAAAGAACT
>JAADID010000096.1 GCA_013151505.1 Chlorobiota bacterium | reverse complement strand
TGAAAGCATCTAAGCGCGAAACTCACCTCAAGATGAGGCTTCCTTTAAGGGTCGTTAAAGACGATGACGTTGATAGGCTGCAGGTGTAAAGGTGGTAACATCAAAGCCGAGCAGTACTAATTACCCGTAGACTTTCTAACCGGCAGAGTTTTGAGTATGGAGTTTTGAGTTTGGAGTTGGGCAACTGACTTTAGACTGTGAACTTTAAACTTTAAACTCCACGATAGATATTTTCAAATCAACAGAAATTGTGCTTTCTTCCTTTTTTATGTCAAACATAAATGACGAATGACGATGGACGAATGACGAATGACGAAATCAGTTTCGTAAATCAATTTCGTAAATCGTAAATCGTACTTCAAAAGAGCTTAGGGTGACTATAGCGGCACGGACCACCTCTTCCCATTCCGAACAGAGAAGTTAAGCCTGCCAGCGCCGATGATACTGCCATACCCGGTGGGAAAGTAGGTCGTCGCCGAACTTTTAAAAGCCTTGTTCCGTCAACTGACGGAGCAGGGCTTTTTTTGTTTCTAACCGAAAGAAACACATGTTTTTTCGCAAAGAACATTAGCTATCGGTAAGTATTCCTGCCCATGGTGTACTTGCACCTTCAATTAGTCTCCCTGCTTTTCGGACTTCCTTGTCTTGCCAGATTATTTAATCCCAGACACTTACGCTAACTTAAGATTGAGATTTTTTTGACCGTACAAAACTGGAAAAAGATTATTCCGGTTTGTTGCATTGCTTTTTATAAATTTGACTTTTTAATTCAGTTAAACAATCAGCAATTGAAAAACCGGTCTCATAAACTTGCTTTATTTTTGGTTTTGATCATCCTGCCTTATGCCGGTTCTTTTGCGCAAAGCGATACCCTTTCAATTGTTCATGATACTATTTCAGTTACTTATGATACCATTTCAATTGTCCGCGATAAACTACCCCGTCTGGACACGGTTCCGTCTTTTGACAGTACTGCATTAGAAATACGGAAAGCAGATACCGTTTTAACGCATGTTGATTCCACAAAAGTCTGGTTTTTCAGGGGTACGTTAGACAGTCTTAAAACCGGCAATTTACACCTGATTGATACATCAACCTTGTATTTCCACCAATCCGACCGGTTATTTAAGTACAACGGTATGTATTCAACCCTTAGTAACATAGGACTGGCACATACGAATCTTGTTTTTACTCCTGTGCTTTCAACGGGATATTATTTTAAAAACAGGGAATTCTCCAGGTATATATACGAGAATGACCAGGTGAAGTACTATAAACAGTTCATGCCTTATACCGAAGGTTTTTATACGCTGGGCCCGAAAAGGGAGCAGGATTTCAGGGTTATTTTTACGCGTAGATTGTTCAGAGGGTTCAGTATAGGGCTTGATTTCGCCCTTGAATTTGCCCCCGGTTATTATAAAAACAGCAAGACAGACGATAAAAGGGTATTTTTTACGACACAGTATTACACAAAAAACAAACGGTATGGTGTGATTGCCAATTACCTGCACAACAAACTGGTGATGCAGGAAAACGGAGGGATCATAAATGATACCATTTTTGAAGATAACCTGGAAACCGACCGGATGATCATCCCGGTAAACCTCGAAAAAGCCCGGAACAGTGTAACCCAGTCAGGATTTTTCGTTGAACAGTATTTTAATCTGTTAAAGCCGGCAGGCGTAAATCATCAGAGGAAGGTTGATGCGGGAAGTATCAGCTATGCGTTTCAATATCAGAGAAATCAGATGATTTACGATGATCCGGTACCATTCAGCGACTTTTATAAATATAATGATGTGCCCGTGGATTCGGCAGCTACTTTCGACTCGACTTATCAGCTTAGAATCAGAAACCGTTTCCGCTGGTCAAGCATAGGTTATCATGACGATCCGGCAAGTCAGATATTTTATATTTATCTCGGAGCATCTTATGATTATTATGAACAAACACTTCCGTATGACAGTGTAAAAAGTATATTTCGTCAGACCAAACCCTTTGGTGGTATTGCCTTGAATATTGCTAAAATATTCAGATTAACGGCTTATGCCGAGTATGTGATGGGGGATTACAACAACGGGGACTTAAAAATATCGGGCAGGCTCAACCAGGTACTCGGCAACCGGAAAAAAAATATCGGCAGGCTGAACCTCGGCGTGGATTTTGTCAGCCGGACGCCTTCATGGTTTTACAATGAATATAACTCGAACCTTTACCGGTGGAAAAACGATTTTAAAAAGGAAAATTACCTGATATTTTTCGGCGAGTATGTTTTCAGGGATATCAGGGCGGGAGCGCGGTTTTACACGTTTGGCAATTACGTTTACATGAATGATTCGATCAGGCCTCAACAACATGAAAATGCTGCCACCCTTTTGCAGATTTATCTTTCAGGGACGATCATGGTAAAAAAGTTCGGCTTTAACGGCCGCCTGGTTTACCAAAGTCCGGGACAACCCGAGATCGTCAGGGTGCCGCCATTCAGCGGAGTGATGGATATATTTTTCAAATCACCGCTCTTTAAAAAAGCAGCCACGCTCCAGACCGGATTTCAACTATACTATTTCAGTAAATACAAAGCCTATGCCTACATGCCCGAACTCCGTACTTTTTATATTCAGAATGAAAAAGAGATCGGGAATTACATTTATGCAGATGTTTACCTGACCCTGAAGGTGAAAACAGCCCGTATATCCTTTAAGCTGGCCAACTTCGGCAGTTATTTCGGTATCCACAAATATTATCTTGCGCCAAACTATCCTGCCCGCGATGCCCGCTTTTACCTGAATGTGAGCTGGGGTTTTTTTAATTAGACACTCAACTTTCATATCTTGTCATTTTTTGGAAGAAAATCACAAATAACAGGGTTTAAATATTAGAACATGCTTATAAAAGAACGCTTGAATATACTTTAAAAAGGAAAAACAGTAAAAGCAATTCCCGCAACTTAAAACTCAAACACCATCCATCCTTCCATTCATCCATTCATCCATTCCTCCGGCGCACCCTTATCATGCGCAACCTTTCCGGTCGCCGGTGCTTTGATTCAGCGAGAAAGGTTAACCCTGCACAACTCGTTTTTTTACACTTATTTAACAAAAATAATTTCCCCGCCTCATCATTTTGTAGTACCATTGTACAGAATAACCAAAATGAGAAACGGATTCAACGCCACAAACAAAAAACAATTGGTTCATTCGTGCTCTCTTCCGAAATAACATTCTGTGTTTTAAAGTATTGAGGGGCTGGTGTTCACTGAATTCGACTAAAAAAGCAAAATCCATTAAATCTTAACAGACATGAAAAAAATCACACTGATCATTGCGATCATTGCGCTGCCGTTTCTGATGATGGCCCAAAAAGACAAAAAAGACAAAAAGCCCAACATTCTTGTTATCTGGGGTGACGACATCGGCCAGTCCAATATCAGCGCCTATACCATGGGGCTGGTGGGTTACCGTACCCCAAACATTGACCGTCTTGCCAAAGAAGGCATGATCTTTACCGATTATTATTCGGAACAAAGTTGTACGGCCGGCCGTTCTTCATTTATCCTCGGGCAAAGTGTTTACAGAACAGGATTGAGCAAAGTGGGCCTGCCGGGCGCCAGGGAAGGGATTTCCGAGAAAGACCCCACCATTGCAGAACTGTTAAAACCCCTGGGATACCGGACCGGTCAGTTCGGGAAAAATCACCTGGGCGACAGGGATGAGCATTTACCAACCAACCATGGTTTTGATGAGTTTTTCGGAAACCTGTATCACCTGAATGCAGAGGAAGAGCCTGAGCTGCCAGATTATCCCGATCCTGAAAAATACCCTGATTTCGCTAAAAAATACGGTCCGAGGGGTGTAATCCATTCTTATGCAGACGGCAGAATTGAAGATACAGGCCCGTTGACAAAAAAGAGAATGGAAACCATTGACGACGAAACCATTGCCGCAGCAAAAAAGTTCATCAGGGAAGCCGCGAAATCCGGTGACCCGTTTTTTGTGTGGTGGAACGGAACAAGAATGCATTTCAGAACCCACGTGAAAGCGGAACACAGGGGAATATCGGGGCAGGATGAATATGCCGACGGAATGGTTGAACATGATATGCACGTTGGAGAACTCCTGGACCTGCTGGATGAACTGGGTATTGCCGAAAACACGATCGTAGAGTATGGAACCGACAACGGCCCCCACAAAAATACCTGGCCCGATGCTGCAGTAAACCCTTTCAGAGGTGAAAAAAATACCAACTGGGAAGGCGGCTGGAGAACTCCTGCCATGGTTCGTTGGCCCGGGCACATTGAAGCTGGTTCCGTTTCCAATGAAATTTTTTCAGGAATGGACTGGATGCCGACTTTTCTGGCTGCTGCCGGTCAGGATGATGTGAAAGAAAAACTTCTGACAGGTTACACGATTGGTGACAAAACTTATAAAGTGCATTTGGATGGATATAATATGCTGCCCTATCTTACCGGTGAAGAAAAAAAAGGAAGAAGAATAGAGATATTTTATTTTTCTGATGATGGCGATTTAACCGCTCTTCGTTACGATGACTGGAAACTGATCTTTATGGAGCAGAGAGCCGCCGGCACGATGTTGACCTGGGCAGAGCCGTTTACTCCTCTCCGAATTCCAATCATGTTGAATTTAAGAAGGGATCCTTATGAACTTGCTCCGATAACGTCAAACACCTATTATGACTGGTTGCTGGATCATGCGTTCCTTCTGGTTCCTGCACAGGATATTGTGGGCCGGTTCTTAATGACTTTTAAAGAGTACCCGCCTCGTATGAAAGCCGCCAGCTTTAGCCTGGATAAGGTAATGGAACAATTGTCAGCACCAACAAACAACTAAAAAGTTTCATACTCTGTGCTCATCATAACGATTCTGTCAGAGGGTGGGCTTATGACAGGAAATTTCATGTTGGCAGATTAAGTTAAGGCCCGGATTAAGCAAATGAAAACGGACTCCATGACTTGAGACACAAGACACAAGACTTAAAACTCAAGACTCAAGACTCAAGACTCCTACCTCATCCCCCGTTCCTGCTTGATGGCTTCGTAAGCGGCATTCAGTTTGGTGAATTTTTCTTCGGCTGCTTTTCTTACATCATCACCGAGGTGGGTTACTTTGTCGGGGTGGTACTTTTTAGCCAGCTCGCGGTAAGCCTGTTTGATTTCTTCATTGGTTGCCGTGGGGCTGACTTCAAGGATTTTATATGCCGAATCCGTATCCTTGATGAACATGGCCTTGATGGATTCAAAATCTTTGGCGCCTACGCCGATATAATCCGATATGGTACGGATCATGTTTACTTCAAGGGGATCGTGTTTGCCGTCAGCCAGTGCGATGCCAAACAGATATTGCAATAAAAGCAGTTTTGAGGAATAGTCCATGTATTGCCCGATCTGGCTACTGACTCCGCGAACATCAATATCCTGTTTGACGATCTGCCCCAACAGCTTGATATATTGTGCACCCTGCTCTTTCCCGAAATTTGAGATATAATACCGTTTTACAAAATCGAGCTCCGATTTTTTAACGACGCCGTCCGCTTTCATAACGGCAGCCGTCAGCACGAGCAGGCTGATATTGAAATCGCCGGTTTGTGTTTGCCCGTATTCGTATTGTCCGCTGTTCATGCCGTCGAACATGGAACCGAACATAAACCCCAGTATCCCGCCGATGGGTCCGCCAAAAGCCCAGCCCAGCCCGCCGCCAATCCATTTGGCATAGCTGCTTTTCTTTTTTCTTACCACAGGGTTTGAGGCATAGGGTCCCGTATCGAAACCTGTATCCCTGTTTCCGGAGGACGGATCATTGGCAGTCCGGTTGGCTTTACCGGAGGGCAGCTTCCATTTGAAAGCATAATAAATTGCAATGCCGATAAGAATTAATATGAGGAGGTATTTCATATCGTCCGTATCAAATTATGAAATAAGATAAAGCGTGCAAACTTAACTGAAAATTGTGAAAATTATTTTGTTTTCGGAGGACTCTTTATATTCCATTATTCACATCTCTACCAATCAACCGTTTTCCATTCCACCATTGTCGAATCACCCCAGCATGTATTCTTTTTCCTCGAAATGTATTCCGAAAGTTTCCAGTTCTGTCAGTACCGGTTTGTAAATATCTTTGTGAATGGGCATGACAATTCCTTTGTGATTTATTTTGCCGGTGAGCAGCAGCTTGGTCGTGATGGCGAGAGGCAGCCCCACCGATATTGCCATCGCCGTCTGATTCTGGTCAACGCCTTCTATTGCCATTGCCGAAACCAGCATCTTATCCTCATTATCAATAGTATATTTGAATTCATGCTGCATCAGGATCAGGTCTTTGTCCTGCGGGTCCATTTTCCATTTCTCTTCAAGGATTTTCTGAAGGATTTGTGCGGGCGTTGCATTTTTAAGCCCGATCTTTCGTTTGTCGAAAATCCCAAGCCATTTCAATTTTTCAAAAACAACCGGATCGGCGGCATTCTGACAATATTCCTGCAATTTGATCTCGACAGGCATGGTGGGCTCGTACCTGAGATAAGCATTGATAAAGTCGCGGTAAGTCAGGTTTTCCGAATTCTCAATTATATAATCATCCTCGGTGCAACCCAGCCTGACAAACACATTCCATGCTTTGCAAAATCCGGGCCTGCGGATGGTTCCTCTGAAAATGGACGGCACATCTTTGAGGTCGTAGATCTCGCGGTATTTCAGCGAATCCCTGTTGGCATAAATTTCAAACTCACCGAGATTCAATATTTTTCGCTTCAATACACGGTCAAACAATCTGTGATAGGGAATGTATTTATACATGCCGTTGTGGATGAATCTTGAAACGCCGCTTCCGGCCAAAACCACATTGCGCGGATTCCATGTGAATTTATAATTCCACGGGTTGTTATCCGACTCCGGGGCAACCAATCCGCCTGTAAATGAATAAAATGAATTGATTGTTCCTCCGTTTTCCTTGATCCTGTTGATCACATTCATGGCCGACATGTGGTCGAGCCCGGGATCGAGGCCAAGCTCCATCATGATGGGAACTTTGGCACGAATGGCTTTTTCTTCGAGGGATTTGATCTGGTCAGTCACATACGAAGCCGTCAGCATGGGTTTCCGCAGGTCCATGCATTTTTCTGCGACCAGGTGGTGCATGTGTGCAGGAAGCATGGAAATGACCACATCAGCATAAGCGATGCTTCTCCAGCTTTCAAGGTCATCGTTGATATCAAAGATTTTGGCTTTCCCTCGGGGATGACCGTTCACCTTTTTTCTTGCCATTTCTTCCGAAATATCTCCGACGGTAATTTCCCAGTCATATTTTTCGGCATTGTCAAGGAGATAATCAATCAGATAGGAAGTGGATAATCCGGCGCCGATGATTAATATTTTTTTCATTTGGTTTCTGGTTTAGCTTTTAGTACGTTTTTTATCAAGGATTGTTTTTAAACAGGTCTGATTATTTTAAATGTTCTTTCAGGTATTGATAATCAGGGGTTAATTCGCCTTTATGCAGGATCATCCCGTTTTTAACGGGAAGGGGGAGATCCAGTTCCCCGAACGGTTTTTCAAAATCAGCAACAACGAGGGCCGGCATGAATCCGACGAGCGCATCGCTGAAAGTCTGTGACGACTCTCTCGGCAATTCACTCGGTAAAATGTCAACAGCCATAACGAGGATACCTTCCCCTTTAAAACCCATAACAGGTTGCCTTGTAAAAGGATTGTAAACAAAAACGGGGTCTTCAATCTCCGTTCCTTTATGTGTACATTCTATTGAACCGTCCGGGTCGCAGGTAACATCTCCGATCACGGTTAATTTCGGCTCTCCCTGACTGTATAATTGCTCAAGATAATCTTTGGTTACGATCCTGGGATACCTGTCGTCCCAGTACATGCAGTTCATCAGTACCGTCAGATGGGGGATGTATTGCTCGAACTGGCTCTCAAAACGTTCGGGATGATCGTAATACTCCTGTAAAACAAATTCCTTACCTGCTTCAAGTGGTTTTGAAAGATGTTTTTCTTCAAAGACAACTTTGTAAATTAATGCATCGTCTTTTTTGTCAGATAAATTCAGCAATTCTGACGGTGAAATTTCTTTTACGGGCAGGATATCCAGTATTTCCTGTGCTCCTTTCGAAACGTTGCCGTAACCTGTAATCCCGACAACGATAGGCGCCAGCTCAGCCGGCAAGCCGTTGGTTTTTATTTCTTCACTGACTTTTAAGACAGCATCCTTTGCTTCATCCAGCGAATGATAATGATGTGTTTGCCTGATATGCAAAAAAGGCGTGTCAAAACCTTTTTCTTTCCAGCGTTGGCCCAGCGACCATAGTGAGTTGATCATCCCGGCCAATCCGGCAAACCTCCCGAAAAAGATCAGCCGTCTGCCTTTTTCGTCAACAATTCGCTCGTAATCAATCAGGTTTACTTTCTTTTCCATCATTCGACGGAGCAAAGGCATGTTGTAAGGCTGGCCTTTGATGGTGTGGCTGAAAAAAATGTAGGTTTTGTTGTTTTCAAAGAAATCAATGGGCATTTCCTTTACACCCAAAATGATATCGGCTTCTTTGAGTTTATCCACCAACTCAGCGCCCGCCTCTTCATATTCGATGTCTTTAAAAACCCTCTTTTCAGACTTCTCCACCTCAAACCGGAGTCCTTTGTCAATAAGCTGTTTTACATGGGCAGGTACCAGCGGCGCCCTTCTTTCCATGGCATATTTGTCTTCGTATCTGATGCCTGTTTTATGCATTTCGCATGGTTTTTTCAAAAAAAGCAAACTTAAAAAATATACTTACGACAAATGCTTAAAATATCAGAATGTTTTTCATATTTTATAAAAGTTTCATTTCCAACGGGAATGCATCCGGGAAACAGGGCATGGTTCCGAATAAAGACAACGGGAAAGAGTTGAAAAATAAAATACAAATGTATTGACAGGCCATCGAAACGACACGATCACCTCGGGTAACGGTTACCTGCTGACCATAACCTTTTTGCTCAGCCTGACGGATCCGTTGTCGGCCATCAGGAAATACATTCCCGGGGAAAGGGAGCCGACGGGAATTTCAATTTCATTGTTGTTGCCCGGTTGACCGGAAGTAACTTCAATCAACGTACTGCCGGTAAGATCAAGCAATTTGTAAGTTACCTTTCCTTTCAGGTTTGTGCCTGCCTTGAACCACACCGATGCAGGGTTCGGATAAACATTGAGCGTAAACCGGCTGTTGATTTTTTGTTCATCAATGCCTGATAACAGATCCTGGTAGAAATCAATGGTGCCGGAAAACAGGGTTTCAATTTTTTCCGGTGTATTCATCGTCGCCGGGTCAAATGTAAAAGTGATGTTGTTGAATCCGTCGCCTTTCAGATAAAAGCCGGCAAAATTTCCGGTAAAAGGATAGGTCAAAGGGCCAAGCTCATAAACTGAAGAAGCGTCGGGAGTTAACTTGCAACCGTCCACAAAAGGTTCGGGCGGATTTTTCCAGTTGATTGTATCAAGCGTTAAGGTATTGACCGGGGTATCATCCGTTTTATCCAATTGGGGAACACCGGTACCGCCGTCATCCGTGAATGTTTCCATAAACCACGTTTTTATGCCGAGATACTTCCAAACAAATGATTGTTGGTCAAACCCCACCGGGGCAGTTGTAAAACGATCGTTTAAAAAACCGCTTCCCATAACCCACAGACTACCCCCGCTGTCAAGATAATCAATCAGCGCCGGGTTTGTTGCCTTATTCCCATTCCAGAAATAAAGGCCTTCATTATCAGAGCCGCTATACCATACCACAAGGTCGAAGTTGGTTATCTCGGATAGTTTGGGTGAGCGGGCGCTGTCCACGGCATTGAAAAAAGACATCGAGGGAAGGCTTGCTTTCATGAGTTCATACATTTGCTGCGAATTGTCAGCATTTTCACTGTCATCAGCAACAAACACTGCTGAAATCTGACCAAAAGAACCGAAAGCGATCATCAACAGGAAAACTATCAGGTAAATCTCTTTTTTCATGATTGTAGATTTTAGTGATACTTATGGATTATCCTGCAAAAACTAAGCCATATTATTTTTTAATAAGATAAAATAAGTTAATAATATCGTTTCCCGCAAATCTCACAGGGGCTAACTCATACCACGCGAATTTTCCATCTGCTTGCCGGATTATTGCAATCGTTTGCATGGAATTTTAACTCATTTTAATAGTGTGTTCAAAAAATAAGGTATTTAAATTACTACATTTGCGCCCTTGAAAATCAGACAACCCTATTAAAATATTATCAAAATGGCTAAGAAAAAATATGTTTATACATTCGGCGACCGTAAAGCCGAAGGAAATGCAAAGATGAAAAACCTCCTTGGAGGTAAAGGCGCCAACCTTGCAGAAATGAGCCTGATCGGTGTTCCGGTTCCTCCGGGATTTACCATCACTACCGAGGTATGTACTATGTACAACGAAAAAGGACGTGATCATGCGATTGACATGATCAGAGAGGAAGTGGAACTGGCCATGACATCGGTCGAAGAAATCATGGGAAAAAAATTCGGTGACAATAAAGACCCGTTACTGGTCTCGGTACGATCGGGGGCAAGGGCTTCCATGCCGGGGATGATGGATACCGTACTAAACCTCGGGTTAAATGATGAGGCCGTCAGGAGTCTTGCCGAAAAATCAGGAAATGAACGTTTTGCCTGGGATTCGTATCGCCGTTTTGTCCAGATGTACGGAGATGTTGTCCTGGGAATGAAACCGGTGTCGAAAGAAGACCCGGATCCGTTCGAAGAGATTATCGAGAAAATGAAGCACAAAAGAAAAGTCCGTCTCGATACCGAACTGACGGTCAAAGACCTGCAGGAGCTTGTCAGACTTTTTAAAGAAGCCGTTAAAAAACAAACCGGACACGATTTCCCGGCCAGTCCCTGGGATCAGTTGTGGGGCGCCATCATGGCCGTGTTTGACAGTTGGATGAACGAACGGGCTATCTTCTACCGCAAGCTGAATAAAATACCGGACGAATGGGGCACGGCTGTGAATGTGCAGGCCATGGTGTTTGGTAATATGGGGGACACATCCGCTACCGGAGTCGCATTTACACGCGATGCAGCTACCGGAGAAAATATCTTCAACGGCGAGTATCTGATCAATGCACAGGGTGAAGATGTGGTTGCAGGGATCAGAACACCGCAGCAGATAACACTTGAAGGATCGAGGCGGTGGGCCAAACTGGCTCAGGTGACTGAAGAAGAACGGCGCACGAAGTATCCTTCGCTGGAAGAATCCATGCCGGAATTATACAAGGAATTGGACGAAGTTCAGCAAAAGCTTGAAGATCATTATCGCGATATGCAGGACCTGGAATTTACGATCCAGGAAGCTAAATTATGGCTGTTGCAAACCCGTAACGGGAAAAGGACGGGAGCGGCTATGGTGAAAATTGCCATGGACATGCTCAGGGAAGGAAAGATCAGGAAAGACGAAGCCATTATGCGTATCGAGCCTGAAAAGCTTGATGAGTTGCTTCATCCTGTATTTGATACCAATGAAATAAAATCGGCAGAAGTAGTAGCCAAAGGGTTGCCCGCTTCACCGGGTGCTGCCACAGGCCAGATCGTTTTCCATGCCGAAGATGCCGTAAAATGGGCAGAAGATGGCAAAAAAACGATCCTTGTTCGTATCGAGACCTCACCCGAAGACCTGTCGGGAATGAATTCGGCCGAAGGTATCCTGACTGCCCGCGGGGGAATGACTTCACACGCCGCTGTTGTCGCCCGTGGAATGGGAAAATGTTGTGTTTCGGGTGCGGGGAGCATCAAGATTGATTATAAAAAACGGAAACTGGAAACGGGCGGTAAAGTTTACAAAGAAGGTGACTTTATTTCATTGAACGGGAGTACCGGTGAAGTTTATGAAGGAAAGATAAATACGGTTGATCCCAAATTGAGTGACGACCTGGGCAAACTGATGAAGCTGGCGGATAAAAAGGCGAAACTGTATGTCAGGACCAATGCCGATACGCCGCATGATGCCCAGGTGGCACGTGATTTTGGTGCGAAAGGCATCGGCCTTTGCCGTACCGAGCACATGTTCTTTGGCGATGACAAGATCATTGCCATGCGCGAGATGATCCTCGCTGAAGATGAAACAGGACGCAGAAAGGCGCTGGAAAGATTGCTTCCGATGCAACGTACCGATTTTGAAGGCATATTTGAAGCAATGCACGATCTTCCCGTAACAGTCAGGCTGCTTGATCCTCCTTTGCATGAGTTTGTTCCCCACGATGAAAAAGGACAAAAAGAAATGGCTGATGTCATGGGGGTAAAAGTCGAAGTGATCCGTTCCAAAGTGGAAGAATTATCGGAGTTCAACCCGATGCTGGGACACCGGGGTTGTCGTTTGGGAAACACTTATCCCGAGATCACCGAGATGCAAACCCGTGCCATCATCGAAGCTGCATTGAATCTTAAAAAGAAAAAAATACGTACTCATCCTGAGATCATGATCCCGTTGACGGGTACGCTGGCAGAGATGAAAATGCAGGAAGATATTGTACGTTCAACCGTAGAGAAGGTATTTGAAGAAAGAGGCGACAGGATTGATTATCTTGTCGGAACCATGATTGAAGTACCCCGCGCTGCGCTTGTTGCCGACCAGATTGCCAAATCGGCGGAGTTTTTCTCGTTCGGTACCAACGACCTTACACAGATGACCTTTGGTTATTCCCGTGACGATGCCGGTAAATTCCTGAAAGTTTATCTTGAAAAAGGTATCCTGAAAGAAGATCCGTTCCAGGTATTGGATCAGGAAGGTGTGGGACAGCTTGTTGAAATGGCTGTGAAAAGAGGAAAGAAAACCCGCAGGAAGATTAAACTGGGTATCTGTGGCGAGCATGGCGGCGATCCCAGTTCAATTGAGTTTTGCCACAGGGCGGGATTGCATTATGTGAGTTGTTCTCCTTTCAGAGTACCCATAGCACGCCTTGCAACGGCCCAGGCGGCTATAGTGAACAAGAGAAGCTGGAAGAAAAAAAGCAGTTAAATCCTGTTTTTTTATAGGATAATAAGCCACACATTTGTTACATTGTGTGGCTTTGTTATTTTTGCACAAAATAAACCCTTACAAAAAACCAATAATCAAAAAGATCATGGCAAAAAATTTAGACAAAATCAGAAAAGATTTAAAGTCTTACGGGATTGATGATGTTCGCGAGCTGAACTACAATCTTTCTTACGACGAGCTGTTTGAACACGAACTCAACCCTCACAATGAAGGATTTGCCAAGGGGATAGTAACCGACACCGGTGCTGTGGCCGTTGATACCGGAATTTTCACGGGACGTTCGCCCAAAGACAAATACATCGTTGAAGAGGAAACCTCAAAAGATAACATTTGGTGGCGAAACGAGTTACGAACATCTTCTGATAATAAACCGTTGTCAGAAGACAAATGGAAATACCTTTATGATTTAAGTGCGAACCATTTAACGGGAAAGAAAATATATGTTCAGGACGGATATGCCGGTGCAAATGAAGATACGCGCATACGGATAAGAGTGATCACCGAAGTCGCCTGGATGGCACATTTTGTGAAAAATATGTTTATCCGTCCGACAGAAGAAGAACTTAAGGATTTTGAGCCCGATTTTGTTATGCTGAATGCATGCCGGGTGGTCAATCCAAAGTGGAAAGAAATGAATATGAACTCCGATGTGTTTACCGTTTTTAACCTGAAAGAAAAACGGGCTGTAGTTGGCGGAACCTGGTACGGGGGAGAGATCAAAAAAGGATTTTTCTCAATCATGAATTACTACCTTCCCCTGAAAGGGATTGCTTCCATGCATTGTTCGGCTAATACAAGCAAAGACGGAAAAGACGTCACGATATTTTTCGGGCTTTCGGGAACCGGGAAAACAACACTTTCGGCCGACCCCAAACGGCTGCTCATAGGCGATGACGAACATGGCTGGGATGATGATGGCATATTCAACTTTGAAGGAGGTTGTTATGCAAAAGTGATTCACCTGAACAAAGAACGTGAACCCGAAATCTGGGATGCCATCCGCAGAGATGCTTTGCTTGAGAATGTGATTGTGGACAAATTGACCCACCGCATTGACTTTTCCAGCAGCCTGAAAACTCAAAACACACGTGTATCTTATCCGATCTATCATATTGAGAATATTGTAAAACCCGTATCCAAAGCAGGCCACGCTGACAAAGTTATCTTCCTTACAGCCGATGCTTTCGGCGTGCTGCCGCCGGTTTCCAAACTCACGCCCGACCAGACGGAATATCATTTTCTGAGCGGATACACGGCAAAAGTGGCAGGAACGGAGAGAGGCATTACGGAACCGCAACCTTCTTTTTCCGCCTGTTTCGGAGCTGCATTCCTTCTGCTTCATCCGACGAAATATGCGGAAGAACTCATTCGTAAAATGAAAGAACACGGCTCTAAGGCATATCTTGTGAATACGGGCTGGATTGGCGGAGCCTATGGTTTCGGTAAACGCATTGACCTGCCTACCACACGTAAAATCATTGATGCTATTCTGGATGGCAGTATTGAGAAGGCAGAGTTCGAAACCATACCTTATTTCAATTTGAGCATTCCCAAAGCCCTTGATGGAATTGACAGCAAGATATTCAATCCCCGGAATCTTTGGAATTATCCCGAAGACTGGGACGAAGCCGCCAAAAAGCTGGCCGCGCAATTTATTGAAAACTTCAAACATTTTGAAGACAGCGAAGAGGGTAAACGGCTGGTTGCTGCAGGGCCGCAGTTGTAAATCCGGCTCTTTGCCACCATCCGGTGAGAAAGAAATTTCCTTGACAAAAGGGAAAAACATTATGGTATATAAGGGAAATATTCCGCCACCTGTGTTTTTATAATGGCGCAAACCTTCCTCACACACCGTAGTCCTGCCACGATTTGATTTCAAGATCTTCCAGCCGGTAACGGGTGATGGCATAGATAAAGGCGCTTGCAAGCCGGGCATTGGTTATAAGGGGGGGGATATTAAAATCAACGGCCGCCCGGCGGATTGTATAATCGTTATCCAGCTCTTCACGGCTTAGGTTTTTCGGAATGTTGATCACAAGATCAACCTGTTTGTTCCTGATTAGCTCATAAGCATTAGGTTCTTTAGGCACATCAGGCCAGTGCACGGGCGTTGTTTTGATATTATTTTTAAGGTAAAATTCATGGGTGCCTTTTGTGGCATACAGATGAAATCCTTTGTTGATAAGGAATTGAGCGCTTTGAAGCAATTCGGTTTTAGACCGCATCGGACCTGAAGAAATGAGGATGTTTTTTTCCGGAAGGCGAAAACCGACCGAGAGCATAGCCTTCAGTATGGCTTCATAATAATCGTCGCCGAGGCAACCCACTTCGCCTGTTGAAGCCATGTCAACGCCTAGCACAGGATCAGCTTTGCTCAAACGCGAAAAGGAAAACTGGGATGCCTTTACCCCGATATGATCAATATCGAAAAGCGATTTGTTGGGTTTTTCCACTTTCTCGCCAAGCATTATGCGGGTGGCGTAATCAATAAAATTGGTTTTCAAAACCTTTGAAACAAACGGAAAACTCCTGGAAGCCCGCAGGTTACACTCGATAACTTTGATGTCGTTGTCTTTGGCCAGGAACTGGATATTGAAAGGGCCGCTGATGTGCAATTCTTCTGCGATGCGCCGGCTGATCTTTTTGATACGGCGGATGGTTTCCACATACAGTTTCTGGGGCGGGAACATGATGGTTGCATCGCCCGAATGGACGCCTGCAAATTCAATATGTTCCGAGATGGCATAAACCACGATTTCCCCGTTGTGTGCCACGGCATCCATCTCAATTTCCTTGGCATCGGTCAGGAATTTGGAAACCACGACCGGGTATTGTTTCGAGACCTGGGTGGCCAGATTCAGGAAATGCTCAAGTTCTTCTTCGTTGGATACCACGTTCATAGCGGCTCCCGAAAGAACATAAGAGGGGCGGATGAGTACGGGAAAGCCCACTTTCCGTGTGAAATTGAATATGTCTTCAATACTTGTCAGCTCTCTCCATTCAGGCTGGTCAACGCCGATCTTATCGAGCATGGCTGAAAACTTGTGTCGGTTTTCCGCCTGGTCAATAAATAGGGGGGAGGTGCCCAGAACAGGAATCTGCTGCCTGTACAGCCGCATGGCCAGGTTGTTGGGTATCTGCCCCCCGGTCGAAACGATCACACCAAAAGGGTTCTCCAGTTCACAAATATCCAGTGTACGTTCGAAACTCAGTTCGTCAAAATAAAGCCGATCGCTGATGTCGTAATCGGTACTCACGGTTTCGGGGTTGTAGTTAATCATCACCGAACGGTAACCTTTTGCCTTCACGGTCTTCAGGGCGCTCACGCATGACCAGTCAAATTCTACACTGCTGCCGATCCGGTAAGCTCCCGATCCGAAAACGATCACCGATTTCTTGTCGTTCTGGAATTCGATATCATGTTCTTCACCGTGGTAGGTCAGATAAAGATAATTGGTTACTGCCGGATATTCTGCTGCCAGGGTATCAATCACCTTAACATAGGGAACAATATTTCTTGATTTTCTGTAGTTTCTGATTTCCAGAATTTCTTTATCGGTACGTCCGACTTTTTTATTTTTAAATAACAACCGGGCAATCTGAAAATCCGAATAACCCTGTTGTTTGGCTTCAAGAAGGATTTCATCGGGAATTTCTTCCGGCCCTGAATATTTTTCCAGGTCTTTTTTTATCTTGTTAATGTTCATCAATTTGTCGAGGAACCATTTATCAATATTGGTGAGTTCAAAAACCCGGTCTGTCGTCCATCCGTGGTCAAAGGCAGCCGCGATGGCAAAAATCCGGGTATCGGTGGGGTTTTTTAAAGCGCTTTCAATGTCATTGGCATACAACTCTTTGTAATCTTCAAAACCGTGCATTCCCAGCCCAATCATTCGAAGTCCTTTCTGGATGGCCTCTTCAAAACTTCGTCCGATGGCCATGATCTCACCTACACTTTTCATACTGGAGCCGATTTCTTTTGAAACGCCGAGGAATTTATTAAAATCCCACCGTGGGATTTTGACCACCAGATAATCCAGAGCCGGTTCAAAAAAAGCAGTAGTGGTTTTTGTGACACTGTTTTTCAATTCATGCAGGCCGTAACCCAAAGCCAGCTTTGCTGCCACAAAGGCGAGCGGGTAGCCCGTTGCTTTTGATGCCAGTGCGCTGGATCGCGACAGCCGGGCGTTCACTTCGATCACCCGGTAATCGTCTGCATCGGGATTGAGCGCATATTGAACATTACATTCTCCCACAATGCCAATGGATTTCACGATTTCGATGGATAGCTTACGCAGCTTATGATATTCATGGTTTGTCAGGGTCTGTGAAGGGGCGACCACAATACTCTCTCCCGTGTGAATTCCCAGCGGATCGAAATTTTCCATATTGCAAACGGTGATACAGTTATCGTAACGGTCGCGTACTACTTCATATTCAACCTCTTTCCAACCTTTCAGCGATTCTTCCACAAGTATTTGCGGAGTATAGGAAAATGCCCTGCCGGTCATTTGTTGTAATTCTATGGCGTTATTGCAGAATCCGCTACCTTGTCCGCCAAGCGTGTAACCGGAACGAATGATCACGGGAAAACCGATTTTCTCCGCGGCGGACAATGCTTTGTCCACGCTATCGCAGGCAATGGATTTTGGCGTTTTTATATTTATTGAATCGAGTTTCTCAACAAATCTTTCCCTGTCTTCGGTTTGGATGATGGCCTCCACGGATGTTCCCAGTACCCGGACATCGTATTTTTCAAGCGTCCTGTTCCTGAAAAGTTCGATGCCGCAGTTTAATGCTGTTTGTCCGCCAAAGGCAAGCAAGATCCCCTGGGGTTTTTCTTTTATAATGATCTGCTCGACAAAATAAGGTGTAACGGGCAGAAAATAGATCCGGTCGGCAATGTCTTCCGATGTCTGGACCGTGGCGATATTCGGATTAATCAGTACTGTTTCGATACCCTCTTCTTTCAATGCCTTCAACGCCTGGGAACCGGAATAATCAAACTCTCCGGCTTCGCCGATCTTTAGTGCACCAGAGCCGAGGATGAGGACTTTTCTGGGGATGTTCATTTTTTTGATTTTTGGGTTGTATGGGTATAAGGGTATAAGGGAATAAGGGTGTATGGGTAGGGTGAATAGTAACCGTTAAGTGGATTCTTTTTGTTTTTTTGAATAGTTAATGAATCCGTTTAAACTGATTTTGGCGGTTTCAATAAGATCAATTCCCTGCTTGAACAAATGATTTGTTATATATTCAAAATCAAGCGAACTGATCAGATGATCTTTTAATTCGTAGATAGAACCTCTTGAAATTCTATAAAATTGGATTCCTTCTTGATAATGAAAGCGGCCGTATCCTTCAGCAATGTTGGCGGTAGAACTAACTGCGGCTTTCCTTATCTGGATATTCAGATTGAATTTTTCTTCTTCGGGAAGTTTAGGAATAATTTGTTTATAAAAAAACAGTTTTACTTTTCTTGCATCCTGCCAGCAAATAAGACTTGTGAAATCTCTTTCTTTATTATAACCACTTTTTGGTTCCTCAACAAAATATTTCATATCCCTGATCTTTAAGTTAATATATCTTTATTTTCATTCCTTTATACCTTTATACCTCTATACCTCTATACCTTTATACCACTATTTCTCCTTCCTTCCTCCCTTCTTCCAACTCTCAATCTTCCTGATAAACTCTCCAAACAAAAAGGCAGTATCCGTCGGGCCGCTGGAAGCCTCGGGATGGAATTGAGTTGTAAAAATGGGCTTTCCGGCATGACGTATCCCTTCGTTGGTTTTATCGTTCAGGTTAACGAAATACGATTTCCAATCATCGGGGATGGTTTTGTCATCCACGGCATATCCGTGATTTTGAGAAGTCAGGTA
>JAADID010000051.1 GCA_013151505.1 Chlorobiota bacterium | reverse complement strand
TCCATCTCAACATGCGGATCCCAGAATTTTTCCCTGAAATTAACAATGCGGTCATTTTCGACGATCAATCCTTCGCTTTCCAGGAGTTCTTTCATCAGGTCTTTTCCTCCGAAGTGACGTTTTCCGGTGAGTAATCCGTTGCGGTTAACGACTCTGTGTGCAGGAATGTTACCCGTAGAATATTTTGTACTGTTCAATGCCCAGCCTACCATCCGGGCCGATCCTTTTGTTCCCAGATACCCGGCAATCGCTCCGTAAGAAGTTACCCTTCCGTATGGAATACGGCGGACAACTTCATAAACTTTTTGAAAAAAATTTGGTTCCATATTTTAACAACACAAAGGTATTCAGTTAATGCCCGAGCCGGAATTCCAGGTATTTGATCCTGGTCCCGTGTTCCAGCCATTTTTGCTCATAAAAAGTCTGTATCTCAACCGCATCACCATTGAATCCGGAACCGTAAATATCATATTCGGCGCACAACAATTCATGGCCAAAATCACGGATCACATCCTGCGTATATTCGAAAAAAAGGATGTTGTCAGTTTTCAAATGGATAACTCCTTCGGACTTTAAAAAACGGGCATACCTGTTTAAAAAGAAAGGTGAAGTCAGGCGCTTGCGGGCTTTGAATTCCCGGGGATGCGGGTCGGGAAAAGTAATCCAGATTTCGGAAACTTCATTCTTTCCGAAAAAATATTCGATCAGGTTAATACGCGTTCTGATGAACGCTACATTTTTTAGCCCTTCCTCCTGCGCGGTTTTCAGTCCGCGCCACATGCGGGCGCCTTTGATGTCAACACCGATAAAGTTCCGGTCGGGATATTTACGGGCAAGGCCAACGGTATATTCTCCTTTTCCGCAGGCCAGTTCGAGAACAATTGGATTTTTATTTTTGAAAAATTTTTTATGCCACCCGCCTTTCAGCTCAAATCCTTCAACAACTTCTTCATAAGAGGGTTGAAACAAATTGCTGAATGTCATATTTTCGGCAAAGCGCATTAGCTTTTTCTTCCTTCCCACAATAAAAAATATTAAATCTAAATCGGTTTTCGGAGGATCCAGGCATCTGCATTTTCTTCGCTGCGGATCGTATAAAGTTTTTTACCGGCTTCTTTGCGGCCTTTTACCGTCATGTATGCCACCCGGAACAGTCCGTTTTTGTTGGTACCGGCCATCATTGCATCAAAACCCTGCATTCTCAGATTTTTAACCAGCTTTTCCGCATTGGCTTTTTTGGAGAAAGAGCCTGCGATGATGTAATAAACTTTTGCAGAAGAGTTCACCGGAACAACATTCTTCGTATGGTCGGCAACGGCGGAAGAAGACGGATTATCTGAAGATTTGGTTTCTTTTGTGTTCGGTTCCGGAACCGGTTTTTCCTTTTTAGTAACGGATTCGTTATTATTTATTAATGCAACGGGATTCCCGGTTTTAATTCCGTGTTTACGTGTCATTTCATCATTAATACTGTTTCGTGGAGTCAAAACAGCATCATCCGCACCGGAATGATCCTTACTGCTGATCGACGTGATAAACTGAAAAAAAGAAGCCTGGTTTTCCCAGTATGATTTTATTTCGTTTTGTTTAACAACCCCCAGCCCAGTCGTGAATAATAAAACGAAAACGGCGAAAGCCGTAACAACAATACGCCTGTTTCTTTTCTTCACTAACGCTCTTTCACCTTTTCGGTCAGTTCTTTCAGCATGTTCTTTACGTTCCGGAAGTATTACACCTTTGATCTTTTCCTCATCGGTGGTTCTTTTGATGACAGGTGACACAAATTCGTTCAAACCAAAAGCTTCGGGATGATAGTTGACGCTAGTGTCCTGCTCAAAAACAAGATGCTGCCGGTTATCATAATGCAAACGCCCGATATTTTCAAAAACCACCACCTGATTGTTTTGCAGGTCTTTGAGGCAGGTTTCAACAAATTGTTCGACTATTTTACCTGCCTCTTCATAAGGCAGTTCCTCTGACCTGGCAATGTGGTCGGTAAGCAGTCCGTCATTTGTCTTCAGGTACTTGTTGAACGTCAGTTTACGGAAGGGGGGGGTGAACTGATGGTTGATCGTGTTAACCGTTGCGGGCCGGTCGCTGGCAATGAAGCCACCGAGGCCGGGTAATACAACACATTCAAAATCATACAGAAGTTCCGATATGTAACGATCGACATGCATTATTTAAAATTCAATTACCTCAACCTGCTAAAGTAAAAAATCATTTGTTTGAAATCAACGATTGTTATTAATTTTTGATAAATCTTCGGGGGTGTCAACAGAAATGCTTTCAAAATCAGTTATTTCCGCTTTTACCGAATAGCCGTTTTCAAGCCAGCGCAACTGTTCCAGTTTTTCTGCTTTTTCGAGTTTACCGGGGTGTAATCTTACCAGTTTTCCCAGTATATCAACCCGGTAACCATAAATCCCTATATGCTTGTAGTATGCAGCTCTTTCTAACCACTTCTCCTCCGGTACGCCACGAAGGAACGGAATCGCCTGACGGGAAAAATAAAGTACATTCCGGTTTTTGCCCGGAACCGCTTTTACGACATTCGGGTTAAACAGGTCTTTCGGATTCCCGATGGGCTTGATGAGCGTTCCTATTTGTACCGTCTTGTTTTTTTCAAAGATGGCGGCAACTTTATCAATTTGAAACGGATCAATAAACGGTTCGTCGCCCTGGATATTGATGACAACATCAAACCGGAAACCGGGATTTTCTTTTTCAAGAATTTCAACGGCTTCGGCGCAACGGGAAGTTCCGTTTTCATGGCCTTTGCAGGTCATGATGGCCTGTCCGCCAAATTCTTTCACATGATCGAATATCCGTTCATCATCGGTAGCCACCACCACCCGGTCAATCTTTTCTGCTTTCAGAACCTGATTGTAAACCCTGTTGATCATGGTGCTGCCCTGTATCATTGCCAACGGTTTACCCGGAAAACGGGTGGAAGCATAACGCGCCGGTATGACACCAAGAATTTTCATTAAAAAATGATTGTACGTTTTTTTATGTTTCGCAAGAGATTAAAAAAGACCGTGAACTTCAGCCGTCACTTTATCAATCACCACGCTCAGGTCTTCCGCATTTTCAAAATCCGTATTGTCCGCATTGATGATCAGCAGTTTTCCCAGTTTATATTTTTCGATCCAGGCTTCATACCGGTCGTTCAGCAGTTTCAAATAATCGAGCCGGATGGACTCTTCATATTCCCTGCCGCGTTTCTGGATTTGTTCAACCAGTGTGGAAACTGAAGCGCGGAGATAGATCAGTAAATCGGGCGGTTGAAGAAAGGAGCTCATCAGTTCAAACAAAGAGGAATAATTCTCAAAGTCACGGGTTGACATAAGATTCATGGCATGCAGGTTAGGTGCAAAAATATAGGCATCTTCATAGATGGTCCTGTCCTGAATCACGTTTTTGCCGCTTTTTCTTATTTCGACCACTTGCCGGAACCTGCTGTTCAGAAAATAGATCTGCAGATTGAACGACCAGCGTTGCATGTCTTCATAAAAACTATGTAAGTAAGGGTTGTTTTCCACATCTTCGAAATGTGCTTTCCATCCGAAATTTTTGGCTAAAAGCCTTGTAAGGGTTGTTTTACCCGATCCGATATTTCCTGCAACAGCGATATGCATAGTTTATTTATTTTTTGACGAATTTAAGATTTTTTATCCAAAAAAGAAGCCGGTAAAATAAAATCGGGAACCAATTTATTTTTTAACAAACTTTTTTCCGGTCAATTCCAGTATTTCTTCCACATATTCCCTGTCATTCGACAAACGGGGGACTTTGTTCTGACCGCCAAGTTTATTTCGCTTTTTCATCCAGTGATAAAACGTTCCGTGAGGGACAATATTCAGAATAGGCGGTTTCAATACAATGTTTTGATATCTTTTTGCCTCATAATCCGAGTTCAACGATTTCAGGCTGTTATCGAATGTTTCGGCAAAAAAGTCGCTGTCATCGGGCTCCTTTTCAAACTCAACTATCCACTGATGATAAATATTGTTCCCTTCAAAAAGCGGCGCCGCCGTGAATTCCCTGATCACAGCTCCCGTTTTTGCGCAGGCTATCACCATGGCTTTCTCGGCATTGTCCACCACCAGCTCTTCCCCTACCACATTGATATAATTCATGGTGCGACCGGTTATTTTTATCCTGTATGGAGAGGTGGATGTGAACATGACGGTGTCGCCGATCAGGTATCGCCACAGACCCGAATTGGTACTGATCACCATGGCATAATTTACACCCGGCTTCACTTTCGACAAAGGGAAAGCCTCGGGGTTTTCGGTACCGATCTGACTTGCAGGTATGAATTCATAATAAATGCCATAATCGAGCATCAACAACAGTTCGTCACTGTCTTTCTGGTCCTGGATGCCGAAAAAGCCTTCCGAAGCATTGTAAGTGTTCATATAAAAGATCTCTCCGGGAGGAATGATCGTGTTGTATTGTTCGCGGTAAGGTTCGAATTTTACACCGCCATGAAAAAATACTTCCAGGTTGGGCCATACTTCTTTCAGGTTTTCCTTTTTCGCCTTTTTCAAAATCTTTTTTAACAAAACCAGTATCCATGAAGGCACACCCGAAATGCTTCTCACATCATGTTCCAGGGTGGATTCGGCCATCAGTTCCAGTTTGTTTTCCCATTCATCCATAAGAGCTATTTCCAGCGAAGGTGTTCGTTTGAACTGCGCCCAAAAAGGGAGGTTACTCATCAGAATTGCCGATAAGTCGCCTTCGTAATAGGTGGTATTGCTCACTTCCTGAAAAACTCCGCTGCCACCCATAACGAGGTTTTTCCCTTCGAACATGCCCGAGTTGGGGTTCAGGTTGAAATAAATGGAAAGCATATCCTTTCCCCCTTTGTAATGGCATTCTTCGATGGAAGACTGGCTCATGGGAATAAACTTGCTTTTGCCTGCCGTTGTCCCCGATGATTTGGCAAACCACTTCACCTCCTCCGGCCACAGGATGTGTTGCTCGCCCAAACGAAGCCGGTCAATATACGGCTTTAACTGTTCATAAGTGCTAACCGGCACCCTTTGCCTGTATTCATCGGAAGATTTAATGCTTTTGTAATCGTATTTTTTGCCCCACTCCGTGCTGTCAGCAACAGAAATGAGCTTCATCAGCAGCTCTTCCTGCATTTCATGAGGATATTTTATAAAAAGGTCTATTTGGTGTATCCTCTTTTTAATCAGCCAGTGAAGTACGGAGTTTATTAAAGCCATTTTTTTTAATTAATTATTCCGGTCAATCCCGGTTCAAAGTTATAAAAAGATATATGATTATCGTACCTTTGATTTATGATCTTGTTTCCCAATGCAAAAATAAATCTCGGCTTGCATATTCTGGAAAAAAAAGCAGACGGATTTCATCATATCGAATCCGTGATCTATCCGCTTCCTTATTATGATGTTCTTGAAATATTGCCTTCGACAAGGTACAGGGTCGTTACGTACGGCGATGATATTTCGGAAGATAAGAACATCATCACAAAAGCCTGGCAAATCATCGGTAAGAAATTCAATATACCTGACGTTGAAGTTCATTTACTAAAAAATATTCCTTTGGAATCGGGGTTGGGAGGTGGTTCCTCCGATGCCGCACATTTCATTATGGCTCTGAACAGTCTCTTTTCCCTCGGCCTTTCAAAACGGGAAAAGGAAAAAACAGCATCGCTGACAGGCAGTGATTGTACTTTTTTCATTGAAAACCGGCCGGCATTGGTTTCGGGGAAGGGAGATCGTGTTCATCCTGTTGACCTTTCACTGGCCGGCAGATACATCGTCCTTGTTTTACCCGATTGCAAATTATCTACCCCCGAGGCTTATGCCGGTATAAAACCCGGGAAAAAACACAAACCGTTAAATGAAATCATTCGTTATCCTGTGGAAAAATGGAAAAATGAACTGGTCAACGACTTTGAAAGTTATGCCTTTGCAAAATATCCCGAACTGGGAAAAATAAAAGCGACACTCTACGATGCCGGGGCCGTTTATGCTTCCATGTCAGGGAGCGGCTCGGCTGTCTTCGGGATTTTTAATGCACCGGTTGATATTCCGGAGTTAAACCACCGTTGGAAAATTTTTTCCGTCTGATAAAAACCGGGTCGTCCCGGAATTTTTCACCGATTACTCCTCCGTTCATTTGAAAACAACCAATCTCCCGTTTTTTAAACAGTCTCTAAATATTTTTAACTATTTTCGGACTCATTTTATTAATCTTCATTCATTTCAAATCAATTAACAATGAATAAAATTACATTGATAACAGGGGCAACGTCAGGAATCGGACAAGCCACTGCCGAAAAATTTGCACAAAACAAACATGATTTGATCATAACGGGAAGAAGAACTGACAGACTGGAAAATATTGCCGGGGAACTAGGCTCCAAATACGGCATCAGCATCTTTCCCGCTGCTTTTGATATCCGCCACAGGGGAGAAGTTGACGAATTCATAAAAAACCTGCCCGACGAGTGGAAAAACATCAAAATCCTGATCAACAATGCCGGCCTTGCCGCCGGTCTCGATCCCATTCAGGAAGGGAATATTGATGACTGGGAACAGATGATTGATACCAACATCAAAGGATTGCTTTACATCACACGCGCCGTTGCCCCGATGATGATCGAACAGGGCGGGGGACACATCATCAATATCGGCAGCATAGCAGGCAGGGAAGTTTATGCCAGCGGCAATGTTTACTGCGCCACCAAACATGCCGTGGATGCGCTGACGAAGGGCATGCGGATTGATCTGTTACCTTACGGAATAAAGGTTACCCAAATCGCACCCGGACTGGTGGAGACGGAATTTTCGATTGTGCGGCTCAAAGGCGACACGGACAGGGCAAAGAAAGTTTATGCAGGCTATGACCCCCTTACGGGAAAAGATATCGCAGAAGCCATATATTTTGCCACCACACTACCCGAACATGTAAACATCAACGATCTGCTGATCATGCCCACTGCCCAGGCCAACGCCACAACCGTTTTTAAGAAGAAACATTAACCCGTTTTTTCAGAAAACAGGTTTTAACACCCGGCCTTAATCAAAAAAGAAATGGATTGTTTTAACAGGCAATTCGGCAATTACGAACAGATCAAAAAGTTTGAACTGATTGACCACGAATGGACGATTGACTCGGGCGAGATTACGGCAAATCTGAAACTGAAATGAAGGTATTTGCTTAAAAAGCACGAAGAGGAAATTGAAAATCTGTTCCGGTAAGACCGTAGCAGGTTGGTCAGTGGATAATTTTATAGATCAGCTCTTTCAAATCGCCATAGCTCGCCGCATCATTACTGCCCACTCCTTTACTCTTCAGGTCCAGGGTTCTGATTTGTGAGATGATGGATTTTATCTTTTGAGGAGAAAAAACATTGGCCGCATATTTATAATCATTCACGAAAAAAGGATTGACGCCAAGCTCGGCAGCAATTTCATTGGGTTTCCTGTTGCTGATATGATGATAAAGAAAAACTTTCAGAAAATAATTATGCAGCATCACCGAGATCATTTGCAAAGGGTGTTCCTTGGGGTTGGCTTCAAAATAATTGACAATTTGCTGGGCTTTTAACGCATTTCGCTGACGGAGTGCTTTTTGAAGTTCGAAAATATTGAAATCCTTACTGATTCCGATATTCTTTTCTATTTCCTCTTCAGTAATTAATGATCCTTCCGCCAGGTTGATGGCCAGCTTATTCAGCTCGTTTGATATCTTTCCCAAATCATTTCCGAGGTGTTCTGCCAGCAATTCAGTGGCGACAGGATTGATCTTAAATCCCATCTTTTTTGCACTTTTTTCAATCCATCCGGGAATTTCGTAATCGCGGAGTTTCTTCGATTCGAAAAGCACAACATCTTTTCGCTTGTTCAGTTTTTTATAAAAAGACTTCCGCTTGTCTAACTTTTTGTATTTATAGCCTATTGCCAGAATTGTAGTATCGAGCGGGGCATCAAAATAAATTTCCAGTTCCTCCAGGTCTTTGATGGCCTGCGCTTCTTTTACGATCACAACCTGATAATTTCCCATCATCGGAAACCGGCGGGCAATATCTGTGATATCTCTCGGCGTAACCTCCCTGCCGTAAACCACAACCTGGTTAAACTCCTTTTCGGTATCTTCAAGAATATCCTGTTCGATATGATTGATAAGCACATCAATGAAATAAGGCTCCTCTCCGTGAAAAACATAAGCTGGGGAATAAATTTTATTCCCCAGGTCATTTAAAATATCCTCAAATTTCAATTCCATCGGATATCAGAATCTAAGATGTTTAACGGTAAGTCCCTTGTTTATCAACTGTTTTAACGATTCAATCCCGATCCGGATATGGTCGTCAACAAACTGTCTGTTCACTTTTTCATCGCTTTCTTTCGTTTTGATCCCTTCGGGTATCATGGGCTGGTCGGAAACCAGTAAAAGGGCGCCTGTTGAGATTTCATTCGTAAACCCCACGGTGAAAATAGTGGCTGTTTCCATGTCAATGGCCATGCTCCGTGTTTTCCGCAGGTATTTTTTAAATTTTTCATCATGTTCCCAAACCCTGCGGTTGGTAGTAAACACCGTACCGGTCCAATAGTCCTTTTTAAAGTCACGAATGGTTGTCGAGATGGCTTTCTGCAAGCTAAATGCGGGGAGGGCAGGGACTTCGGGGGGCATATAATCGTCTGATGTCCCTTCGCCCCGTATGGCTGCAATGGGAAGGATCAGGTCGCCTACGGCATTTTTCTTTTTCAGTCCTCCGCACTTTCCAAGAAACAAAACCGCTTTGGGATGAATGCTGCTCAACAGGTCCATGACAGTAGCTGCATTGGCGCTTCCGATGCCAAACATGATCATGGTTATATCACCGGATGTTGCCGCCGGCATAGGGACATGCTTATCCGAAATTTCAACACCGTTCCATTCCGCAAACAGTTCAAGATAATGGTTAAAGTTGGTAAGTAAAATATATTCACCGAAATTTTCAAGCGGCATACCCGTATAGCGGGGCAACCAGTTTTCGACTATCTCGTGCTTGTTTTTCATTTCTAAAATTTGCATGCAAAGTTACCGAAATAATACTAATTTTATTTTTTGAATTGCAAAAATACCCGCGGCATGAAACTCAATCTACCTGAATACCCGTTAAAAACCAGGCACAAAGAGGGAGATAAAACCGAAATATTTGACGAGTTCCGTAAAAAGTTTATCGTCCTGACCCCGGAGGAATGGGTGAGACAACAGTTTTTGCATTTTCTGGTCAATGAGAAAAGATATCCGCCGGGGTTGATAGCCGTTGAAAAAGGCATCAGGCTCAACAGGATGCAAAAGAGATTTGATGCCGTGGTTTATTCAAATAGCGGAAAACCGCTCATGCTCCTCGAATTCAAATCGCCGGAAATAAAACTTGATCAGCATGTTTTTGACCAGATTGCTGCCTACAACCTGAAAATGAAAGTGAATTACCTTTTGGTCAGCAATGGTTTGCAGCACTATTGCTGTAAAATTGACCACCGGTTGAACAGCTATCGTTTCCTCGACAAAATACCGGATTACACCGAAATATCAACAGTTCCGTAAGAATGATTTTTCCTCGGACCTGTTATTGAAACCACCTGATTTTTCCGTAATGCATTTTTAATCACAAAATCCAATTGGTGGAGTTAAAAAAATTATAAATTTGCTTCTAAAATTCCAAGTCATGAAAAATGTAATTCTACAGGTTGTTTTATTCATAGTCATTATTGTCCTGGGATACTTTATTTACGAGAGCATCCAGGCGCCGTTACGATTTAAAAAAGAAGTAGAGCGCCGCGAACGAATTGTGGTTGATAAATTAAAAGATATTCGCAAAGCCCAGTTGATCTACAAAAAAATGAAGGGCAGTTATGCCGATAATTTCGATTCGCTGGAAAGTTTTCTCGCTGTTGCCGAAATCCCGATCGTAAAAATGGTTCAGGACCCAAACGACACAACTTATACAAAGACCATTAACGACACCATCGGATATATCAAAGTGGAAGATACATTGTTCAAAAACAAACCATATACCCTGCAAGAACTGTCCATTATCCCGTTCTCCGGCGGAGAAGAGTTTGAAATGGCTGCTGACACCATTGACCGTGGAGGGGTTTTGGTGCATGTTTTTCAGGTGCTTGCCCCCTACAAAGCTTTTCTTAAAGGGATGGACAAACAAAGGGTCATTAACCTGGTAGCCAAAATGGAAGATACAGACAGGTATCCCGGTTTAAAACTGGGTTCGTTAACTGAAGCTTCAACTGACGGCAATTGGGAGTAAATCATTCCCTATGCCTCCATACAGGGATAAACATATCGGATTTTACGACAAGTCTTTTCAGGAAACCAAAACAGAGGACTATATACTCTCGATTCTTATCGGTTCCCAGGACTTTGTTTTCACCCTTTACCATCCGGAAAAAAGGACTTTTATTGGTTTCGAAAAATATCCGTTCGGGGAATTGAAAAATGCCAGGTCCATTGATAGCGGCTTAAGCGAACTGCTTAAAAAACGTTACTGGCTCGATTCTTCATTTTATCAGATCAACGTGATATACGACAATGACCTGAACACGCTGATCCCGTTGTCTTTGTTCATTGAAAAAGAAAGAAGCGTTTATCTGCGGTTCAATCATCCCGGACAAAAAGATAACAGCGCCGAATACGACCTGCTGAAAAACCTGGAAATGGCCAATGTTTATTACATGCCGGTGCAGGCGATCAACAAAGCCGTTGAATTATGGCCCGAAACCAGGTTCTACCATTATTCGTCTGTCCTCCTCCAGAGCCTGGCAATCAATTATAAGAACAAGACAGAGGATAACAAACTGTTTGTCAATTTGAGAGAGGGGGTTTTTGATGTGGTTAACTTTAAAACGGGTAAACTCAACTTCTACAATGCATTCAGGTACAAATCCGATGAAGATTTCATCTATTTCCTGCTCGCTACCATTGAACAGCTTAAACTGAATCCGGAAGATGTCGGGGTTATATTGTCGGGGAATATTGAAAAAGGCGATCCGAAATATGAAATGGTTTATCGTTATATCAGGCATTTCGAGTATATCGAACGTAATGAGACTTTTCGTTATTCCTATGTAATGGAGGAATTGGGTTTCCCGAAATATTACGTTCTTTTCAACGTAATTCAATGCGAATAATCGGTGGTAAATACAAGCGGCGACTGATCAGGCCACCTAAAAATCTGCCTGTGCGACCCACTACAGATCTGGCCAAAGAGAGCCTTTTCAACATCATCCAACACAAGACCGAGGTCAGAGACAAATCTGCACTGGACCTTTTTTCGGGAACGGGTTCCATTGCCTACGAGTTTGCATCAAGAGGATGCGCTACGGTTTATGCCGTCGAGCGTGACACCCGGTGTGTACGGTTTATCAAACAAACGGCCACTGATTTTGGCATGGAACAACTGAAAACGGTTCATTCCGATGTCTTCCGGTTTCTGAATCCCCGCACACCCCGTTTTGACATCATCTTTGCCGACCCGCCCTATCAGATGAAAAATATTGAAGAAATACCAAAGCTGATTTTTAAATATGATTTGCTGTTACCCGGCGGGTTGCTGGTGATCGAACATCCGAAAGAAATTGATTTTTCCGGTCAGGAACATTTTGTGGAACACCGCAGGTACGGTCATGTGAATTTTAGTTTTTTTCAGGCAAAAAAAAACCGTCTCGTTTGAAACAAGACGGTTTTGTTTTTTCATCATGTTGCAATTTTAATATTCATCCTCATTGAAGAAAAAATCCTCCTTTGTAGGATAGTCCGGCCAAAGATCTTCAATTCTGTCATAGGTCTCGCCTTCATCCTCTATCTCTTTGAGGTTTTCAATTACTTCAGCCGGCGCGCCGGTTCTGATGCACCACTCAATAAGCTCCTCTTTTGTTGCCGGCCAGGGTGCATCTTCAAGCTTCGACAACTCTAATGTCCAATACATTGCTTAGCTTTTTGTTTTTAATTTTTTGCAAAAATAATTTTTTGAATGAATTAACTACGAAAAATTTAAATTCTTTTGAATCCCTTGTGTATCAAGGCTTCCAGACGATTTCACCGGTATTAAGGTCTTTTGCTACCTTTCTTGACAGCACGAAAAGATAGTCGGATAGGCGATTAAGGTATTGTATGTTTACGGGAGCAATGCGAAATTTTTCTGCAATTTTGATGATCAGGCGTTCGGCCCGGCGACAAACCGTGCGGGCAATATGACAATAAGAAACCACCGTGTGCCCTCCCGGCAGGATAAAAGAGGAAAGCGGCGGCAAATTATCCTCCATTTTGTCAATTTCATTTTCCAGGATTTCAATATCTCCCTGTTTAACTTCCGGTAAAACCGTTTTTTCCGATCCCGGCCCTTTGGCTAATTGCGACTCCATAACAAACAAGGTGTTTTGTATCGCCAGTAGTTGCTTTTAAATTTTTGTCAATATCCTGGTCGCGTATCAAACCGATCCAACTGTTCAGTTCATCCACCGTTCCGTAAGCTTCAATACGGTCATCATATTTGGGCACACGCTCTCCGCCTATTAATGAAGTAGTGCCTTTGTCGCCTGTTTTCGTGTATATTTTGAATTGTTTTTTCAAGGTTTTTTTTAGTTTTTAACCCCTGCCCTGAAGGGCAGGGTTACTGATTTGTTTCATAGCATTATTTATTGTTCGCTGTCAGTATCCCCGTCTCAACCTGACCATGTCGGGCTGGCGTCCGGTCAGGCGGGCTTTAAGGTAGGGAAAAGCCACCCGTAACCTGCAATCCACAACCCGCACCCTTCTTACGATTCCTCTTCAACGAAATGATAATCTTTCACGGTCTTGATATTTTCATTTTTCGTATCAGAAGCAATTCTACCGTCCATCAACCGGATAATCCGGTGGGCATGCTGTGCGATATCCTGTTCGTGGGTTACTATAATAATGGTGTTCCCCTTTTCATGAATTTGTTCCAAAAGTCCGAGTATCTCAATTGATGTTTTGGAATCAAGGTTACCGGTCGGTTCGTCGGCCAGCACGATGGAAGGGTTATTCACCAAAGCCCTTGCAATGGCCACCCTTTGTCTTTGGCCGCCCGACAATTCATTGGGTTTGTGGGTAATGCGGTCGGCAAGCTGAACCTGTTTCAACGACTCCTCAGCCATTTTTATCCGTTCCCGTTTCGGAATGCCGGCATAAATCAACGGAAGCATCACATTCTCCAGGGCCGTTGACCGTTGAAGCAGGTTAAATGTCTGAAAAATAAAACCGATCTCCTTGTTACGGATGTCGGCCAGCTCGTTGTCTGTCAGCTTGCTCACATCCAGGCCGTTTAAATAATAATTGCCGGATGTGGGTGTGTCAAGGCATCCCAGCACGTTCATCATGGTTGATTTCCCCGATCCGGAAGGACCCATCAGAGCAACAAATTCATTTCTGTGAATACTGACAGACACATCAACCAGCGCTTTGACGGTAACCTTTCCCACCTGATAAAAACGGGATATGTTTTCAAAACGAATTATTTCTTCACTCATGGACTATCGAAATTTAGTTGTCAAATGTACGAAAATACCTGCCGCGAGAATATCAGTATCGCAAAATGAAATCCTGTTTTGCGATCCCTTTTCTGAAAAATACCAGCCCGATCCAGTAAAGATCAACGGTAATGCTCACCCGTTTGTCCTTTTTGATTTTTTTCCATGCCTTATTCATCCCCCGCGACCAATGGATATCATCAAACATAAAAACGCTGCCCTCATGCGCACGCTTCATGCACTTGTTAAAATAACGGAGTGTTGATTTTTTACGGTGATTGCCGTCAAAAAAAACCATGTCAAGCTTGTCAACATTGTTGATTATGTTGTCCAGTATGGCGCCAAATTCGCCAATTTCCACCTCAATATTAAGGTTATGGTTTTCAAAAGTTTCGTTGGCAATGGTGGTCAGTCCCATACTTCCTTCCATGGTTATCATTTTTGCCGGAGGATAGCCTTTTGAAAGATAGGAGGCACTGATCCCGACCGAGGTGCCGAATTCAAGAATGTTTTCCGGTTTAAAATAACGGGTTAACCTGAAAAGCATTTCAAGCTGTTTTTTTGTATGGCCGGTCTTTTTGACAACGTCTCCAACAGTTTTCACCCTGACAATATAGTCTTTGTTCCCGGCAGCGGCGCCAAAGTCCATTGTTTCCACTTTATCGGTACGGCGGGCATATTTTTTCCGCAAACGGTTCAACTCGCGGAATTCCTTATACCTCGTCTTGTCTTTGAAAACATTCTCGATCAGATCATAAACAAACGGAGAATGGATATTGTAACGCGTTTTGGTTTTCCTCAGATAGTTCAGATAAGCCGTGACCTGCCAGAGTTTTCCCATTTTTTTGGTTTATTAATTGTAAGCAACCTTATTCAGGTAAAAAACAGTTCGTATATTCTGTTCGTCAAGCGAACGGTTTTTCAACTTTTGATATCCGTAAACCAGGTAATAGTTATCATACCATTTAATCAGACGATTGTAATTATCGGCAGTTACGCGATCGTTTGGAATTTTTGTCACGATAGATGTTTCAGCATTACCGATATCCACCGGGCCTTCAATGGTTTTCAGAAATATTTTCCCATTGTTCACATAAGCTATGTTGACAAAATTATCATCGTTAAAGACAACTGAATTTCTCGCCAATGAATAGGAGATCAGGTCACGGATCGTAAAATCATTGTTCCAGATCAGCTCTCCGTTCTCTGACAAACCGAGCACCACTACATCATAAAATTCATAGCCGACAAACAGCCTGTAGGAATAAGGGACGGGCCTTCCGTAGAAATCATAATCCATCCGTGTTTCAGTCTGATAATAAGGTCTGTAAGCTTCGACCGAAAAAACATATTGATCGTTAACTTTTATAATTTCCGGGTCAATGAAATGAAAATATCCCGAAATCTTTTTCATGTCGTCAGCCCTTCGAACGTTTTTTCTGTATTCCATTTTGCCGCTTCCCAGCGAACCCGGAATATTGTTCATTTGCATAAAATCATAGAATTTCAGGGTTTTTTGCTGCCCGTTTTCAAATTCAAGATAAAACATGCCAACCGAGTGGGCCTCCTCATTTTCGTTATCGGTTATATATTTCATTGACATTGTATTGCCCGTGTAAATGTCGTAAATCCCAAAGACTTTCAGATGCCGGTTATCTTCGGGAACAAAAACAAAATCACTGAGTACCTTCAGGTTTTCATTCATTTCCACCTGCAACACCTTATCCACCTGCCCTGCTTTGGTAAACGAGATGATCTCATCATTGATATAACGGTTATCTTTTGAGGTTTTCAGGGCGATATAGAACCTTTTCCACTTTTTATCGGCATACAATTTCATAATAAAATTGTCGTTTCCTTCTTCCACATGAAGCGGGTTGACATCGCCGGTTAGCAGGTCAATAAAAACAAGGTCGGTTGCCAGGCCTTTCAGGTTCAGGGCAAGACAACCCGTATTATCAATTACTTCAAATCCGCCGATTTCCGATTTCTGCGGGAATGTTCCCGAAACCTTCGAGAATTCTTCAGTAACCATATTGTAACTTACAATGTCATAAAAACTTAAATCGGTTTTTGAGCGTGAAGAATTACGGAAAAAGAGATAGAGCCTGTCGCCTGACATTTTCGATTCCAGGAACATTAATTTATCCGTTAACGGAATAAACTTGAGCCACTTTTGTTTGAGTGATGCGTTAAACAGGCCGAAATACCATTTACGCAAACCGTCGTTGTTCACTTCATTGCTTTCATAAAAGATCAATAGCTTTTTATCCTTCAGTTTTTCAACATGAAACGATTCAACGTCAACTCCGGCTGGCACCTCCAGGCGTACAGGTTTCAGTTTCTGCCCGAAAACGATAAACGGAAAGACAAATAAGAAGAATAATATTGTTAAACGGGTTTTCGACATATTATCTGTTGGAACTAACGCAATATCTTGTTTTTCATTATTGAAAGCTGACAAAAATTAAACCGAACAAAGTTACAATTTAATACCGGAAATCTATGCGGTATAAGCAAAAACCAGGCCGGCAGAAGTGCCGACCCGCTGAAAGGGCCATCGGGCAGGCAGTTGGAAAGGGGCTTTCAGCGGGTCGAAAACTGGGATTACAAATACCGGTGGTAACCCTGTCCTCGTTAAGATAGGCTAAATGAGGACGGGGTTAGGGATTTTAATTTGAATATAAATCATTTCATGTGCATGATTTTTCATAACTTTGTAAAAGGTTCTTTAAAAATTTGATATTAATGTTTTTACAATGAACTCGCGTAAAGCAAAAATAAAAGAATACCTTATTAAGCTCATTTCGGAAACCGAGGATGAAAATATTCTCAATGAAGTAAAAGCATATTTTACACTATTAAAAAATAAAAAGACAGACTGGTGGGACACGATTTCAGTGCAGGAAAAAGATGCGATAGAAATAGGTTTGCAACAACTTGAAAAAGGCGAAAAGATTCCGCATGAAAAGGTTAAACAAAAAGCTGATGAATTGCTTGGGAAAAAATGAGCGGATATAGCATTTATTGGTCTCCTTTAGCCGAAGAAACATATCTTAATACACTTTCCCTGATTCTTGAACAATGGAGTGTTAAAGAGGCGCAAAACTTTGCAAACAAAGTTGAAAGTTTAATTGAAAAATTAAAAACATACAAACGACTTTGTCCGCCTTCCGAAAAACAAAAAAATTTAAGACGTTGTGTCATTACGTCACAAACCTCCCTGATTTATCAAATCAAAGATGATACAATTGAACTTGTAGCTTTCTTTGATAACAGAAGCCATCATAAATATTAAACCTGAAAGATCCCCAAACTGGCGCAAGTCTTGTGCACCGGCCCTGCACGCGGCTAACTTGGGCCGGGCTAAAACTCTAAATCTTCTTTACTGCTCACTTTCCAAAAATAAGAATATCTTTTTGTTTGGCATTATTTTTCCGGCTGTGAAAGTTTCGGTCTTTTTAGCTTCGCACCAGACTCGCAAACGCACCGGCCGGGCGGGAAGACCGGCGCGAGGGGGGGGACAAGGTAAGGAAATGGTCATATCCCGGTTAATAACCTGCCAAAAAAAACCCGCCGGCAAATGAAAAATTCCGGCGGGGCTATGAAAATCAATCTTTTATTCTTTTCTGAAAACTATCTGATCTGAAGTTTTCCTGCTGCCACTTTGTTGTTCAAATAAATAACCCGAACAAGGTAAATCCCCGGATTCAGTTGGGAAACATTAACCCGGTTTATACCTTTTTGCAAGCCGGATGTCAGGATTGTCCTGCCAGTCAGGTCCATGATCGTCATTTCTCCTTCATCATCCGAATCGAAATTGAAAAATTCAGTTGCCGGATTGGGATACAGGGTGATCTTTTCTGTTTTGTTTTCACCGATTCCAACTCCCTGAATACCAAAAATCAATATATCATCCACTTCCCATGTCGCCGACTGGTCAGCGGTAGATGTATATTTAAAGGCAACATAACTTGATTCGGCTGCCATTGAGGTCAGATCAACGTCTCCGGAAGGCACCCAGTTCCAACTCCCGTCCGACCATGCGGCCTGATCGGTAAAGTCAATCCAGGTGAAGTTGTTCGGGTCGCCGACCCCGTCATAATCTGATGAAAAGAAAAGCTGGAGGTCCGGGCCGGTATAGTTCATCGCAGTGCTGAAATTAAAAGTAACGGTTGTAAAGCCCGTCATATTCATTTGTGGCGAAATCAACCAGTCTTCATTTTCATTTGATCCACCTTCATACCCTGACATGCGGGCAAATTTATTTCCGCCGTATTCATAATTTTCCCAGACCTGACTGCCTGTAACATTGTAAGCTGTCCATGTACCCAGTGTTCCGCTTTCAAAATCTTCCTGGTTAATTACAACAACATTGGGTATCTGGGCATAGGCTATCGGCGGATTGCCATCGGTTTTGTAATTGATATTGCTCCCCGAATTGGTGTAAGGATAAATGGTAAAAGTATAATCCTGTCCCGGTGTCAGGTCGGGAAAGGTATAGGTTTCTTCACCATAAGCCACATTAACGGCCACTTCCCCGTCAGACCAGTCAAGGTCGTTGGGTACGGGAACGCTATCCACCGGTGGTGTAAAGTCCGTTGAAGCGCCTTCATGTCCGAGGATAAGGTAAGCGCTGGGTAACTGTTCGCCGGTGGCATCCATCCAGTTCAGGATAATACTCACCCCTGACACGGTAGCCGTAAAAAACGAGGGGTAATTGCTCGGCTCCGGGTAGTTGGTTGATCCGGCTTCAAGTGAAAAATCGTCATAATACACATAACCGCCGCTTGTGTTATCCTGCTGGTAAACTCTGACTTCAAACCGGAATTGTGCAGCATCTGCCGGCGCTATCAGGGTCACCTCAAAATGCTGCCAGGTGGATTTATCTTCACTGTAGGTTGAGGGCCTGAGCACATCGGCATCGGCATCCAGGTAATTCCCGTCCACATCCATCCAGTAAGACCAGATGCGGGTCTTGGCATCGGTGGCATTGTCGTAATACCAATAGCTGATGGTGTACTGCTGGCTTCCCACAATACCCTGCACATCCTGCCTTAACTTCTTTGAACTGGTAGTTGACTGATGGGCAGCAGAGTAAGTACCCCCATGGACCTGGGTTGTATTCTGACTGATATTTTCAGCCAGATCCCATCCGGTCGGGGTGTTGGCATCATCCCATTGTTCCAGGTCACCGTTTGTAACCAAATTTTGACCTGATACATAAAACTGTAATGAGAAAGTCATCACAAAAACAAGAAGAAAGTAAAATTTTTTCATGACTTTGAATTTGATTTTGTTATTTGTTTAAGTTTTCAATTTAAAACCTGACATCCCTCTGCTTTAAGACGAACGCACGTTTAAAGCAGAGGGTGTTTTCTTTATTTATTAATTTATCAGAAGTCTTTTAACAACTGTTGCACCTTGTTTTGTGTCAGTAAACTTCATAAAATAGACTCCTTTGTTCAGACTTTCCAGGTTTAATTTTTCACGACCATTCAGCGTCCGCCTTTCAATGACCTTACCCGTAAAGTCATAAATTGTCAACCCGGTTTCAACGCCGGCAGGTATGACAATGTTCACCTGCCCGTTGGTCGGATTAGGATAAATATTGACCGTTTTATCAGTCAGAATATTATCATTGATCCCAACCGGAGTCACTTCAATAAAATCTTCTTTTGTTAAAGAATCGGTACCGAAGGAATTGGTAACGATCAATGTCACATCATAAAATGCATGCTCGTCAATCAGATAATAAATGGAGTCGTCGGGATCCTGCTCAACGGACTGGTCGGGTGTTCCGCCTTCAAAAAACCACTGATAGCTCAAACTGTCACCCGTTGCCAGGCTGAAAAAGTCCACATAGCTACCGGCAGGCACCACATAAGTATCCGCATCAAAGTCGGATACCGGGGCATAACCCGAGTAAATGTAATCGCTGTATGTAACGCTATCTGTGTTCATTCCGTCAGAAACAACAAGGGTTACATCCCACAAACCCGGAGAATCGTAATGGATATAAGGCGGCGTTTGTCCGTCAAAGGTTTCGGGTGTTCCACCCTCAAACGTCCAGCTCCAACTGGTCGGATCACCCGAGGTCTGGTCGGTAAACAGCACACTGTCGCCCACCGGGACAATGGTTTTGTCTGCTTCAAATCCTGCTATGAGCGAGAGCTGACATTCAAATCCAGGTGTGGCCCAAATCGTATCGCCATCGGCATTGATCGCGGCAAAATTCACAGAAGCATTCCAGTACTGTGGCTGCGAATTGTCAACATCAGGATTGCAAAGTGTCAGCGAAGGTCCATATCCGTCAGCCAGGGTATCCCATGGCAAGGCATCGTCGTAAGGAACAACATCAACCACATTTCCAAGCGAATCGGAAATTTCAACGGTTTCGCCTGAGTTACTCAGCGCGCCGCTGGTCCACTGGTAAGCCGGAACACCAAAAGTGTTCTGCATGGCCACCGAGTCTTTCGCCAGAAGCATGAATGTGTCGGGAAGAATATATATATCCGGGAAAACATAATCCACTCCGCTTGACATATAAAGGCCCATTAAGAAAGCCGTATCTTCCGAATTGTTGTAAAACTCAAGAAATTCCAGCGAATCTTCTCCGACTTCCGGCGGATTGTACATGATTTCCGTAATGACAACGTTGGGCATGTCATACGGTTCGATAATTGAAAAATAATCAGCGCTTTCTCCCACCGGATCGCCGTCTGCCAGCCCGGATATCCTGATCTTATAATCATCTCCGGTTTCCTGATCATCAAAAACATTCCATAAATAACCTGAGTCGGAAGCGGGGAGGTTGTAAACGATCAGTTCCGGATCGCCGTCACCTTTGACCAGCTCAATTTTAATGTTGCCGTCCCAGTAACCATAAGTCCATGTAATCTCCCACTGTGAACCCTGTTCGATATATTCTCCTCCGCTGGGGCTGGTTACCCAGATAAACGGAACCGGCGGGAAGTTGATTGCTCCGGGAGTACCTCCGTCCTGGTCGCTGGCAGCCCAGCTTTCAGGCAGGCTGTTGTCGCTGGCCGGGTCAATGAGCGCCAGTGTCGGCCCGTTACCATCGGGCTCTGACGGCCATGGATCGGAATCCGAATAATTGACAATGTCCATCAGGATGCCGTCGGCATTGTAGATTCTGACAACATCTCCACTGTTGTTCAACTGAAAATTTCCGGAGCCGTCATAATCAGGGGTAAAAGGAAAGTCACCGCTTGTGAATACTTCAATTGTGAAATACCCGCTGTCGGCAATACTGTATCCTGCAGGAATTACAATGGGCGAATGGCTGGCGTCGCTGTCAAGGATCTTCCAGTTTTCCAGATCAACCGAAGCACCCGTACCGTTGTAAAGCTCAATCCATTCTTCGTCGGCGCCCGGTGAATTGTACATGATCTCGTTGATGACCAGTGCAGGTGAACTCGGGACCTCCCATGAAAGTGTTTGCGGGGTATCATCCGGAACGGTAAATTGCCAGTTGCCTGCAATCCAGTTGTGTTCCGTGTCGTTAACTCCCCATTCCCATGTGTTTGAACCGCCGTCAACCGCAAGCAGCTGGTAACATGTCCAGATGTGGTCGCCCGCAAGCGTGTCGCCGTTGGTGCCGTCATCATAAAATTGTGTGTGTTCTATTCCTCCTCCCCATGTAGGATCATAAAAGCCGTTGGCATCCCAGCTTCCTTTCAGGTAAAAACCGTCATAATTTCTTCCGGCCGTGTCAATCACAACAAAAGTGACCGAATCCATCACCGGCGGAGGCCCTGAAACCGTTGTGATATTGTTCGGGAAGTCGTAAGTAAATGTTGTTGCATTTACGCCGTCAGAGGTGAAAGGCGTATTTCCTCCTGTACTCTGGTCCCAGTTTTTATTGAGCGTGATCTTGCATTCGTAATCTCCTGCAGGGATCACCACATCGAGTGTGTAAACGTCATCCCCGTCCGGGTCTTCCATCTCACCAAGCGGTTCACCTGCATCCCAGTCGGTACCACCCAGCAAAGACCAGAAGTTTCCTGCCACAGTCGGCATGGTATGCGTAACCAGGTTGTCGGTATAATTATATTTCCATGTAGTGTCAGTAGCGGTTGTAAGAATAATTTGCTGGTTGTTGCCGGGGTACCAGTTTCCGTCTTCTACCGCTTTATATTCATTGGTGCCTGCCGGAAGATTTTTGGTCAGTTCGAACAGGCCGTTGGCATTCAGGCTCATTTGATAATCGGGGTCGCTTGAATTCCAGCCATTGAATGAACCCGCAATAAATACGGAAATGTCCAGTTCCCCTTCTACCTTAATGTTATCCACTTCCCAGGTAGCTGCCGCTGTGTTGTCGCTGGTATATTTAAAGGCAATATAAGTCGTTGTACCCGTGTAACTGGAGATATCCACCGTGCCGGCATCAATGAACGTCCAGCCGCCCGGATCGGGAAAAGTGAACTGACTGGTAATGTCGTTCCAGGTCCCGCTGGTCGTCGGGTCGCTGACGCCGTCGTAATCATTTGAAACCAAGACATATAATCCTGAATTATCGGCATAATTACGGGCGTGGTCAAACGACAGCGTAATGTTGATGTAATTGTCGCAGTTGATGGCATTGGTGATCAGCCAGTCTTCGTTTTCCTGGGCTCCCCCGGAATATCCGTTCATTTTGGAACAGCCGGGAGGATTTCCATAGTTGGCCCATTCCCAGACCTGGCTGTCGCCGGTAACCGAGTACTGGGTTGTTGCGCCCAGGTCGGAAGTAAACTCTTCAAAATATAAAACCTGCGAGTTGCCGCCTCCGCCCTGTGCGGTTATAACAAAATCGTCAACATAAACGATTTCGGAACCATCGAAACCGGGCTGGTCATAAAACCTCAAACCGATCTCCACGTCAGCATCTGCTGCCGGTGTGTAAGTGTAAGTCATCTCCTGCCAGGAACCGGTAATTGTATTGTCAGAATACCCCTGGTAGCCGTCAATATAAAGCCGGGCTTTCATGTTGCCTTCGGTATGATAAACCCAAACGCTGACATCGTAAGTTGTCCCTCCGGTCACCGACACCGTTTGCCTGAAATCGGTGTTGCTTTGGGTTCCCGTTGTTACATCAACCGAAGCCGAACTGCTCCCGCCGTGAATGATCGTGGTTTCCTGGGTAACGGTAATTCCCGGGTCAATGGTTGTCCATCCGTCGGGCTGGCCTCCTGTCCAGCTTTCAAAATCGCCATTGGTAACTATGTTTTGGCTATTTAACACTGTAGCATTGCCTACAAGGAAAAAAAGCAACGGAACTAAGAATGAAAGAGTAACTGTTTTTTTCATACGACTTTTTATTAATTATTGAATTTGTTGGTGTTTAATATTCATAAATCTTTTCCGTCATAACTCTGGCAAAAGTGAAAAACGGGAGACCAAAGTAATGAAAATGTCAACTCATTTTTATAGTTGTTGAAAACTTTGGATTAAAGACAAAAAAAAAGACGCCATCAGGCGTCTTTTAAAAAATTAAATGGGATTTATATGGTGTTATTTATCGTCCACCTCTTCGAAATCTACATCGGTCACTTCATCGTCACCGCCTTTTGATTCCGTTTGTCCGCCGGTATCACCTCCCGGAGGGGGAGTTTGTCCTGCGTCACCGGCCTGTTGTGTACTCTGATACATTTCCTGGCTTGCAGCCTGCCAGAGTGTATTGAGTTTTTCCATTGCCGCATCAACAGCAGCGATGTCCTGGTTTTTATGAGCCGTTCTCAGCTCTTCCACGGCAGCTTCAATTCCCGACTTTTTATCGGCAGGCAATTTATCGCCATACTCTTTCAGCTGTTTTTCCGTCTGGAATATCAACGCATCGGCTGCGTTCAGCTTGTCTATTTTTTCTTTGGCCTTGCGGTCTTCTTCGGCATGGGCCTCAGCTTCGGCTTTCATTTTCTTGATCTCATCTTCTGTAAGCCCCGAAGAAGCTTCGATGCGGATGCTTTGCGATTTGCCCGTTGCCTTGTCTTTGGCGCTGACATTCAGGATACCGTTTGAGTCAATGTCGAAAGTCACCTCAATCTGTGGTACGCCACGCGGAGCGGGCGGTATTCCGTCAAGGTGGAACCGGCCAATGCTTTTGTTCTGGTTGGCCATGGGCCTTTCACCCTGAAGCACATGGATCTCAACAGATGGCTGATTATCGGCAGCCGTTGAGAACACCTCCGATTTTTTGGTCGGAATGGTGGTGTTGGCTTCAATCAGCTTGGTCATCACACCTCCCAGCGTTTCGATACCGAGTGACAACGGTGTGACGTCGAGCAGCAGAACGTCTTTCACCTCACCTGTGAGCACGCCTCCCTGGATGGCAGCGCCGATGGCAACCACCTCATCGGGGTTTACTCCTTTTGAAGGTTCCCTGCCAAAAAAGTCTTTGACCACTTTCTGGATCGCCGGGATACGTGTCGAGCCACCCACCAGGATCACTTCGTTGATGTCGGATGCGTTGAGCCCGGCATCTTTCAAAGCGATTTTACACGGTTCAATGGTAGCATGGATCAGGTCGTCTGTCAGTTGTTCGAATTTAGCTCTTGTCAGTTTACGTACCAGGTGCTTCGGCACACCGTCAACCGGCATGATATACGGCAGGTTGATTTCCGTTTCCGTTGAGCTCGAAAGCTCGATCTTGGCTTTTTCGGCAGCTTCTTTCAGGCGCTGTAATGCCATCGGGTCTTTCCTTAAGTCAAGGCCTTCGTCTTTCTGGAATTCTTCAGCCAGCCAGTTGATGATCCTTTCATCGAAATCGTCACCTCCGAGGTGTGTATTTCCGTTGGTTGATTTCACCTCGAAAACACCTTCACCCAGTTCGAGGATGGAAATATCGAATGTACCGCCACCGAGGTCGAATACGGCAACTTTTATGTCTTCTTTCTTTTTATCCAGGCCATACGCAAGCGATGCCGCAGTAGGCTCATTGATAATACGCCTGACTTTCAATCCTGCGATCTCACCGGCTTCCTTTGTAGCCTGACGCTGAGAGTCGTTAAAATAAGCCGGTACAGTGATGACAGCTTCAGTTACCGTTGTTCCGAGATAATCTTCGGCGGTTTTTTTCATTTTCTGAAGTATCATGGCCGAAATTTCCTGCGGTGTATAAAGCCGGTCATCAATTTTAACACGCGGCGTATTGTTTTCGCCTTTTACCACCTGAAAAGGTACCCGTTTGAGTTCCTTCTGCACCTCATCAAAAGAATTACCCATAAACCTTTTGATGGATGAAATGGTTTTTGTCGGGTTGGTGATCGCCTGCCTCTTGGCGGGCTCACCCACTTTCCGTTCACCGTTTTCGGTAAACGCAACAATGGAAGGGGTGGTGCGGTGTCCTTCGCTGTTGGGAATAACAACAGGCTCGCTACCTTCCATGACGGCAACACATGAATTGGTTGTCCCCAGATCTATTCCTATTATTTTACTCATATTATTTGTCCTCCTTCTTTTCGAAAATTTTTGTAAAACATATCCTTGCGGATTGTAAAAGCACCCTGTCAATCATTATGCCAAATGGATACCGTTCCATTCACGAGAAATGAAAATAAAAAAATCCAGACTATTGTTTTCTTTCTTCACCGCACTGATAATCAAAGAATAAACAAACATCAGGAGTGATTCCCTGTCAGGAATTGAAAAAAAGATTGTGACAAAAAGGCAGCGGAAAAATTTATTTGGAAGGATATTTAAATCCAAGATTCATCTCCTCAACAAGCTTTTTTTGTGATAAATTGGAAAGTCTGATTGAATGGATCGTCGTATGCCGCGAGGCAAAAATACCTATCCCGTTCTCAATGTTGGTATAGAGCGGGACTTCCTCAAGCAGGCTGCCGCCGGCACTATTGATCTGAAGATAATTTTGTAATATTTGCGAACCGCCTGATACTATAAGATCAATATTTCCCGCCCAGCGTTGTACGTTGGGAACGGGCTTCAACTCGGAACCCAGCCTGTCAAAAAACCCGTCTCCCGAATAAATTTGTGACATATCTTCACCCCCGTCGGTACTTATTGAGAGCTTTTTCCCGACATAATAACTGATCTGTTTATTCACCGTATCCTGGCTGCCGGGAAGTAATTCCCTGTAATTAAAAATGTAAGATATTTCATACCGTTTGCCTTCTTTTGCCGAATTCCATTCAATTGTTCCATCCCGTGTAAAATCAATGGTGTTTCTCGGCCTGGTTATGCTGAATGAGTTAACCAAAGGGGTTTCCGAATTCACCTCTTTTCCACTGATATTCATACTGAGGCGATAAGAAGCATCCCTGTTCAGTTTTGCAACGCTGTAATACATGAGCTGGTCAGGGTAATAAAAGATCGAATCACCGGCTCTTTTATTTTTTATGGTCAGCGTATCAAACTTTATTGCCGGCAGGTCGCCACCCG
>JAADID010000021.1 GCA_013151505.1 Chlorobiota bacterium | reverse complement strand
CTTTTGTCAAGCATTTCTAACCGCAGCATGTTCAGGGCAGCCAGTGCCGACCGGCGGATATTCCGGCCACGGTGTTCGCCGAAATGAAACATTTTGGATTTGATGCCTTCGGGAGTGGCTACTGCAATCCATACCGTCCCCACGGGTTTTTCCTTTGTCCCTCCGTCAGGGCCGGCAATACCCGATACGGCCATGCTGTAATCGGTACCGAGTTTCTTTTTAATTCCGGCAGCCATCTGCTCAACAACCTGCTGACTTACCGCACCGTGTTTTTCCAGATCCTCCGCGCTGACACCCAGTTCATTCATTTTTACTTCATTGGCATACGAAATGACCGAACCGACATAATATCTTGAACTACCGGCAATGCTGGTGATCAGATGAGCCAGATAGCCTCCTGTGCAACTTTCGGCCGTGGAAACGGTTTGTTTCCTTTCCACAAGCATGTTGCCCACTACCTCTTCCAAAGTAATCTCATCGTAACCGTAAATAAGTTTGGGAATGTATTTATGCAGGTCGCGGCAATATTTTTCAACTTCTTTTTTCAGGGCTTCCCTGTCTTTTCCCCATGCCGTCAGCCGCAGCCGGACAATGCCGGGTTGCGGCAGGTAAGCCAGCTTGATGTGTTCAGGCAGGCTGTCTTCCCACTCTTTGATGATCTCCGACATGAAGGACTCCCCCATTCCGGTGGTCATGATGGTCTTATGAATGATATATCCGAGTTTGTATTTTTCCCTGAGTTTCGGTAAAACCTGGTCCGTCATCATGGGTTTCATTTCAAACGGTACGCCGGGCATGGAGACAATGACTTTCCCGTTTTTTTCGAACCACATTCCCGGTGCGGTACCGTTGTTGTTTTCGAGGGGGGTGCAATTTTCAGGTATCTCCGCCTGTTTCCGGTTCAGGTCGGTCATGCCGATATTCATTGTAGCAAAAAAGGCTTTTACTTTTTCAAAGGTCGGCTCATGAAACACCATCCCGACCCCGAAATAACGGGCAAGTGTCAGTTTGGTAATGTCATCTTTTGTGGGGCCAAGGCCGCCGGTCAGTAAAACGATGTCGGCACGTTCCAACGCCTCATCCAATGCACTACGGATATCGTTTTCCTTATCGGATATCGTGGCAATATGAACAACACGGATTCCTGATTTGTTCAGTTCAGCAGCCATCCAGGCCGCATTTGTATTGACCACCTGTCCGATCAATAATTCGTCACCAATACTGATGATCTCGGCTTTCATGATCAGGCACCCAAAATAACGGTACTGAGGTCTTTAGGAATGATGGACATAACCGGGACTTTGGCAAACCGTAATATTGTCTGGGCTGCCGATCCCATGAAAAACTGTTCCAGGCGAGTTTCCTGCTGCGTCATGATCATAATCAGGTCAGCATTAATTTCATCAGCATATTCCAAAATCCTGAAAGCTACATGCCTGTTGCCTTTTTCGGAGGTGATAAGTTTTGTGGTAACGGGAATTTTCGCTTCTTCAATAAAATTTCTGGCCAACACCATTTGTTCTTCCAACTGATTCCGGATTTCTTCATAAGAGGATGTAAAAACGGCAACGATATGTATGCTTGCGTGCAGATTATGTGCAATGTCAATAGCATTCGTTACTTTTTGCCGGGTTTCGGCAGTCAGGTCAAGGGGAAGCAATATTTTTCTGATCTTTTTTAGTTGTACATTACTGTTAAAAGTAAACACCGGTTTTACCGATTGATGAATTACCTTTTTTACCGTTGCGCCCAATTCGTTTTTTTCAGGGTAGTCATCTTCAATATGTGTGTGCGTACTCATGGCGATCAGGTCAACGCCATAACTTGTGGCAGCTTTCAGTATTTCTTCGGCCGGCTGGCCGGTTTGAAGAACCGGCATAACCGGAATATTTGTATTCTTTTCAATGTTTGAGGCAAATAAAGCAAGCTGCTCGTTTTTTTCTTTAATCAACCGGCTTTTCTCTTCTTCACTAACACTATCAATCTGGTGTTTCTCAATCACATAAAGCAAAATTACTTTACCTGCCAAATGTGTTAAATTAGGATACGAACGTTCGAGCCTGGGTAATGTTTTGTCTTCCAGGTCAACTGCAATTAATACTGTTTGATTTGAATTAGTCATTTTATATTATTGTTTATTTATTTTTACAAAAATATTCAAAATAGAGAAAGATACGACATGAAAAAAGCAGAACTGGTATTACACGGGGACGGATCGGTATATCATTTGAGATTAAAACCGGGCGATGTGGCCGAAATTATTTTTCTTGTCGGCGATCCTGCCAGGGCCAAAATCATATCCACATTTTTCGATGAAGTTGAGCTTCAGCAAAGTAATCGTGAGATCAATACGTTTACAGGATATTATAATGGAAAAAGAATGAGTGTCCTTTCCACGGGAATGGGTACCGATAATATTGAGATCGTCGTGAACGAGCTGGACGCCCTTTTTAATATTGACTTTGAGACGAAATTGCCAAAGCAGGAAACCGTTTCCGTAAACCTGATCAGGATTGGTACTTCAGGCGGATTGCAACCGGATATTTCCGTTGACAATTCATACATTGTTTCAAAATACGGTCTCGGGCTGGACGGACTGGCTTATTTTTACGAAAAAGGCCCGTTGGTGATGGAAAGGGAACTTACTTCCAGTTTTATTAACCAGATGGAATGGGACAAAGACCTGCCCAAACCGTATGCCGTGAAAGGTTCGTCAAAATTGCTGGAAATTATCGGCGGCAACTGGCGAAAAGGGATCACCCTGACGGCTCCGGGGTTTTATGCCCCGCAGGGACGCGAATTACGCCTGAAGGTAACTGACAACACCATCATTGACAGGGCAAGGAATTTTAAATACTCGGGCGACCAGGTTACCAATTTTGAGATGGAAACCTCTGCGTTGTATCTGCTGGCTGCCATGCTGGGTCATCATGCCGTTACGGTTTGCGACATCATTGCCAACCGGATTACCGGCGAGTTCAACCAGAATTACCATGCGAGCATGGAACGGCTGATCAAAGAAGTGCTTGAACGGGCAACGGCGTTATAAGGCCGGCGACTGAAGTCGCCGGTACGAATGGGTTCCTTCCGTACAGGCGACTTTAGTCGCCTGTAACAACTTTCTATTCCGAAATGCTAATATTTTTCAGGGTCGTATGTCTTGCTGGCTTCGTATGCCTTTTGCAGGAAATAATTGGCCGAATCAATGTTGCCGTGTTCCGTGTAATATTTGGCCAATAGCTTGCCAACTTCCGGTTTTGTGCCTTTCTGAATGGCGATCTTGTAATTAACAATCGCACGGGTTGTATCTCCTTTAAAATAGTAATATCCTCCGAGGTTTATATAAGGAATGTCGCTGTCGGGAAATTCCCTCCTGTAACGCTCTATAGCAGCCAGCGCATTGGGAAAACGCCCCCCGTACATAAAAGCTTCAATAAGCCTGGCCTGATACTTCCGGTTGGTGGGTTCAAGCTTTATGGCTTCCATTAAATCCAATGCCTGTTTGTCATACAGGCGTTGCAGAGCGCCGGCTTCCGACTTCAAATAATAGATATATGCCGAATCCTGCGGACCGTATTCAAGCGCCTTGTTGTAATAAAAATCGGCTTTGGTAAAGTATTCCGTCACCTTTAACTTTTCTTTGTCCAGTTCTTCTTTTTTTCCGCTATCCGTGAAACTTTTTACCCTTCGCAAAGATTGGTTTCCGTGAAATTCGGCATTGATATAACCCAGCCTGACCCACGCATCAATGTATGTTGTGTCCACATCCAGTGCTTTCCACGTATGTTTTTCCACATCCTGAATTACCGGTAAAATGAATTTGTAAGGGCTGGCATCATTTTTCATGGCATTGGCAATGGGCTCAAGCCGTTTTGCAGCATACATATTATTAACATAAGCCGACTTTTCCAACAAGGGAAGGTCATGGTCGAAAATTGTTTTTTCCGTCTTCCAGTCTTTATTCCTTGTGATTGTCAAACCGCAATAAGGCAGTAAAATAAAAAACGAAAGTATCCATACGCCGATCATTCTTTTAAGTCCGCCATTTTCCACCCTGAAAATAGTAAACAACAACCAGGTGACCAGCATGGAAACAGCGAGTGACGGAACAAAAAGAAAACGTTCGTCCACGATGCCCGGCATCAGCATGAACAGGTTGGAATAACCGATAAAACTCAAAAAGAAGAAAAGAATAATAAAAGACAACAGGTCTTTTTTGCGAAATCCTTTAACGGCAATCCAAAGCAGGACAATAATAACGACCAGACTCACCCACATCCAGCTATTATCGAGCGTACCGGTTTCTATCATGTTGTATCCGTAATAAAACCGCAAGGGATAGGGGAAAACCAGCATTTTGAGCGCCCATCCCATGGCAACAACGGCAGTTCCCAATACCGTGAAAAATCCTCCGTTTTCTACCAACGGGTTTTCAACAAATTCAAGCGAAGCCTGTTGGGCCGGAAGCCACAAATAAGGAAGGAATAATGCAAAAAGAGCCACTGCCGTTTGCGAAAAAAACAAAGTCCACACCTGTTTTCTTTTTGCATCCGTAAAAAAATAAAGTACCAGTGGAAATACGGGCAGAAAATTTATCGCCTGCTCATGTGACCACAACGCGAGGAAATAAATAAAAGAGCCAATATAGAAAGACTTATTCTCATTTTTATCAATCCACCGGACAAACAGCCGGACAGCCGTTATACCGAAAATAAAAGCCAGCAGTATATCCCTGTTCCTCAAATTGTCCACCACTGCCGTATGTAAAGGATTCGCCAGAAAAAACAAAGCGATAAGGAACGGAAACCAGGGGTTGTACTTGCCGAACAGCCTTTTCAGTAAGCCAAACAAAAGCAATACGCCCAGCAGATAAAGCAACAGGTTAAAGACATGACTGTTCTGCGGAATTTTCTTGGAATTACCGGTAAACTGATATTCGATGGCAAACAGTGTACGAGACAAAGGACGGTAGGCCCTGAAATTTCCCTTTTGTTCGCTGTAAGGTGTATTAAATATTTCGGGGATATCTTTGATGACCGGGTGGAAGCCATGTTGCGTTTTTATTAATTGTACAGGCTTGTCCCCAAAAGAATAATCATTGGATAATGAATTGTAATACAAAACAAAAGCCATGATGACCAGCCCCAAATAAAACAGCCGGTTCAACAGAACCCTGTTTGTTCTTTTATTGTCAGTTTCTTCTTTCTTGCGCTCTTTCCTTTCTTTCCTGTTTTTTCCCATTATCTGAAATTGAGTTTATAAAGCGGTACTTTAATAATCCAGGTTCCTTTCGATGAAATGTTCCAGTGAAGCATAAGTCAATCCTTCGGCTTCGATAAACCCCATGTGTCCCACATTGTCCAGGATAATGGCTTCACAGTTTTTCGGCAGGCTTACCTGGGGCATGACAACATCCAAAGGAATGCGCGAATCCTGTTTCCCGATAATAAATAAAACGGGAACATCCAGGTTTTCTAACAATTTACGCCGGTCTTCCCTGTCGCGCATGCCGGCAAGTGCTGCCATAACAGCTTCAGCCGAAGTCTTGACGGCCAACTTCTGCAACTGTTTTATTTCCTTCGAAAAACGTTCAACATTTTCTACCGCAAACAAAAGAGGAATAAACGAAATGATGAAGTTTTTGTGGTCTTTTTTAACAATTTCAATAGTACGGTCGCGGTTCTTTCTTCCTTGTTCATCATCGGCAGCCGCATGTGAGTGAAAAAGCACAAGCCCCTTCAGTTTATCGGGAAACAGGTCGGCAAAAGCCAGGGATACATATCCGCCCATCGAATGTCCGGTCATAACACACTGGTCCATCTCCTCTTCATCCATCACATGTTTAACGGCTGAAGCCATCAGGGTCATTGTATGAATGTCATCAATGACATCGCTTTTGCCAAAACCCGGCAGATCAACCTGTATAACGGTAAAGCGGTCAGACAAACGATCGGCAAAATCGTTCCAGATGGTATGATCTTCGAGGAAACCATGCAGAAATACCAGGCCCGAACCTTGTCCTGTTATCCTGTAATTCAGCTTGCCTCCTCTGAATTTTATGTGCTTTTCCATTTTAAAATCAGAATTATATCCTGGCAAAGATAATAAGGGAACATGAAAAAAAGCCCGTCCGGTATAAATTCTTGCAAACAGACTTTCAGGAATTAACGATTTTTAACCATGCCTTGCGGCTGTCCTTTCAAAAGACGGTTGTCATTCCGAGTAAAAAGACTACCGGGAGCCCGTATAGAGTTATGACAAGAAAAATATTTGTTTTTACATTATTGAACCCCTGAACGGGGTTCTTGTACCTTTCTTTGATTTTCCCCGCATTGTATGCGGGGCTATTCAAATTCAATCACTTCGTGATTTTTTGTTGGTTTTGTTTTTTAATCTGTTGCCGTTGACGGTGTCTCCACCGTCAACCCTGCAGCATTGATAAAAAAAACACCTTCCATAGTCCGGAATAGAAGCGTGTTTTTGTTTTTTGATAACCCATTAACGGCTAAAGCCGGTTTGATTTTTTTATTTAATCACGGCGCTTCCAGACGGATTGCGTTGCAAAAAACGCCGTGCAAAATTCCCCGTATATTCCTGCTTTGAGCGTCCCGCTCAAAGTGCCAATCATCATACTGCGCTGAAACGCCGTGCAAAAACCCCTGATCAGGTAGCCTTGTACCTTATCGAAAAGCAGGGAAATAAAGAACTTCGGGCGGGACGCCAACAATAGTGAAATAAAAATCTTCGGGCGGGACGCCCGAAGCAGGGATTCAGCAGGATCCAAAGACATTAACCAGGATATTTTGCCCCGCCTTTTAAGGCGGGGATATCTGAGATTCAAATCAAATCGGGCTTTAGCCCTTAAGAAACAAATAAACTTCGGACGGGCCGCCTGAATCCGGCTTATCTGACAATCAATTTCCTGCTTTCAGGTTTGCCATTCCGGGTGACCATCACGGTATAAACTCCCGTGGGAAGGTCGTCCACACGGATTTGCCGGGATGTGGCATTCGGGGAGTTCTCAATTTCTTTTTCCAAAACTTTTTTTCCCGTCATGTCAAACAGGGCAACCTTTGTTAAGCCGTTGGTATTGCCAGAAACCGACAAAGTAAAATACGCTGTTGCCGGATTTGGATAAATATCAAAACCTGCCGTTTCCTTCCCGGTTTCCGGCAGGGCGTCGTAAATATCCAGTACATATTCGGCAGTAAACAACCCCCTGCCGTGAGTAGCGGCCAGTACGATGTCGTCAGCCGTCCTGATCTGAAGCATGTCCACCCTGACATTGGCCATACCGTCCACCGCCGGAGCCCACTCGGTAGGCGTCTCCATCAGGCTGTTGGTTGCCCAAACGCCGGTTTCCGTAGCCAGCAAGGCCTGGTCGTTATTATCCGGGTGGAAAATGGCCCACCTGACCGGCATATCGGGCAGGTTGGCTTCTTTTTCCTCCCACGTTTCACCACCGTCGGTCGTCAGCCACACAGATGAAACACCGTAATTTGAAAAGGTCACCAGAATGGTATTTTCATTGTTACCCAATGCAACACATGAAATGTTTGCCGTCGGGAAATCCGGGCTGTCTATTTCTTCAACTTCGGGAAAACTTTCAGCATGGGTCACTTTGTAAAGCCTGCCTGAAGTTGTCCCGACAAAAAGAGTGGAGGTCCCTGATGGTGAAAACCTGGAATATTTAACATGGGAAAAAGCAGTCGTTAACCCTGTCCCCAAAGGAATAAACTGTGAGGAAATGCTGTTGGGTATCCCTTTTGACCTTAACAAGCGATCGGGGTGATCTCCGAAAAAAGAAACGGCATTGGCGTACAGAATGTTGTTCATATAATCGTAATCCGCAGGTGAGATGAATGTTCCCGACTGTTCATCAATATTGTTTACAGGATTTTCGTTGACGTAGATTGTGTAACGATTATAGTAATAAGAAGTAATAAAAATGGAGGACTGGTTGTGATCCCAAAAACAATAAGCGCCGTCACCTCCGTCAATCATATCATTGATATCAAGGGGGGCGTTGTTGTAATAAAGTGTTCCGTTATCCTGTAAGCCGCCGATGTATTTTTTTGCCCCCGGGGTGGGACTGATGGCACAAGTATAAAACTGCAATGTATTATACCCCTGGTTGCGTTCAATGAAAACCGGAGAACTCTGGTTTGCCGTGTTGGTCAGGAAAACACCACCGTCGCAGGAAAAAATCGCTGTTGCCGGTGTTCCGGGCTTATATTGAATATTGTGCTGGTCGGCATGGACATATTCATCACCGCCTCCCCAATACATCAGGCTCCAGTCGGAAACATGTTTCCATGAACTTCCAGCATTTTGTGATTTCCAAAGGTCAAGACCGCCGGTAAAGATCACATCCGGGTCAGAAGGATCCACCTGGAGAATGAAGGCATGCCAGGCCAGCGTTGACCAGTTGTTGTCAGGACGGGTTACCTGTGTCCATGTAACGCCACCGTCTGATGATTTGGCAATGTACCTGCCCCTGTAATAGGTAAAACCATTAACATAACCTGCTGCAAACTGTGCATAAACCCTGTTGGAATCCGAAGGAGCAACGGCTATGATGGTTCTTGCCGGAATTTTGTAATAACTTTCGTTTTTAATCACCGTATTGTAATGGTCATATACTGTCCAGCTTCCGGGTAATCCGGTATCGGAATACAACACGGTGGCGCCCCCTTTTTTGTTGATATTTTCCATCGTACCGACAAATATCCTTCCGTTGGCGGCAATTTCAATATCGGCCGGCGCATAAGGATCGTTCGTAAATCCGGGTATCGTTGGTAAAACCTGCTCCCACGTCTGACCTCCGTCGTCGGAACGATACAAGCCGTCACTGGGCTGACTTTCATGATCTTCTCCCATGTATGTCCCGGAAGCAACGCCGGCATAGATCACTCCGGTACCATCTTCATCACGTACAACAAGGTCGGTAATGTATTTGAAACCGGATGTTGACTCAAGCAGTTCCCACGTTTCGCCGCCATCTTCCGTTTTGAAGATGCCTGCGCCCAGTCCCGATGATTCGCGATAAATGATGCGTGCTGTCTGGGCTTCTCCCGTACCCACATAAAACGTCTGATGATCATCCGGGTCGTAAGCCATACAACTGACAGCCAGGTCAGGCCAGAAATCTCCCACAGGTATCCATTCAACCGACAGATCGGTAATGTCATCATTATACCACAATCCTCCTGTAACTCCACCGGCCCAGACTTTGTTTGTGTAGTTGGGATCGAACATGATCGTCCGGGTTCTGCCGCCCATATTGGCTCCGGTGCCTTCCCATTCAACCGGCGGGTCATAATCACGCCTTGCCTGTTGGTCTTTCATCAGACTCAGGGTATATTCCCGGGCATCCCAAAGACGTTCTTTGGGAACATATCCCAACGACGGATCCACTGTCATTATGTATTCCTGAAAAGCTGCCATATCCGGTTGATCCGGGGCTTTGACTTCCCCGTCGCCGGCAGGGATAAATTGTTCAAATTTTGAGGCCTGCTTCAACAGGAACTCTTCATACTTTTCACGGTCGTTTTTTTTGTTCAGCCCGGTGAAAGCAATACCCGCTGTGACCAGGAAAGCAAGGACCAAAAATAAATATCGTTTCATGGGAACACTTTTATTTATGAAATGTGTACTATATAAATTTAATTATTTAAAAATCAGCAAATAAATATTTTTTTATGACCCACCCCTTTCTCCCCTCCAAGTAAGGGAACTGGTGGAATTTATTTGCTTATTTTTAAAGAACCCTATTATTAAAAACCAATTCTTTATTATTGATAATTACCTGCAAAGTTGACAAATAAAATGAATCGGAAGTTGTCTTACGAGCTTTCTTTTTTCAAAAAAGTTTTCTTGTCTGTCAGCTTCAAAGGTTGCAGTCCGTTTTTCTCCAGTTTTTTGTTCAGATCAGGGAGAATGTTTTTTACGGTATTATCTACCTGGTCACGATAAGTTTTCATTTGTTCTTCCAGTTCTCTCAACCCCTCAATCTGCGATTTAGTGGGACGGCCCTGATAGCCAAGCAATCCGCCGTAGATGTTCCCGATCCGCTCCCGCAATCTTTCTTCACCCGTTATCCTTCCTTCCTTCGTGGCAACGATCTTTAACCGCAGACCGGCCATTTCACCGGATAACGCCAGCAACTTTTTATGGAGACTGCCTTTTGTGGAATCCGCTTTGCTTTTTGCCTGGTCTCTGATCTCGATGATCTGATTATCCAAAAATGCCAGGTCTTCCAGCATGTGGTAAGCCTTCATAAGATATTTGTACCTTTCGTCACGGTCAGCCGGCGTATGGTGTGGGTTATCGTCATATTCCACGCTGACAGTTCCCCGGATAGTATCTTTGTTTTTGATGATCTTTACCAGGTAATCACCCGGAGGATAGGACGGGCCAACCATCGCCCAACCCAGTAACTGAATGGATGAGGGCACTTTCGGTTTCTTCATCAACATACGCCAGTCCACCCGGTTAATCCCTTTCCGTTTGCCTGCCGGAAGCTTCTTAATCATTTCGCCTTCGGGATTATACACTTCGACATACATATCTCCGAAAATATGGCGCTTCTTCAGGTAATAATTGATGCTCAGTGCCGACGGAGGATTTGAACCACGGAAATCATCATCCCCGTTAAATTCCTGAATGCCTCCCATTGTACCCAGTTTATACGGCCTTGAGCCAAGGTAAATCATGTTTTGCGTCAGCATGTCCTTTTTCAGGTTTTGCAAAGGTGTGAGATCGTCAATGATGTAAATTCCCCTGCCGTGCGTGGCAAGGACCAGATCGTTTTCACGGGTCTGGAAAGCCATGTCCCTGACAGAGACTTTCGGAAGGTTCCCGGTGAAACGGGCCCATTGTTCCCCGCCGTCAATGCTGATGTACAGTCCGGCTTCCGTTCCGAGAAACAGCAGGTCCGGGTTTTTCAAATCCTGTTTAACAATATTGCAGTAACTTTCTATGTTATCCGTTGCAAGGTTTGTCCATGTTTTGCCGAAATCAGTCGTTTTGAAAATATACGGTTTCATGTCGCCCTGCGTATGTCCGTCAAAGGTGACAAAGGCAGTTGCTGTGTCGTAAAGCGAAGGTTCCACATGAGAGACCCACGTTGCCGGCGGTAGTCCGGGGACGTTGGCAGTCAGGTTTTCCCAGCTTTGTCCCCTGTCGCGGGTTAGCTGAAGGTTCCCGTCGTCGGTACCCACATAGATGATATTGTCATCCAGCGGTGATTCGCCGATGGTATAAATTGTACAATGGTTCTCGGCCGTAGAATTATCAATAGTCAGACCGCCGGTTTCTTCCTGTTTTTGTTTTGCCGGATCGTTGGTGGTCAGGTCGGGTGAAAGTTTTTTCCAACTGTTACCATAATCGGAGGAACGGTACAAAAACTGGCTACCGGTGTACAGGTCTTTACTTTTGGCACCGGTGATCAGCGGTGTATTCCAGTTCCAGCGCAGTTTGGTTCCGTCATCGGAGTAAGGCATCACATCCTTATTTTCCCTTGTGTCAAGATAAAGCCGCCTTAAATTACCGCCCTGCCATTGCCAGTACATGATGTTATCATCTTTTGGATCTCGAATAACATTAAAGCCATCACCCCAGCCTACATTTTTCCAACTGGCATTGGTCACGCCACCTGCCGCCTTTGAAGGGCCGATCCACGAACCGTTGTCCTGCAACCCGCCAAACACATTGTAGGGTTTGTCATTATCCACCCCTACATGATAAAACTGTGAAACAGGCAAATTGCGGCAGAACGACCACGTTTTGGCCTGGTCAACCGAAATATATACCCCACCATCGGTAGAAAGATAGATCAGCTGATTGTTGTTCGGATCAATCCATACGCCATGCACATCACTGTGGAAATTGCCTCCCATCACGGAAGGAGACATAAACTTTTTGCCGCCGTCTTCACTCATTTGCAGCCGGAACCCCGGTTTGTAAATGCGGTTTGTGTCCACCGGGTCGGGAACGAAAAATCCAAAGTAAAACGGGCGCTCGTTCACGTCGCTGGTGTTATTCATCAGTTCCCATGTTTTGCCTTTGTCTGCCGAACGATAGAGTGATGTTTTTTTGGCTTCGATGAGCAGGTAAACCACATTGGGGTCTGCCGGGCTGAAGTCCACATACACGCGTCCCCACGGTTTCGGGGTCAGGCCTTCTTCGATGGAAGTCCATGTTTTTCCGCCGTCTTCCGACCGGTAAAAACTACCACCGGGGCCACCCGAGCGAAAGAACCATCCTGTTCTCCTGAAATCCCACATTCCGGCATAGAGCAGGTCGGGGTTTTCCGGGTCCAGTGCAATGCCGCTGCAACCGGTATTTTCATCCACGAAAAGTATTTTCTGCCATGTTTTTCCACCGTCTTCGGTTTTATACAGCCCGCGATGCGGACTGGCGCTCCACAACGGCCCGAGTGCCGCCACATACACAATATCAGGATTATCGGGATTAATCACAATGCGGGCAATGCGCTCGGTACTGTCGAGCCCTCTGGATTTCCAGTTTTTTCCGCCGTCGTAAGTCACATATACGCCTTTACCGACTGACGTACTATTTCTCGTCCATGGCTCTCCGGTACCGACCCATACGGTATCGGGATGCTTCTGGTCAATGGTGATGGCGCCGATGGCCTGGATTTCTTTTTCAAAAACGGGTTTGAAAGTAGTTCCCATATTGGTGGTCTTCCAGACACCTCCACCGGCAGCGCCCACGTAAAAAATACGCGAGTCTTTGTTAACGGCATCAAGTGCTGCGATGCGCCCGCTCATCACGGCAGGGCCGATGCTGCGGGCCTTCAGTTGCCCAAATGTGTTCTTGTCTATTTTGACCGGTTTTTGGCTGATGCCCGCTTGTATAAACAGAATGAGCAGGGCGCACAGAAAAGTAATTTTTTTCATGGTTGAGGATTTTAGTGTTGATTATAAAGCATATCAGCAAATAAATAAAGAGTCTTTCCACCCCCTTACCCCCGCCCCGCCTGCATTAGAAATACCGGCGGGCAGGCAGCGGGGGACAAGCGGAATTTATTTGCTGACTTTTCATACTTACTTACTAATTAAAAAATTCAAAATTGATTACCAATAATCCCTCTCGCCTGAGGCGGAAGGGTGACGGGGTGGGTTGTTAAAAAAATCTAATCATTTTTGGATTTTTTTTAAACCTTTTTAAAAATGATTTATTTCTGCTGCTGCGTTGAATCTGCTGCCGGCACTTCCGGTTTTTCAAATATTGACAAGTCCACTTCAGGATTCAGGATCACAGTATCAATGGTCAGCGTGTTCACCACCTGTCCGTTGTAGCTGTCGGCGTGACTGTAAGCCATAATGATGCCTTCTTCCACGGGTTTGTAATCGCTTAAGCTGGATTCCGTCTTGATAGGCTCACCCCGCATGGTAATGGTATTTTCGGTTTTCAGGATCACGAAATTTTCCGCATCAATGTAATAAATGGTTTCGTCACCGTTTTTGTCCGTCAACTTGATTTTGTATGTATCGGATCCCTCAAGGTCTTCTTTTCCCAATAATTCCACTTTATTTCCTTTTTCTTTCCAATTGTAGAGTTCACCTGCAATATCGGCCTGTTTTTTCATCCCCTTGAGTTGATCGCCGGTTATGTCTTTGGGCTCCAGTGTACCGGTCCATGGGGCAATCATCCACGCTTCGCCCTGGTTGTAAACCTGCACCATTTTCTGACCCTGAATAGGTACTTCAATCCGGAAACGGGAGGGAGGTACCAAAGTCATGGTAAAATCGTACTCCATGCCCTGATTAAAAGATTTTCCTTTGATTTCAATGCTTTTCACTTCGGATAGTTTGTCCAGTCCCATGACTTCGTAATAATTATTCAGGATTTCATCCAGCGAAAGGTTCTGGGCTGACAGTGAGAACGAAAACAGTATTCCCACGAATAAGTAAATCAGTTTTTTCATAAAATTTAATTTTTTTGAATTGTTGTTATTTTGATTTTTTTAAAAACATTTATTAAACACAAAAACCGTGCAATATGTCATATAATAAAGATTATCAAATATATATAAAAATGTTCAATAAAACCAGTAATATAAAGTGTCCGCTTACGGACAACAGGATGTTCAGTAATCAGACATGAATATTTCCTTTATCCGGCTTGTACACAGGAACAATAAGGTGTGTGTTTTTTTGGAGGCAATAATCCACATCTTTTTCAAATCCGTTTTCAACCAGGACATTCAGGTGATAGCAATTCTTCAACGTTTGATCTAAACTCCCCTTGCTGCTTTGCCAGGTTTTCAGTAATATATGGCCAAGGTCATCGGTAACGGCATGACCGTTTTCCGAAAGTTTGTCCATGATCATCCCTGCACACAGGCCGTCGTCCAGCGAGAACTTCCCGTTGGTGCCCGAGCACAGCAGCACAATTTCCGATTTGTCTCTGATTTTTTTAACCACGGCATTCGCATTCAGGAAACCGGCGATGTAAACCTCTTTTGCTTTCCGGCAGGCATTCAGCGCTTTAGTACCGTTGGTGGTGGTCATGATGAGAGTTTTCCCTGCTACAACTTCCCTGCTGAATTCCAGTGGGGAGTTTCCAAAGTCGAAGCCATCAATCTTTACGGCATTCCGCTCACCACATAAAAGATATGAATCCGGTTTGAATTTCTTCGCTACCTGTAATGCCCCTTTCACCGTTATAACCGGAATAATTTCCTTTGCCCCGTTCTCCAGCGCAGTGATCATCACGGAAGTGGCCCGCAACACATCAATCACTACGACAGACTTTCCAGTAAGGTCTTCTTCGTTTACGGCGGTTGCGAAGGGATAGGTTTCTATGATCATGGGGGACAAAGTTATTGTTTATTTATTATCGGACTGGATCAGCCCGGATGGATCTGTCGAACGGGAATCCGAGAAAGTATTGTTTTCAATGGAAATTTTTTCGTCCGGTTTATTTTTCTTTTTCCCCAAACCGGCCGCTTTCATCAGTGAAACTATTCCCAGCAAAACCAGCAGGGAGGGCCAGAAAATTTGGTTTAAAGAAAACTGATAATTAAAAACCGCCGGCATCCAGAAAATAATACCCAGCCCGGTAAGCACGACACCTCCCATAAAATGTTTTGGAGATGTCATAAAAACAATACCGAGAAGAATCAGGAAGGTTTTCCATGTGAAAAGATAGTAAGTAAGCGGAAAAGAAATCATCCCGAGATTTTTCATTAAAAGTAATCCGCCAATAAGCAAAACAATGGTTCCGAGAACGATGTTTTTGTTGTTTTTGTGTTGTACCGTTTCATTCATGATCATTTGTTTTAAAATTCAGGAACAAAAATACCGGCTACAAATGAGATGATGCAGAACAAATCGGTGAACGGTGGTGTTTTGTCGGTGAGTCGCTTTGAATTTTTACGCATTTTACGTTACGTAAAAGACGTAATAAAATTTCTGCTTTTTTCAATCTGTTGATTTCAAAGCAAATCTAAAGTTTAAACATATAAGTGCCGCTTTGCCGGCCCGGACAAAGGGGATCGGTAAAATAACACGCTCTAAAGACAAGCAAATTACCTGTTTTCTATCCGCTGACTTCAACTTCATCTGTTCAGCCGGCCCACAAAATCTTACTTAGATTTAAGTTGTCACTTTCGATCTGGCGCGAGCGAGTCCCCCGCCAGGTCAGTTACTCCGTTTTCCTTTCTAAAGACCCGACAGGTTGCTGACCCACAAGCCTTCGGGAAACCTGTCCGGTCATTCGTCACCCCGTCAAAACTCCACATTCTCCGTCCGGCGGATGATCTCGTCCTGCAGCTCTTCGCCGAGATCGTTGAAATAATCGCTGTAGCCGGCCACGCGAACAATCAGGTCTTTGTATTCTTCGGGATGCTTCTGAGCTTTGCGTAGTGTTTCCGCCGTTACCACATTGAACTGGATATGATGACCGTCCATCCGGAAATAGGAACGGATGAGCTGCACCAGCGAATCCAGTCCTTTTTCATCCTCCAGCACCGAAGGAGTGAATTTCAGGTTGAGCAACGTTCCGCCCGTCCGCAGATGGTCTATTTTGGCTGCCGACTTAATGACGGCGGAAGGCCCCTTGCGGTCGGCGCCCTGGAACGGAGAAATACCTTCCGACAAGGGCTTGCGCGCCAGCCGCCCGTCGGGGGTGGCGCCCGTCACACTGCCGAAATACACATGTGAGGTCGTGGGCAGCATGTTGATGCGGAAATGACCGCCTTTGGTGTTGGGTCTGCCGTTCACGGCATTGTAAAATATCTCGAAGACAGTCACTGCCTGCTCGTCAGCATAATCGTCATCGTTGCCGTATTTGGGAGTATTGTTAATGAGCTGTTCACGGAGTTCAAGATATCCTGCAAAATTGGCTGCCGTGGCATCCAACAGTTCCTGCAAGGTGTATTTCTTTTTATCAAACACATTGTATTTCAGCGATGTCAGTATATCTGTCAGACTACCAAGGCCGACACCCTGGATGTAGCTGGTGTTGTACCTTGCACCACCGTTGTTGTAATCCTTTCCGTTCACAATACAATCGTCAATAAGCAATGACAGGAACGGCACAGGGATATTGGAAGCGATCACCCGGTCAATGATGTTGTTGCCTTTGATCTTGATGTCGGCGAAGTACTGTACCTGTTTCCGGAATGCTTCGACGAGTTCGTCAAAGCTTTGAAATTCCCGCGGGTCGCCTGTTTCCAGTCCGATCTTTTTGCCGGTCATGGGGTCGGTGCCGTTATGAAGTGTGATCTCAAAGATTTTGGTCAGATTGAAATATCCCGTCAGGATGTAGCTTTCCGTCCCGAAAGCACCGGTTTCCACACAGCCGCTGGCGCCGCCGTTGCGGGCATCAATCAGCGATTTCCCCTGGTTGAGCAACTCCTGGATGATGGCATCGGTATTGAACACCGAGGGCTGCCCGAAACCGGTCTTGATGATGCGTGCCGTCCGCTTGATGAAACGGTCGGGGTTCTTTTTGCTCACCTGGATCATAGAGCTGGGCTGCAACAATCGCATCTCTTCGATCACATCCAGTAGTATGTAAGTCATTTCGTTCACCGCATCCGAGCCGTCTTCCTTCACGCCGCCCAGGTTGATCAGGGCAAAATCGGTGTAGGTGCTGCTCTCCTTGGCAGTCACGCCAATCTTCGGCGGTGCCGGATGATTGTTGAATTTGATCCAGAATGACGACAGGAGCTCTTTGGCGCTTTCTTCGGTCAGCGTGCCTGCTTTCGTTTCCTTTTCGTAAAACGGCAGCAGGTGCTGGTCGAGCCGGCCGGGGTTGAAGCTGTCCCACGGGTTCACTTCAGTGATAACGCCGACGTGGATAAACCAGTAGTGCTGCAATGCCTCGTGGAATGTTTCCGGAGCATGAGCAGGCACCTTGCGGCAGATGGCAGCCATCTGCATCAGCTCGATTTTTCTTTTTTCGTCTTTTTCTTCTTTTGCGAGTTTCTCCAACTCTTCCGCATGCCTTTCGGCAAACCGGATGATGGCACCTGCGGCAATGTCCATGGCTTTCAGCTCTTCCCTTTTTTCATAAGCTTCCGGGTCATTGAAAAAATCGAGCCGGTCCATGGCTTCGGCGATTTCCTTTTTCAGGTCAAGGAATCCTTTCCGGAACATTTTCTTCCCGAGGACGGTATGCCCCGGTGCCCGTTGCTCCTGAAACTCGGTGAACACACCGGCAGCATAAGCATCATGCCATTCCCTGTCCAGGTTTTTGAAGATCAGGTCACGGTTTGATTTTCCTTTCCAGAAAGGGATGATCACATCGCGGTAAACATTCATGGTTTCGTCATCCACTCTGAACCACACTTTCGGCCGCGTGTCCAGCGTTTTTAAATCTTCGAGCGAATGGAGCGTGATCTCGGGATAGGTGGGCACCGCTTTGGGAGCAGGACCACGTTCACCGACGATCAGCTCGCCGTCGTTGATACAAATCTTTTTGTTTTCAAGGATATGCTTAAAAGCCAGTGCCCTGCGCACGGGAACCGACACCTGCTGTGCCAGATCGCTTTTATAGAATTCGGTAACAAGCAACGCCCTTTCCGCCGATATGCGCGGGATGGCGTTCTGGCTTTGGTCGCGGAGTTTTTTTATTCTTTTGTTCATGGTTTTTTCTTTCTTTTCACGCAAAGGCGCAGAGCCGCAATGATAAAGTTTATCGTAGTTTATTCTATAAATAATCTTTGCGCCTTGGCGTCTCTGCGTGCAGTTACTGATTTGGGTTTAGCCAGGTTTCTAAGCATATCAGTTTCCCCACCCCTGCCGTCCCTGCCTGCCGTTCCCAGTTCAGGCAGGCGGTCAGGCGGGCTTCAGGGTGGGTTGTGGGCCGGGGTCATCCTCCCACCGTAAACTCAAACCCGGCATTTTCAAACATTTTC
>JAADID010000180.1 GCA_013151505.1 Chlorobiota bacterium | reverse complement strand
AAAGATAAGATGAATCCACAATGACCTGTGCATCCTGCACGGTAAACAGGTCACCGAGAATGGTTGCTTTGGCATTCCTGAATCTTAATATCCCGTCACCTATGATAATAATAGGCCCGGGTTGAAACCATTCCGATTCAATGACCAGTTCGTCGCCGGGGGTTGCCCCGATCACCAGTGTGTCGCCAAGGTAAACCGTGTCGGCTGACCGCCCCGAGATCAGAAAAGGGAGTTTTTCCCTGATCTCAAGAATGTGGGTTAACGTCCGATGCAAATCGTTGATTTGTTTTTGATCCGTTGTTATTTCATTCTCCCCTTCAACCTTTGCTTTTTCAATGAATTGGTGTTGCAGATAATTATTCGCTTTTTTGATGTCTTTCTGAAACCATTTTTCTTTCCCGTTCTGGGGAAAAACAGAAAATGTGATTAAAAATAAGAAAAGGAGAAAAAAACACTTGAGATACTTTAATTTATTCATATTCTTTTTAGTTGGTTTTTAAATAATACGTTAACTAATGTCAATGCAAGGTATTTTAACATACAGTTCCCCGACTGCCGACTGAAAGCTGCCGACCCGTCTCCGCTCCGCGGATTCGGGCAGGCCGCCAACTATTTCACCCTCACGATCTTTTCAACACCGTTTACCTGGTTCAGCTTGGCAATGAGCTGGTCAAGATGCTCGTGGTCCTTAACCATCACAGTGACACGCCCTTCGAAGTGTTTGCCTTTTTTCTGAAAATTGATGGAACGCATATTCACGCGCAGGTCGTCTGTAATTGTACGCGTAATGGCACTGACAACGCCCAATTCATCGGAACCGGTAATTTTCAGGTTAGTTGTCGAATAAACTGTTTCTCCGCTCTTTATCCACTTCACCGTCATCACCCGGTAGGGATACCTGGAAAGCAGGTTTTTTGCATTGGGGCAGGATTGACGGTGTATGGTTATTCCGCCCATGGTGGTTACAAAACCAAAAACCTGATCACCGGGAATGGGATTACAACATTTTGCCAGCCTGTAATTCATATTTTTCAGATTCTCGCCAATGTAGATAATATCTTGTGTTTCAGGCTTTTTTTCTCTTTCTTCGGTTTTTACTTCAACGCTCTCCTGATTGCCGGGCATACTGTCGGCTTCAATAAATTCAATAAGCTGTTTTTTGATCAGAGCCATATCAATTTTATTCTCGGCTATCAGGTAATACAGGTCAACCGCCGTTTCCAGTTTATAATGTCTTACCAACACATTGATCAGGTCTTCCGAGCTTTTTATCTTCCAGTGTTTTAGTTTCCGCAGAAGCATTTCCTTTCCGGCTTCGGCTTCTGCATATTTTTCTTCTTTCAGTTGCCTTTTAATTCTGGTACGCGCTTTCTCGGTAACAACAAAAGCCAGCCAGTCAAGCTTGGGTTTCTGGTTTTTTGAGGTAATGATATCCACTTTATCACCGTTTTGCAACTCATATCTGATGGGTACGATCCTGTTATTCACGCGGGCCCCTTTACACGTAGATCCGACCTGGGTATGGATTTCATAGGCAAAATCAAGCACCGTGGCGCCTGCTTTGAGTTGTTTCAGGTCGCCTTTGGGAGTAAATACGAATATTTTATCTTTATGATTTGCAGTAGCACGATACAGGTCATCATGCATGATCTGGTCGGGATGTTCAAGGATATCGCGTACCTGGCCGAGCCAGTCCTCGGTGTCTTTTTTCTGCATCACGCCTTTGTATTGCCAGTGTGCCGCCTGTCCTTTTTCGGCCACCTCATCCATCCGCCTGGTTCGAATCTGCACTTCCACCCATTTGTTGTTTTTACCGAGAACCGTTGTGTGCAACGATTCGTAGCCGCTTGCCTTGGGCGTGGTGATCCAGTCACGTAACCGTTTGGGATTGGGAGGATAGATTGGTTACAATGGAATAAACCTTCCAGCATACTTCTTTTTCTTTTTTCAAAGGTGCATCAATGATAATGCGGATGGCAAACAAATCGAACACCTCTTCAAATTCAACATTCTGCCTTTTCATTTTGGCATAGATGGAAGGGACAGACTTGGTCCTCCACTTGATATCGAATTGAAAACCCTGCTCGTAAAGCTCTCGTTTAATGGGCCGTATAAATTCCTGGATGTAAACCTCCCGTTTTTTCTTGGTTTCCCTGATTTTTCGCTGGATAGAATAATAAACATCCGGATTTTCGAATTGCATGACGCGTTCTTCAAACTCTGTTTTCACGTTGTACAGACCCAGGCGGTGAGCAATGGGTGAATAAAGATACTTGATCTCATTGACAAATGCCCCGCCTTTGTCGCCCACCTGATCCAGGTTCCTGATGTCAGTCAGACGGTGTGCCAGCTTGATGAGGATGACACGGATGTCGTTGACCAGTGACAAAAATAAAGTCCTGAAAGCTTCCGACTGATACGAGAGACGCTCGGTACGAAGTCCGGAAATTTTATTGAGTCCTTCCAGTATTTCCGCCACCTGATCCCCGAATTCATTTTTTATCTTTTCCAGCATCTTCTCCGATTTCGTTTCTTCGCCATGCAACAGGGAACAGATCGCTGATGTCGGCCCCAGGCCGATTTCCTTCATTGCCGTGATGGCTACGTTCAGATGATGAAAAATGTAAGGGTCGCCGTTGGGTAAAGTTTTCCCTTTATGGAAATTGCATGCAGCATCAAAGGCTTGTTTAAGCAGTTCCTTTTCTCTTTTATGAAGCTCCGAATTACAACTATTTAGTAAGAGTAAAAATTTCTTTTGTATTTCTTCTTCCCTCTCCACAGTCAGGTTATGTCAGTTCACATGTTAATCAAACTTCAGCATCTGTCAAATAAACTGTAAATCTGTAAAGGATATCCGATCGTAAAATAAATTTCAGGAAATCATCTTCAAAAAACCTTACCCGGGATTGTAAATCATCAGAGCCTTTTCTTTCCTTTACATCTTTACGCGACGAATACATAAAACGGTAAACTGTTTTTCCGTTAAACGATTCCGTAATAAGCAAACGGCAATATTGTGAAAATTATTATTTGCCTTTTAAGTTTACTTGTTTTCTTCACCCATATCCGGTGGCGCATCTGCGATTGATTCCCGCATTTTGGTATCGGCCTGGATATTCTGGAATTTATAATAATCCATGACACCGAGGTGTCCGGATCGGAAGGCTTCGGCAACGGCTTTCGGAATCTCCGCTTCTGCCTGTATCACATTGGCGCGGGCTTCCTGTGCCTTGGCTTTCATTTCCTGTTCGGCAGCCACAGCCATTGCCCTGCGTTCCTCGGCTTTGGCCTGGGCAATATTCTTATCGGCTTCGGCCTGGTCCATCTGGAGGACGGCCCCGATATTTTTCCCGATGTCAATATCGGCAATGTCAATGGACAAAATTTCAAATGC
>JAADID010000285.1 GCA_013151505.1 Chlorobiota bacterium | reverse complement strand
GTTGCTTTTTAAAAACAACCTTACAATAGTTTGATGGAAGGCAGTTTTTTTAAATGTTCTTGAATGATTATTGAATATTCAGGATCCTTTTCTCAAGGCGGATGCTTAAATTGAATGAGGGACTAAAATGTTAAATAATAGTTAAATATCCATTTATATGTTGTAACACTTAATGTTATGACGTTATTTGTGATGTTAAAAAAGAATAAAAATGGAAGAACCAAGAATTGATCAAAAATCACCTTACGTAATGGATTTACAACCCGGCACTTATTTCTGGTGTGCCTGCGGGCGGAGTGCAAATCAACCGTTTTGTGACGGTTCTCACAAGGGAACCGGGTTTACACCTGAAAAAGTTGAGATCACGCAATCAAAAAAGGTGGCCTTTTGCGGCTGCAAACACTCGGGGAATAAGCCTTTTTGCGATGGTGCGCACTCAAAGCTCTGAGCACTGTCCGCACTCAGGCTGACTGATTCATCCTAAATTGTTAACAAAATCTTCCCTTATGAAGACGATGTGGGACGAAAGATATGCATCGAATTCGTTTATTTACGGACGGAAACCCAATGCATTCTTTAAAAAACAAATAAGCAGGCTCATGCCTGGAAAGATATTGCTTCCGGCTGAAGGAGAAGGCAGAAATGCGGTTTTTGCGGCGAGGCTGGGCTGGGAAGTTGTTGCTTTCGACAACAGCACAGAGGCCCGGAAAAAAGCGCTGAAGCTGGCATCGGAACGGGGAGTGAACATTGATTATCGCCTGATCTCTTATGATGAATTTGATTACAAAACAAACGATTTTGACGCGATAGCCCTGATTTATGCTCATGTTCCGGGAAAGATCAGGCAATCTCTATACCGGAAAATGCTTGAATTTCTAAAACCCGGCGGTATGGTTATCCTGGAAGGATTTTCAAAAAAACAATTAAGGAACAACAGCGGCGGCCCGAAGGACATTGATCTCCTCTTTTCGAAAGAAGAATTAAAAGATGACTTTTTATCCTTATCGGAAATAAATATGCGGGAAACGGAGATTACTCTCAACGAAGGGGAATTCCATAAGGGCAATGCCAGCGTCATTCGTATGACCGGAAAAAAATAAAAGATCAGGTTGTGAGCAAAACAAAAGAAATAGAACAGATCATTCTTCCGCCGCCCGTACACATGGTAGGAAACGGTTTTCGTGTACATACCTTCTTCCCCGGTAATATCTTCGGAGAACAAAGGATGAGTCCGTTTTATTTGCTCGATTACAATGCCAAATACTATTTTCCGCCTTCCGAGACACCCCGCGGGGTCGGCGTACACCCCCACCGCGGTTTCGAAACGGTAACTGTTGCTTACAAAGGCCGGATTGCCCATCACGACAGCGCGGGAAACAGCGGCATCATCGGCGAAGGTGATGTTCAATGGATGACCGCAGGTTCCGGTGTGTTGCATAAAGAATATCACGAGAAATCATTCAGCCGGACAGGAGGAGTATTCCAGATGGCGCAACTTTGGGTAAACCTGCCTGCAAAATTCAAGATGGCACAACCGAAATACCAACCGCTCATGCATAAAAACATGGGAAAGTATTTCCTGCCTGACGGGAAAGGGACAGTGAATGTCATTTCAGGAAATTTTAAAAATATTAAAGGCCCGGCATCTACATTTACGCCCATTCATCTTTTTGATATTAGGATGAACACCGGCGCAAAGCTAAATCTTACCCTTCCTTCCGATTTTAACACGGGTCTGCTTATTATTGACGGGAAGCTTGATGTAAATGGCCAGGAAGCAAAAGAAGACGAATTTGTATTGTTCAAGAATAATGGCACAGACTTTCACCTTGAAGCTGCCATGGAAAGTATTGTGCTGCTAATGAGCGGCAAACCCATTGACGAGCCCATCGCCCAGTTCGGGCCGTTCCTGATGAACCACCGGAGAGAACTGGAAAAGGCCGTTGATGATTTTAATAACGGAAAATTCGGCTATCTTGAAGATTAATGTGCTGTAAAGATAAAACACAAAGACAACAACTTACAAAATGCGAATTGAAGATGAAATAGACGGTCGGTTTCGGAATGAATACCACAAAGGGATGATCAACCTGGTTTTTACAACCAATCATTTAAATTATTCTTTTGTGCGTTTTCTGAAAAGCTACGGACTTACCTCGCAACAATACAACCTTCTACGGGTTTTACGCGGTTTTGGGCCAAAACCAAGGTCTATTGATTTCCTGCGAAAACGGATGCTCGATAAAAAACCGGATATGAGCCGGGTAGTGGATAAACTTCATAAAAAAGGACTGGTTAACCGGAAAGAAAACAATACCGACAGAAGACTGAAAGATGTCATTATCACAAAAAAGGGACTCGAACTGCTGGCCCAAATGGATGATTGCGAAAAGCAGGTAGACACCTTGCTTAAAAACCTGACCCCGGAAGAAGTGGATGAGTTGAACCGGTTGCTCGACAAAATAAGAGGGTAGAGAAATTATTCATCCTTCGTCTTTAAAGTTATGAATCAGGTTATTACATACCCAAAGTCGCGACCATAATGGCTTTAATGGTATGTACCCTGTTTTCGGCTTCATCAAAGACCAGCGATGCCGGTGATTCGAAAACCTCGTCGGTCACTTCCATGGCTTCCACGCCGAATTTCTGATAGATTTCCTCCCCGATCTGTGTTTCCCGGTTATGGAATGCCGGCAGACAATGCAGGAATTTGCAATTCGGGTTGCCTGTTTTCTTCATCATTTCGGCATTCACCTGGTAAGGCATCATCAGGTTGATCCTTTCCTTGAAAGCCTCTTCGGGTTCACCCATGGACACCCACACATCTGTGTAAATGAAATCAACGCCTTTCACACCTTCGTCCACGTTCCCGGTCAGTGTGATCTTTGCTCCGGTTTCTTTGGCAATGTCAAGGCACTGGTCAACCAGTTCCTGTTCCGGCCAGAATTGTTTGGGAGCCACTGCTCTGAAATCCATTCCCATTTTGGCAGCACCCACCATCAGCGAATTGCCCATGTTGTTGCGGGCATCACCGGCATAAGCAAACGAGACCTGATGCAGTGGTTTGTCGGAATGTTCTATCATGGTCAGGAAATCGGCCAGTATCTGGGTAGGGTGAAATTCATTCGTAAGCCCGTTCCACACCGGAACGCCGGCATATTTTCCCAGTTCTTCAACAATGTTCTGGCCAAACCCACGGTACTCTATCCCATCATACATACGTCCCAAAACCCGGGCTGTGTCTTTCATGGATTCTTTCTTGCCGATTTGTGATCCGGTTGGACCCAGATAAGTTACATGGGCTCCCTGGTCGTAAGCAGCCGTTTCAAAAGCACATCGGGTACGGGTGGATGCTCTTTTTCAAAGATCAGGGCGATGTTTTTCCCTTTCAGCTTTTGCTGCTCCGTACCGGCATATTTTGCTTTTTTCAGGTCTGCCGCCAGGTCAAGCAGGAATTTTATCTCTTTCGGGGTGAAGTCCAGCAATTTCAAAAAGTTTCTGTTTCTTAAGTTGAATGCCATAATTCGTGCTTTTTAACGATTAAATTGTTTCAATCCGTATTTGTGTGTGTTCTTTATTTTTCTGTTATACCGGAATGATGGATGCATGAAGTATTGGATGTTTTGTTCACCAGCTCTCCCATTATCTAATTCCCATTAACTATCTTTCAATAACTATTTTTTGTTATCCATGTTCCAATTCTCCGCTCCATTTCCGGCAGGCGCAAAAGTAAAGAAAATACGGGTTAAAAAAGATATACGGCATCCGATTGGCAATTACGAATAGTTTGGTGGTTATTCGCAGTGCGACTGCGAATATTTATCACTTTATTCGCAGTATAATTGCGAATATTTTATATTTTTACCAAAAATATGTAACGCTATGTCAGAATTTATACGGCAGGCATTGATTGATCAAAAAGATGAGATCAATGAATACCAGGATAATTTGTTCGTTGACCGCAATGTTCCCGTGGATTTCTTTTCATCAGGACTGACAAAAATAGTGTCGGGCGTAAGACGGTCAGGAAAATCAACACTGGTTCATCTGATGCTGAAAGACAAGCAATATGCTTATGTTAATTTTGATGATGAGCGGCTGCTCGGGTTAAAATCATCTGATCTTTCGTTGATTGAAGAATATCTTTATGGTATTTACGGAGATTTCAAAAATCTTTTTCTGGACGAGATTCAGAATGTTGAGGGGTGGAGTTTGTTTGTCAACAGATTATACCGGAAGAAGCTGAACATTTTTCTTTCAGGTTCCAATTCCCGGCTGTTAAGCAAAGAGATATCATCCCATTTAACCGGAAGGTTTGTTAATCTTGAACTGTACCCTTTTTCATTTGGTGAGTTTTTAACATATCACAACTTTAAGATTTCAGGTAACATTTTGTCCACCAAAGAAAAGGCACAACTAAAAACACATTTTGAAGAATACCTAAAAGCGGGCGGTTTTCCGGAAATTGTGAAAGGCGAACCATCACAAAAATATGCATCTTCATTGTTTTATTCCATTGTAAACAGAGATATATTATTACGCTACAACATCAAACATCAACGAACATTTGCGGATATTGCTCTTTTTCTGATAAATAATTATTCAAGGGAAATAAGTTTCAACCGATTGAAAAATATTTTCGGACTGGGAAGCGAACACACAGCTAAAAATTACGTGCATTATCTGAAGGACGCTTTTCTGATTTTTACTTTGTCCAAATTTTCATTTAAGAAACAGGAATCTTTGCGCTATAAGAAAAACTATGTGATTGATATATCATTTATCAGATCGCTTTCCGATGACTTTTCTCAAAATACCGGGCGCATTTATGAAAATATTGTTGCGATTGAATTGATGAGACGGAAAAACGTTGAAAATTTTGAAATCTATTATTATAAAAACCGGTATGAAGTTGATTTTGTGATTAGGAAAAACCTGAAAATAACTGAACTAATCCAGGTTTCTTTTGATATTGAAGACCCGAAAACCTACCGGCGGGAAGTGAATGCATTGATTGCCGCTGCAAATGAGTTGAACGCTGAAAAGCTGACAATTATCTCAAAAAATTACGAAACCGAAGAAGTGATCAAAGACAAAAGAGTTTGTTTTAAACCGTTGGTATATTGGCTGTTGGGTCAATAAACGTTCGGTCTTACATTCGTATTCTTTTACTGTTCAAATCCTAACGTTTATCATGCCTATTTGATTGAACGACAATCGTTTATTATTGTTCTTATTCAAATTTGTATGCTAATGAAATTATATAAAATATGTAATATACTATGTATTATGTAACACTAACTAATACCTGATAACAAACCGTCATGACACCGGAAAAGTTTTAAACTTCCTTGAAATAATTTTTCCATTTACGGATATGATTGATTTAAAAACCTTTTACACCTACAATTATAAAAAATATAAAAATTTGGTATAATTGCACCCGAATAAAAAGTTCAACCAAACTCAATAATTATGAAAACCATTACCAAATTCATTGTTATTTCTCTTTTTTTTACTTTTCTTTTTTCCCTGAATGGTTATTCCCAATATTCATCAAAAAGGGTTAAAAGCAAATATGAGGCTTATACCGACAGCATAAAAAATGTTGATTACAATTACATTTTCCCGTTCTGGGGAGCAAAAGCATACAAAAGAGGCATTGACCTCCAATACCCGATGGGTTTCATGGCCAACTTTTTCTGGACCACACAAAATATCACCATTGATAATTTCCGTCTGGGTTTTCAGAATGCCCATGGCGGATCGTTTGACTTCCCGTTGACACAGGTTTCCGACAGTATCCTTGCATTCGGAAATAATGAAAACACTTCTTATTCAATCAACATCAGACCTGATATTTGGCTTTTTCCTTTTATTGATATTTACGGAATTTTCGGTTTCGGCCGTTCAAGTACCAGCGTTGAAGTGCTTTTATTTCCCGACACACCAAATCAACAAAGTTTCACCTCGAATGTTGACCAGAGTCTGACCACTTATGGATTTGGCATTCTTGCAGCGGGAGGAGTCGGGCCTGTCTGGTTGTCGGTTGACGCCAACATGACCTGGAACAAACCGGCGCTGCTCGACAAACCGACAATCGTCAATGTGGTCGGAATCAGAATGGGAAAAGCTTTTGTTTTCAAAAAAAGACCGCAGAGCAATATTTCCATCTGGATCGGTACAATGTACGTGACCATGCAATCTGAAACTGTCGGAGCAATTGCATTAAAAGATGGATTGCCTCAGGATGTCTGGGACAAGAAAGATGCATTTGTCGAAAATTATAATAATTGGTACAACAATGAAGCTACCCCTATCCAGAAAAAGTTTGCAGATACATACCTGACGCCCGTAGTTGATGCCATTGACCAGCGCAACGGGGAATCCATTGTTCAGTATGGAATGGACAAACAGGTAAAGCAACACTGGAACGGCCTCGTAGGCATGCAGTATCAGATCAATAAAAACTGGCAGTTACGTGCCGAAGGCGGAGTGCTTGGCAACAGAAAATCGTTTCTTTTTTCTTTGAACTATAGATTTTTGGTATTCAGGAAACCCGTCCCTCGGGCTTAAAATCCTGAATTGTTTCAAATAAATGTCTATGGTTATCCTGTTTTTGAAAAATACAAGCACCTATTTTTTTTATTTTTGTGAGGTAACATTTTCCTGAAAGAACAACATGAATAATTTCCCTGAAATTCACGTGTTATTCTTTCTTTCCAACAATTGATTTTAACAGCTAAAATGATAAACCAAAAAAAATGAAAAGAATAACAATTATTCTCGTCTCATTACTTTTTTCCCAATTCATAACGGCACAGGTTGACACACTCCCGCAACATTACCGCCGGATGGCAGTGGAATATCAGCAGCGTATCAAAATGGCCGAGCACCAGTTGAGCGGCGCCGAATCGCAGCTGAAAGCGGCAAATTCGGACCGGTTGCCATCGCTTGATTTCAACAGCCGGTATCGGTTCTCGGGGGTACCTCTGCAACAGGCCCCAAGTTCTGAAAACCCTACTGCTCCCGGAGAAGAACTCCAGCATTTGTATTCGCTCAACCTTGATCTTTACCAGCCGGTTGTCACGGGCGGTTATTTGAAAAACACCAAAAAAGCAGCCGAGTCGGAAGTGGAAAAAATGAAAAGCATATTAAGCATGAGTAAGCAGGATGTGGTGCTCAATTCCGACAAACTGTACTGGGTGGCCGTAGCCAAAAAAGAAACCTACAACCTGCAGGTAAAATACAAGGAAATTATCGGACAGTTTCTGAAAGTAATTAAAGACCGGGTTGATGAAGAAGTGGTAGGCAGAAATGAACTGTACCAGGCAATGGTCAGATATAACAATGCAGAGTACAGAGCCATACAAAGCCAGAAGGAATACGAGGTCAGCGTTATGAACCTGAATATATTTGTCGGGTTGCCATCTTCATCTCCGGCCAATGTTGCCGATTCACTTCTTACAGTTACCTGGATGCGGGCCACTGACACGATCACACAGTATGCTTTAAGCCAGCGACCGGAAATCAGTTTCATCAAAAGTGAGATACAGAAAAACCAGTATTATGAAAAAGTTGTCAGGTCAAAATATTTACCTCAGCTCGGAGTGACGGCAGGAGGAAAATGGGGTTCGCCCAGCCCGGGACTTGAAATTACACCGGGTTTTAATTATTACCTGAAAGCACAGCTTGTAGTCCCCATATTCCAATGGAGCAAAAAACACGAAGAAGTATTCGCTATACGCCAGATGACCGAGGTAGCAAAACTCCAGATGGAAGAAACTGCCGATCAGGTGACCCGCGAGGTTGAAACCAGTTATTACAAGCTCCAAAAATCGCAGGAACTGGTGGATTTTGCGAAAAGCTCGATGAATAATGCAGCCAAAAACGTCTCGGTAATGCTCGACCGTTACAACGAGGGGTTGTCCTCCGTACTGGAAGTGCTGGATGCACAACTGGACTGGCAGAAAACCTATTTCAATTATATCATCTCAAAATATCAGCTTAATGTGGCTTATTCCGAATATCAATATGCCATTGGTGAGTTTAGCAAGTAAAATATTATTAATCAATTGAAAACTGAATAAAAATGAAGAAATTAGCTTATCTGGTGTACATCTCTGCTTTCCTGGCATTCATTACAGGGTGTGGCTCTGAAGAGGCGCCGCAAAAAGAAATTATCAGGCCTGTGAAAACCATGATCGTTGGCAGCATTGTCGATCTGGCAGGACAGGGATACCCTGCGACCACCAAAGCATCGCAGGAATCTGAAATCTCTTTCCGTGTGGGTGGACCAATCATCAGAATGAATGTTATTGAAGGCGCCAAAGTGAAAAAAGGAGACCTGGTAGCGGAAATTGATGCCAGGGATTATATTATTGCCGAACAGTCTGCAAAAGCCCGTTACGAGCAAACAAAAGCGGAAGCCGAACGCTACAAACGACTCTGGAAAAAAGGATCGGTGGCTAAAAACGACTACGACAGAAAATATGCAAACTACCTCCAGGCAAAAGCCAAATGGGAAGAGGCGGAAAACAATCTGAAAGATACAAAACTTTACGCCCCTTTTTCGGGCTATTACGGACCTAAACTTGCGGATGTCGGCACGGAGGTAAAAACCAAACAACCCATCACTACCATTTCAGACCTTGACCGCATCGAGGTGGTAACGACCATTCCCGAAAAACTTGCCGTAAATTTCAAAAATTTTGATTCCTACGAAGTGGCGTTTGATGCATATCCCGGTCACGTTTTCAAAGCTACCCTGAAAGAGATGGGAAAAGTACCAACCCCCGAGGGCTACACATTAACCTTGTATCTCAAGCATAAAAACAATCCGAATGACCTGAACCAACCGAAAATAACAGCGGGAATGAGCTGCCGGGTAAATATTAAATTCAAAAGTTCATCAGATGAATTAAAACAATTAGCTGTCCCGACTGCGGCTGTTTTTGAAGGAGATACAGACAATACCCCTTCGGTATGGATACTGGAAGGGAGCGGTGAAGTGCGTACCGTTAAAAAACAACATGTAAAACTGGGTGGCTTTGCCGGAAAGGATTATTTGAAAATTGTCAGCGGACTGAAACCGGGACAGCAGATCGTGGCGGCCGGCTCAAAACGGTTGGTGGAAGGCCAGAAAGTAAAAATACTCGACCAAAAAGCTTTTCATTGATTTTTTAAATCTCTAATTCGAATGTTATGAGTATTGCAGGATACGCACTAAAAAACAAACAGGTAATCTATTTCTTTCTGATTATCACCATCATCGGAGGGATATTCGCATTTGAGCACCTTGGAAAACGCGAAGATTCGCCGTTTGTGATCAAACAGATCATTTTCATGACCTATTATCCCGGTGCCACTGCCGAACAGGTAGAAAAACAAGTCACCGAGATCATTGAACGGGAGATTCAATCGCACCCATTGGTGGACTTCATCAAGTCAGAGTCGAGACCGGGATTCAGCTATATCAAGGCAGACATGTACCAGTGGGTACCCAAGGAACGTTTCCAGCAGGTCTGGGATGAGATGCGGCGGAAGATCATGAACGTCCAGCCCAAGTTGCCCAAAGAAGCAAGCACCATTATCGTAAACGATGACTTCGGCGATGTATATGGAATCTACTATGCTCTGACCGCTGACAGCGGTTTTACGGCAGCCGAGTTGGAAGATTATGCACAGTTTGTCAAACAGCAACTGGCTACTGCCAGTGATGTTGCCAAGATTAAACTCTTCGGCGTACAAAACAGGGTGCTGAATGTTTATATCTCCGATGAAAAACTTATCAATGCAGGCATCACACCGGCAGACATTCAGTCGGCACTGTCTTCACAGAACCAGTTGGTAAATACCGGAATGATTGAGTCGGGAAGATTCGATGTGCGGATAGATGCCGAAGGGACATTCCGGTCGGTCAAAGAGGTCGAAGACCTGATCATCACCGGGAAATCAGGGAATCAGATCAGGTTTGGCGACCTTGCCACCATCGAAAGGTCTTACAAAGATCCGCCGGATACAAAAATGCGGCTTAACGCGTTGTCGGCCATCGGAATCGGTTTTTCCACGCGTGAAGGCGGTAACTCGGTGGTGGCCGGCAGAAGCATAAGGGAAAAACTCAAAGAGATCATTCCCATGTTGCCGGTAGGGATCGAAATGACCAACATTTACTCGGAAGATGAGGTGGCGCTGGAAGCCAACAATACTTTTATCACCAACCTGATGGAATCGCTGGCGATCGTGATCATTCTCATCCTGCTGTCCATGGGGGCACGCGCCGGACTACTTATCGGAACCAGCCTGTTGTTCTCTATTTTAGGGACATTGTTTCTGATGTTGCCGATGGGTATTGACCTTCATCGTACCTCGCTGGCAGCCATCATCATTGCCATGGGTATGCTGGTGGACAATGCCATTGTCGTTACCGACAATGCGCAGATAAAGATCAAACGGGGTATGAAAAGAAAACAGGCGCTTGAAGAGGGGGCTACCAAACCCCAATGGGGATTGCTTGCCGCCACGGTTATCGCCACACTGTCATTCCTGCCACTCTACCTTGCGCCGAGCAATACGGCCGAGATCATCAAACCCTTGTTTGCTGTGCTGGCTATCGCCCTGACGCTGAGCTGGATATTCGCCCTCATTCAAACCACCACCTTCGGTGACTTTATTCTCAAAGAAACCAAAGGAACAGGTGACAGCAAAGATCCTTACGACACACCTTTTTATAAAAAGCTGACAAAGTTTATTGAGAACATCATCGCAAAAAAATATATCACACTGGCAGGTGCTGTCGTTCTTTTTCTACTCAGTGTTTATCTGTTCAGATATGTGAAACAGGACTTCTTCCCAGCAATTAACAAGCCCATGTTCAAGATTGATTACTTCCTGCCTGAAGGTGCCGACATAAGGGCTGTTGAAGCCGATGTGAAGAAAATGGAAAAGTATCTCCTGGCAAGGAAAGATGTGAAGCAGGTATCCGTAACACTCGGGGCATCGCCACTAAGATATTACCTGGCGTCGGTATCATGGAGCCCTAGGCCCAATCTTGCCAATCTGCTGATCGAAACAACAGATTACAAGGCGGCCGATTCATTGATGACCATTTTCAAGGATTACCTGGACAGCAATTTTCCGGATGCTTTGGCCATTGCTTATAAATTTAAGGTTGCGCCGTCACCCGATGCCATCATTGAAGCCAAGTTTGACGGGCCCGATCCGTTTGTCCTGCGTGAACTGGCCGATAAAGCCAAAGCCATCATGCGCGAAGAACCGCTGGCCATCAACATACGCGACGGCTGGGGTGTGAAAACACCCAAAATCACTCCGGTGTACTCACAAAACAAAGGACGTATTGCCAAGGTTACGCGTACAGATATGGCCCGGGCCATGCAACGTATTTCCGACGGGCAGACCATCGGCCACTATCGAGAAGGAGACTGGGTTATGCCTATCCTGCTGAAAGCGCAGAACCGCAACAACTATAATTATTCCGATATAGGCAGCCTGCCGATACTGAATGCCTACGGTGATATTATCCCGCTCGAGCAGGTTACCGACAGTATCCCCATCCGGTTTGAGAATTATTACCTGACAAAATTCAACAGGCAACTAAGTATCGCTGCACAGTGCGACCCGGTTCCGGGTGTAGGTAATACCGAACTTGAAGCCGTTTTGATGCCAAAAATTGAAGCCATTCCGTTACCTCCCGGCTACCGTTTGTGGTGGGACGGAATATATTACACGCAACAGGTAACTAACAAGGCGATCAACAGCAAGTTGCCGATAGCCGTCCTCCTGATAATCACCATTTTAATGGTCCTCTATCGCGACTGGAAAACCGTATTGATGATCATCCTGATGATCCCGTTCGTCATTATCGGCATCACATTAGCTTTCCTGGCTTCCGGCCTGTTTTTCGGGTTCTTTGCCGTGCTCGGTATCCTCGGACTTGTGGGCATGGTCATCAAGAATGCCATCGTGCTGCTCGATCAGGCCAACCTTGAGATGGAAGAAAACGGAAAGACACAGTACGAAGCCATTGTCACTGCCACGCGATCGAGAGCTATTCCGGTAGCCATGGCCGCAGGTACGACCATTCTCGGTATGGCGCCGCTGTTGCCCGACCCGATGTTTGGCGGGATGGCGGTTTCCATCATGGGCGGGTTGTTTGTGGCCACTTTACTCACTATCATTGTGTTGCCGGCATTTTACGCCACTTTCTACCGGCTGAAAAAAACGGAAACAAAACCGGAGAAAGAATGATCCGCAAACCCAAACTTTTCCAAAGTTCGAAACTTTGGAAAAGTTTTATTTTTTAAAAAGATTAATTCATACTTAAGAAGATAATCGTATGCGCATGTACAAAACACTCCTTCTGCTGCTGATTGCGCTGCTGTCGCTAAATGCCTGTAAGGATCAAAAAAAGGAAAAAGCAACTGAAACCGGAGACAGCACAACAATAGTAGAAGAAACAGGGGGAACAATAAAAACCGGGGATATTGACTTCCTGCCTTCATGGAATAACACAAAATCAAAAGAAACAATAATCAATTTCGTAAAAACTGTTACTACCGTGGGAAGCAAAAGTTATGTTGCCCCTGAAAACAGGATTGCTACTTTTGATAATGACGGTACTTTATGGTCGGAGAAACCTACATATTTCCAGGTAGAATTTGTCTTGTACAGAATAAAACAACTGGCCCCCAGACATCCCGAGTGGAAAAAAGACAAGCTCATCCAGGCGGCGCTTAACCACGACCTGGAAACCATGCGAAAAAAATACGGTGCAAAAGGACTGGTAAAATTAATGGCCATTGCCGAGGAGGGAATAACCACTGATGAATTTGAAAAAATCGTAAAAAAGTGGATTACAACGGCTAAACACCCCATTACAGGAAAACTATATACCGAAATGGTATATCAGCCCATGCTTGAGTTGATCAGATATCTGCAGGACAAAGATTTCAAAGTTTATATTGTCTCCGGTGGCGGGATTGATTTCATGCGGGTGTGGGCCGAAAGTGTTTACGGAATCCCACGGGAACACATTCTTGGATCCATCGGAAAACTCGAATACGAAAAGGTTAAAGGAAAACCTGTCCTGATAAAATCGAGTGAAATATTGTTTGTAAACGACGGGGCGGGAAAACCAATGAGCATCCATCAGTTTATCGGGAAAAAACCTATCCTTTCATTTGGAAATTCAGACGGGGATATACAAATGCTTGAATGGTGCGACGCAAACAAAAATAATAATTTACCGGCATTTATCCACCATACCGATGCCAAACGCGAATGGGCTTATGACAGGAACTCACGGATAGGCACATTGAATAAAGGATTGGATGAAGCCGCTAAAAAAGACTGGTTGGTTGTTGACATGAAAAAAGACTGGAAAGTTATCCATCCTTATGAACTGACGGGTATAGTGGATACCAAATAAGCAAAGCCGTATGATTGATGCCTTGAAAACAAAAATATTCATTGCCGTTTTGGTAACTTTCTCCTTTGTTTTTGTCAATGCACAGGATTCGCCAACGTGGGATAACCAGATGTATCTTGGCAATAAGATCGCATTTGGTAAAAACAAGTGGAGATTTTCCGGAGAATTGCAGGTGCGCCTGAAGGATAATTTTCAGAAACTGGACAACTGGTACCTGGAATTTGTGTCAAACTATCTGATTTCCGAACACTTTGAAATTGTACCCGATTTCAGGTTTACGATCAAACCTGAAAAAGTAGAATGGCGGCCCGGTTTTGGCGTATTGTATAAAAAAACAACTCCGAAAATACAATTTGTCAACCAGGTAAAATGGCAGATAGACATTCCCAATCACGGGGATATTGGAAACGCAGTCCGTGAAGTCGTGTTCTTAAACCACAAGTTCAACGAAAAAATAATATCTACCCTGATTGCCGGGTTTATCTACAGGTGGTGGCCCGGGTGGAACGGTTTTCAGTATATCAGGGTCGGCCCCGGAGTTTCTTTTATATTTGATGAAAAGCACATATTGAATTTCAGTTACTTTGTGGGCGTTGAAAACAACACCGAGGAGTGGTTGTGGGCAGGTATTCCCATGCTTCAACTGGTTATTAATCTCTCCAAAAGTGAAAAGTACAAATATACACCTGCCTATTATTTTGATTTTTAACTGTATGGCATACCGGCGACTTTAATCGGCGGGTTCTGCATTCCCTTACTGAATGCTTTTTATTTAAACTGCCTGCGTTTTATCACATATTTTGTATATACTTGCCTACTATTTATTACAAATAATTACGATAATAGCATACTCTATATTACAATATCGTGATTATTCATCGTAAATCATATCGCAGATTAGAAGCTTGGAAAAAAACTCAGGGAAGAAAACCTTTGTTGATCAGAGGGGCTCGTCAGGTTGGCAAAACCACATTGGTCAGAACTTTTGCCAAAACTTTCAACTCGTATATAGAATTAAACCTTGAAATAGAAGCAGACCGTAATTTATTCGAAACCGATGATGTCAATAAAATATTCGCCGCTGCTTGTTTGATCAGGAATGTTGTTCCTGATAAACATTCCGTCCTTCTGTTTATTGATGAGATACGGGAATGCTTAATCAAATCCTGAATTTGCAGGCAGATATGATAATGGCAGATGAACTGGATAGTTTTTATCAGGGCAAAATCATCCAGCATGTTACAGGACAGGAATTAATTTCTATTCATGAAACAACTGATTACAAACCACATTTTTGGGTTCGCGAATCAAAAGACAGCCATGCGGAACTGGATTATGTCTATAAATTTAATAACCTGATTATCCCCATCGAAGTAAAAGCCGGGAAACAAGGCACATTAAAATCCTTACATCAATTTATTGAGCGTGCCGACCACCCTTATGCCGTTAGAATTTTTTCCGGTAAGTTCAGTGTTGAGAAACACAAAACACCGGGTAAAACACCTTATTTGTTAATGAATTTACCTTATTATCTCGTAACAAGAATACCCGAATACCTTGATTATTTTATCAAAAATCATCATTTATAACACAGCATTAAAAACAAACGATTTTCACCTGATCAAACCATGCCAAATAAATATCTTAACCCGCTCATCAAATAATTCTCTTTTTGATTTATTTTTGCGCCACACGGATTTTTTTCTGTGGAAGGGAACAGGTTTATATCCCAAGAGGTTATATATCTACCGGGTTTTTTGTTCGGGTACTGTACATTGCCGGATAACGATGGCTTTTGTCAATGTTTTAAAAAGATGTGGTTCCCAGCTTCCGGGTGTTCATTATACGTACTATCTCACTCCATTTGCCCCATGATAAAAATCGAAAACGTGCTGGTGTCTGACGATCTGAAAGACACCTGTTTTGTTTGCAACCTTACAGCTTGTCACGGTGATTGCTGTGTGGCGGGAGATGCCGGCGCACCACTGGACGAAGAAGAGATTTCCATCCTCGAGGATTATCTTGACGAGATCAAACCCTACATGTCGGAAAAAGGAAAGGAGGTCATTGAACTGTTTGGTGTTTTCGATTACGATACGGAGGCTTCTTATGTAACACCGCTGGTGGATAATGAGGAATGTGCATTCGTTTATTTCCGGGACAGCATCAGCTTTTGTGCCATTGAGAAGGCCTGGCTTGAGGGAAAAATACCATTTC
>JAADID010000081.1 GCA_013151505.1 Chlorobiota bacterium | reverse complement strand
TAACTCAGTCCCGATGCGTAATTATTGAAAATACCGAGGAACAGAATAGGCATCAAATACATCATGGTCTTCATTCCGGGCATTTGTGCTGACTGCTGGCCCATCATCTGATTATTCAGGTAAGTGTACATGACGGTGGAAATGGTCATCAGCAGTGTAAACAAACTGACGTGATCACCATAGAACGGTATTTTAAAGGGCAGGTCGAGTATGGAATCGTAACTTGACAGGTCATGTGCCCACAGGAACGACTGCTGACGCAATTCGATGGAAGAAGGGAAAAAGCGGAACATGGCAAACAAAATGGGCATCTGCAACAGCATGGGCACACATCCTGACGCCGGATTGGCTCCTGCTTTTTTATAAAGCGCCATGACTGCCTGCTGCTTTTTCATGGCATCCTCTTTTTTCGGGAATTTTTTATTTATTTCGTCCACCTCGGGTTTCAACACCCTCATTTTAGCTGACGACATGTAAGTCTTGTAAGCAATCGGGAAAAGGACGACCTTTAGCATAATGGTCAGAACCAGAATGACGATGCCGTAATTCCACCCGTACCCTCCAAGCCAGTCAAACACAGGGATTACGATGTACTGGTTTATCCATGCCAGCAGGAAAAAACTCCAGCCAATGGGTATCTGACGCTCCAGTTCAAGGTTGTAGGACTTGAGTATTTTGAATTTGTTGGGGCCCATGTAAAATGACATCGGAATGGAAGTGTTTGCCGTGGGATTGATGGGAATGTCCAGACTGGCTTCCATCGTTTTGAGGTAATTCACGTAAGGCTTGTTTTCCAGTTCGTAGGTCTTAAGGCTGCCTCCTTCGAAAAATTGTTTTGCAATGAGTGTGGATGAGAAAAACCGCTGTTTGAATGAAATCCATCTCAATCGTGTACTGATCTGCTCTTCGTCGTCTTTTGTTTCGGAGAGGTAGTCCACGTCATCATGGTAATATTTATAATAAATGGTTGAGCCGTTAAACCGGTCAATACTGTGCTCCTGCTGAATCAGATCGGCATCCCAGTACAACTCCATCGTATTGATGTTTGCCGGAATGATACCCCTCATATTGACCAGGTTAATGGTAAAATCAAACATGTAATCATCACCTTTAAAATCATACAGGTATTCAATGTAGCTGTCAGGATTGGGGTTGCCGGCATCATCATCCGTATAAAGACGCATGCTGAATTGAAAGCTGTTTTCGCCGTTCACACTAAAATGGTGTGAAGAAGAGTCGGAAGGAGTAAAATAAAGGTCGTTTGTATTGATCACCCTGTTACTGGCAAAGAAAGTCAAACCGAACTTGTTATATTCCGGTTCGAAAAGCCGGAGTGGTAAAGAATCCCAGGTTTTATAGTTTTTCAAAACGGCATCAACGATAAAACCGCTTTTTTTACTTATTTTATAAACGGCAAGATCGGTCTCAATGGTGATGGTATCCTGTTTGCCCATTGCCGCATGAGCGAAGTTGGCATATTTCTTCTGCCATTCTGTAAAGTCGCTTGTAACGGTAGTTTGTTCCTGCGCTGAAGCTGCCGGTTCTTCATTAACTTCTGCCGGCGGGGTTTGCGTGGTTAACTCGGCCTGTTTTTTTTGTTTTGCCTGCTCCTTTTGCGCCTCTATTTGCTGAACCCGGTTAATGGAATCCTGTATCTCTTTCTTCCTGGCCAGCTCTTCTTTTGAAGGCGTCATCCAGACCGTGTAAGCGATCATGATGGCAGCAATTAAAATAAAACCGGTGATCGTATTTCTATTCATCAACAGTCAGTATAAATATAAAAACAGGGGTGCAAAGTTAGTCAGTTTTATAAATTATCATAAAGAAACTGCTTCCGTTTTACTTAATCCTTTAAGATTTGGATATCAGGGTTAAATTTTTTTAGGAGAAATACTTGACAAACGATAAAAAAAGTAGTATTATTGCAATATCAAAATAATATCACTTAAAATTAAAATCATGAAAAACGAAAAAGAATATCAACCGGCTTCGGGTTATCTGATGCTGCTGTTTGCATTAGTACTCATCATCGGCCCCGTACTGGGCATCATTTTTATGAAAATGATCTGGCTCATTGTCTTTCTCATTATCGGCGTGTTTTTTCTTCCGGGATTTGTAATCATCAATCCCAATGAATCCAGGGTGCTTATTTTATTCGGGGCCTATAAAGGGACCATCCGAAAAAACGGATTTTTCTGGGTAAACCCGTTTATTGTCAAAAAAAATATTTCACTCCGGGCACGCAACCTGGACAGCGATCCCATCAAAGTTAACGATAAGATCGGAAACCCGATCATGATCGGAGTTGTTTTGGTCTGGCGCGTTCGCGATACCTTTAAAGCTTCTTTTGACGTGGACGATTACGTTCATTTTGTGGATATACAGAGTGAAGCGGCTGTACGTAAACTGGCAGGCCATTATCCTTACGATAATTTTGAAGTGGAAGCTGCAGAACTTACGCTGCGTGGCGGGGGAGAAGAGGTCAACCAAATGCTGGAAAATGAAATTGCCGAACGCCTGGCCATCGCCGGGATTGAAGTCATAGAGGCCAGGATCAATTACATTGCCTATGCACAGGAGATTGCAGGTGCCATGCTGAAACGCCAGCAGGCAGCAGCCATTGTTGCGGCAAGAACCAAGATCGTTGAAGGGGCTGTGGGCATGGTGGAAATGGCGCTGGATTCTTTATCAAAAAAACAGATCATTGACCTTGATGAAGAAAGGAAAGCAACAATGGTGAGCAACCTGATGGTCGTGCTGACTTCGGATAAGGATGTTGCGCCGGTTATAAATACCGGCAGCATATATTAATCGGATTAAGTCATATTTTTAGGTTTTAAACGGCTTTGATAAAAAAATGGATAGAATATTTTTTAAAGAAGAACAACGTTTCACAAGCCCGTGGATTTGGTTGCTTTTAATCAGTGCATTTCTTGCTTCATTCATACCTCAACTTTATTTTTATTATCAGGTACCCATTCCGGAAAACACATCGGTTTTTGAAACGGAAGCAGCTAAATCGTTGCTTATCAGCATGGGGTTGGAGATATTGGTATTCGGACTGATCTTTTTTTTATTGGCAAAAATAAAACTGATTACAGAAATAAGAGAAGGTGGTTTTTACTACCGCTACCCGCCGATTATCAACAAAGAAAAAAAGATTGCTAAAGAAGAGATCGAAAGATACGAGGTAAGACAGTACAAACCGCTTCGCGAATATGGCGGGTGGGGTGTCCGGCAGGGAACGGGCAAAGCAGGAAAAGCGTACAATGTCAAAGGAAAGACCGGATTACAATTGTATCTTAAGAATGGCAAAAAAGTACTTTTCGGAACACAGCGGGGTGATGCGTTGCGCCGGGCGATGGATAAAATGATGAAGGAATATTAATTATGCCGAAAAAGAAAGCATTTGTCCTCAGGATCAATCCTGAAATGATGGAAGCCATTGAAAAATGGGCGCAGGATGAATTTCGCAGCACAAACGGACAAATTGAATATCTGTTGAGCCAGGCCCTGAAAAAAGCAGGAAGGTATAAGAAAAAGGGGTCTGAAGTTTGAAGTTCCCTGATTAACCAATTCCCCGATTCAACCAATTCAACCGATTCAACCGATTCCTGTCAATCAGAATCACTGTGCCATCTGAAACAATTCCCGCGCATGTTTGTGCTCCAGTGCGGCCCTGATAAATCCCACAAAAAGGGGATGGGGCTCTTTAACCGTGCTTTTGTACTCGGGATGAAACTGCACGCCGATGAACCAGGGATGATCTTTAAGTTCGATGATTTCGACGAGGTCTTTTTCAGGGTTGATCCCTGCCAGCCGCATGCCGTTTTCCTGAAATCTATCCCGGTATTCGTTATTAAACTCAAAACGGTGACGGTGTCTTTCGCTGATGAATTCTTTTTGGTATTCAGAATAACAGATGGATTCCGGATCAAGCTTGCAGTTGTAGGCGCCGAGTCGCATAGTGCCCCCCATGTTCTTTATTTTTTTCTGGTCTTCCATCAGGTCAATCACAGGATAGGGTGTTTTTGGATCAATCTCTGTTGAGTGTGCTCCTTTCAGGCCCAGAACATTACGTGTGAATTCAATGCAGGCACATTGCATTCCGAGGCAGATACCGAGGAACGGGATTTTGTTTTCACGCACATACCTGATGGCGATGATTTTCCCCTCAATGCCGCGGCCGCCAAAGCCGGGGGCTACCAGGATACCGTCAAGATCCGAAAGTTTTTTGGCAACATTTTCATCGGTAATCAATTCAGAATGTATCAGTTTGACGTTTACCTTACTTTCGTTTTCCACACCGCCATGAATGATCCCTTCATTGATGGATTTATAGGCGTCTTTCAGTTCCACGTATTTACCTACAAGGCCAATGGTTACTTCGTCTTTCGGATTTTTCAGGCGGTTGACAAAACGCTCCCAGTTTACCAGATCGAGGATGGCCGGAATGGGCGTATTGGTACTGTTCAGCAGGGCAATATCCAGTTTTTCATCGCGCATCAGCAACGGCACCTCATAAATGGTTTGTGCATCAATGGATTCGATTACCGCATCGGTGGATACATTACAAAACTGGGCGATCTTCCTTTTGATGCCTTCATTCAGATGCTTTTCGGTACGACAAACAATAATGTCGGGCTGAACTCCCTGTTCGAGCAACGTTTTAACGGAGTGCTGTGTGGGTTTTGTTTTCAGCTCTCCGGCAGCTTTCAAAAAGGGAACAAGTGTAAGGTGAACGACTGCGCAATTTGATCCCATCTCCCATTTCATCTGCCTGACCGTTTCAATAAACGGAAAAGACTCAATGTCGCCCACTGTTCCTCCGATCTCGGTGATCACGTAATCATATTGTCCTGTTTGTCCCAGCAATTTGACGCTTCTTTTAATCTCATCTGTAATGTGCGGGATGACCTGGACGGTAGTTCCCAGATATTCTCCTTTTCTTTCTTTGCTGATCACATTCTGGTAGATGCGTCCGGTGGTTACATTGTTAGCTTGTGATGTGGGCGTATTGGAAAAACGTTCGTAATGCCCGAGGTCGAGATCAGTTTCGGCGCCGTCTTCCGTAACATAACATTCGCCGTGTTCATAAGGATTAAGTGTTCCCGGGTCAACGTTGATATAAGGGTCGAGTTTCTGAATGGTGACTGAAAATCCGCGACCTTGCAACAATTTGGCCAGTGAGGCCGAGATAATTCCTTTTCCCAGTGATGATGTAACACCACCTGTAACGAAAATATATTTCGCAGTTTTATTCATTTGAATTATATCTCATTTGAATTATATCTTTCCAGCAAAGTTACCCATTGGAAAATGGTTTCTCTGCCTAAAATTCATTAAAATGCCAGCTTTCGGCCTGAAATTAATTAATCGGGCAAAATACGTATAAAAGAAACGTCCTTTTATTTGTTGTCAGATGATTTTTTCAACAACGAATAAACCCGATAACCAGTCCTTTACGAAAAAGTATGATTTAATTATCCGGTTTACTGTCCTGATGTTAATAATAGGTCGGGCGTTTTTTCCCGGCCATCATTTTAGCTACCCTGATCACCTGAAGGGCATAGCCGAATTCGTTATCGTACCAGACATAAACGATAGCTGTCTTTTTATCCTGTGATACCTGAGTTGCCAGGCTATCGAAAACAGCCGTTGCCGGTTCACTTATAAAATCGGTGGATACGGCGTCATTTGAAGTTGAATATCTGATCTGTGCCACCATATTGCCTGACAGCGAGGCGGCTCTCATTAACTCGTTTATTTCTTCAACGGAACTTTCCCTTTTCAATTCAAGAGTCATAACCACCAGCGAAACATTGGGTGTGGGAACGCGGATGGCATTACCTGTCAGTTTGTTTTTCAGGGAAGGAATGGCCTTGGCTACCGCACTGGCAGCGCCTGTTTCCGTGATGACCAGGTTTAGCGGTGCCGAACGTCCCCTTCTGTATTTTTTGTGGTAGTTGTCCAGCAGGTTCTGGTCGTTTGTGTAAGAGTGAACGGTTTCCAGGTGGCCTTTTTCAATTCCGATGTTTTTTTCAATAACTGCCAGAATCGGCACGGCTGCATTTGTCGTACAGGAAGCTGCAGAAAATATTTTTTCATTTTTCCAGTCCACACTGTCTTCATTTACCCCGAATACGACATTGGGGATGTCTCCTTTTCCGGGAGCCGTTAACAAGACCCTTGCGATACCTTTGGCTTTCAGGTGTCTGCTCAGTCCTTCGCGGTCGCGGAAAATACCGGTATTATCAATCAGCAGGGCATCTTCAATGCCATATTGGGTATAATCAATATCTTCCGGGTTCCTCGCAGCCAGCATCAACACACTGTGGCCGTTAATAAAAAATTGTTTGTTTTCCGGGTCCTCGACAGCAACGCCACGGAAAGGTCCGTGTACCGAATCGTGACGGAAAAGCGAGGCCCGTTTGATGATTTGTATCTCGTCGTTACCGCGTGTCACAATAGCCCTGACCCTCATTTGTTTTCCATTGCCCTGAATAATGAGTTCGCGTGCAAGTAACCGGCCGATACGTCCAAACCCATAAAGTACAATATCCGTCGGTTTGGTCCATTTTGTTTTGAAACCAAGCAGATGTTTCAGTTTGTGTTTGATAAAATCCTCATAATCCACATAGTTGTCCTTTTCTTCGATCCATTCCAGGTTAAGTCGTCCGATATCCAGTTTGGAAGGCCCTATATTGGAATGAAGAATGGCTTTGGCCAGCTCGAGCGAATCCTCTATCTTCAGCGGCTTGTCAATAAGGTTCTCAACATAAGAGTGCAAATAGAGTATTAAACTCGCACTCCGGTCAATCAACTGGTTACGGTACAATACCAGTTCAATGGACTTTCTGTAAAACAGTCTAGAAAGCACACTGGTGAACTCATTGGCGATCATTTCTTTTTCAGACCAGTTGTCGAGCGATAACTCATAAATTCCATTAATGTTTTTCTTTTGGCTCATTGTCGCGGTTGTTGGTTTTTAATTATGTTTTTCAGATATTAATTTATACCTGTTCGGCAAAAATAAAAAAAAGGCAGTTTTTCACACAAAAAAACTGCCTTAATTCCTTATTTAAAACGTTTGCAGACTACTGTCCCAGGTATGCTTTAAGCAACCTGCTACGGGAGGTGTGTCTCAGCCTCCTGATAGCCTTTTCTTTAATTTGCCTGACCCTTTCGCGGGTGAGGTCAAATTTGGCGCCGATCTCTTCAAGAGTCAGGCCATGGTTCATCCCTATGCCGTAATACATATTGATCACATCACGTTCTTTTTCACTCAGTGTTGACAAAGAACGCTGGATTTCACGCCCCAGTGATTCATGCATCAGGTCTTCGTCGGTAGAAGGAGAATCGGTAGGCACATAGACATCCACAAATTTTGTTTCTTCGTCGCTTGCCAGCGGCGCGTCCATGGAAACGAACCTTGTGGCTATTTTCATGGTTGAGTTGATCTTGTGACCGGGAACTTCCATTTCGTTGGCAATTTCGTCCTGCGAAGGCGGACGTTCATATCTTTGTTCAAGCCTGGAAGTTACCTTTTTGATCTTGTTCAGCGAACCGACCTGGTTTAGCGGCAACCGGACAATTCTTGATTGCTCGGCCAGCGCCTGCAAAATAGATTGCCTGATCCACCAGACAGCATAAGAGATGAATTTAAAGCCGCGTGTTTCATCGAAACGTTTTGCAGCTTTGATCAGCCCCACATTGCCTTCGTTGATCAGGTCGGGCAGGCTGAGTCCCTGATTCTGATATTGTTTGGCCACCGAGACAACAAACCTCAAATTTGCTTTAGTCAGTTTTTCCAATGCCTCACTGTCGCCGGTTTTGATCCGGCGTGCCAGTTCCACTTCTTCCTCAGCTGTGATAAGGTCCTCTTTACCGATCTCCTGCAAGTATTTGTCAAGGGACGCGGTATTACGGTTAGTGATTGATTTAGTGATTTTTAGTTGTCGCATAATATGTTTAGGTTATTATTAATCTAAAAAGGGTGCAATTTATTTAAAATAATTCCAAATTGCAAATTTTTACAGCATAAATTCAAAAGAAACTCTCGTCCCGTTCGGATAAACACCTTTTATCCTGACCAGGTTGTTTCTTGTGGATTCAATGGCATCGTTCAGGGTGTTTTCGGATTGTACCTTTTTACCATTGATTTCGGTAATGATAAATCCGTTCGTGATGCCGCCACGGAGTAAAATCCCGTCATTAATTTTTACGACCTTTACTCCGTTTGAGACACCCAGTTTCTCCAAGTCTTCTTTGGGCGCCTTTTGCATTGATGCACCCAGTAGTTCATTGTAGAATGTATCCTCCGGTTTGACCAGCGCTGTTGTATTGTTCTGGTTTTTCAGCAAAACATCAAATGTTTTCACCTCGTCGTCCCTGTTCACAGCAACTTTAATGATGTCACCGGGGCTGTGCTGGGCAATGTTACCCATCAGTTCCGAAACACTGTTGATGGGAGATCCGTCAATGGCGACAATAACATCGCCTGCCTCAATTCCTGCTTCGTCGGCTCCGCTGTTGTCAACCACTCCGGCCACATAAACGCCTTCCGTTCCGTCGAGGCCCTTTTCTTCGGCAAACTCCGAATTGATGTCACTGATTTGAACGCCGATGTAAGCCCGTTGGGTTTCTCCGTATTTCATCAGGTCGTCCACGACTTTTTTGACAATATTCACCGGAATGGCAAAAGAGTATCCTTCGTAAACACCGGTGTGCGAAGCGATGGCAGCATTGATACCCACCAGTTGGCCCTCTGTATTCACCAGTGCGCCTCCGCTGTTGCCCCGGTTGACCACGGCATCGGTCTGTATGAAAGACTCAATGGCCGACTGTGCCCCGAGGATATTGATATTCCGTGCTTTGGCGCTGACAATCCCTGCCGTGACGGTAGAAGTCAGGTTGAACGGATTCCCGACGGCAAGCACCCACTCGCCGATCTTTAATTTGTCCGAATCGCCGTAAGTGAGATAATGCAGATTTTCGGCATCCACCTTAATCAACGCCAGATCGGTTCTGGGGTCAGTTCCGATAACTTCGGCAGGCAGCTCTTTTTTATCATTGAAAGTAACCGAAATTTTATCGGCATTATCTACAACATGGTTGTTGGTAACGATATATCCGTCAGGAGAAATAATGACTCCCGAGCCAAAAGCTACATAAGTATTGTTCTGATAGGGGTTTCCGAAATAATCCCTGAAAGGGCCGAAGAAATATTCGTAAGAACTGCTCTGTACCCGCATTTCAGTCTTGATGTGGACTACCGCATTCACTGTTTTTTGCGCAGCTTCTGTCAGGTCAACACTCTGCGGGGGAATGGCATAACTGGCTTGTTGGACCGGTATTTTGTTATCCTGAATTAACGCTTGCGTATGACTTTTTTGAATTGTAGCCTGGCCATTGTGACTGGCTGAATAATAATTGAATGTGAACAGCAGGACAATAACCAGTACCGTCCCGCTGACTGCACCGAGAAAGCTTTTGCTAAACGTTTTCATTTTTTTAAATTTTTAGGTTCTATTAATATATTCTCGTTTTAAGTTATTTTTGTCTGTTAAACGGAGGGGGTATCACAAACATTCTCTGTCCCCCGTTAAAAAATGTTAAGTTGATGTTAATGATATCCGCATTTGGATTCAAATCAGATTTTACATTAATATGTTATTTTCATTACTTTAAAAAGCGTGCCACTGTGTCGCAAAACTGCTAATTTTAGATTTTTTTAACATGAAAATCAGCTTTTATAAGTATCAGGGAAACGGAAATGATTTTATCATTATTGACGACAGGAAAACCAACTTTAAATTTCCGGCAGAACGAATAGCTTCTTTATGTGACCGACATTTTGGCATAGGAGCCGACGGATTGATGTTGTTGAGGGAATCGGGCCAACATGATTTTTCGATGCTGTATTACAATTCTGACGGGCACCCGGCAGGTATGTGCGGCAACGGGGGACGGTGTATTGCTGCTTTTGCCTTTCAGCAGGGTATTGCCGGAAAGAAAATGATATTCGATGCTACGGACGGCACACACGAGGCCGTGATTGACAAAGTGCTGGAAGAAGGTTGTTGTTTTGACGTTTCACTGAAGATGAATGACGTCGAGCAGGTTGAAAAAAACAAAGGATATTATTTCCTGAATACCGGCGTGCCGCACTATGTTGAGTTTGTGGATAAAGTGGCGGAAGTGGATGTAGAAAAAGAGGGCAGGAAAACGCGTTTCAGCGAGATTTTCGCACCGGAAGGGACCAATGTGAATTTTGTGGAGTTGAACGAAGACCGGATATTCGTCAGGACTTATGAGCGCGGGGTGGAAGGCGAAACCCTCTCCTGCGGGACGGGTGTGACGGCTTCGGCCATAGCGGCCTATCTGGAAACAGGAAAAAAGGATTATCCTGTTCATACTACAGGTGGCGAATTCTCGGTAATATTCCGGGAAGAAAACGGACGGTTTACGGATGTCTGGTTGCGGGGGCCGGTAGAGATGGTTTTTAAAGGAGATGTACAAAATTGAATATTGAATAAAAAGTAATAGCCATGTGTTAAACCGATGGTTTTGGAATTATTGAATTAAAATTATCTTTGATTTATCATTATTAAATAAATCATGTTGGAAAAAGACGACATATTACTCAGATCCCCCGAACCGGAGGATGTGGATTTTCTGTATAAAATGGAAAACGATAGCCGGTTGTGGCATCTGAGTAATACACTCACCCCTTTTTCACGTTTTGATCTTGAGCAGTATATTCTGCTTCAGGATAAGGATATTTACAGTGTCAAACAGGCCCGTTTTATTATTGTAATGAAAAATGCAACTCACGAGCCGGTGGGAACCGTTGATCTTTTTGACTTTGAACCGCAACATCAAAGGGCAGGAGTGGGTATAATGGTGATGGAGCAATTCAGGAACAAAGGTGTGGCAACCAAAGCCCTGGAAGTTCTTATTGAATATGCGTTTGATCATTTGGGATTGCATCAGTTATACTGCAACATCGAAGAAGACAATATTTTAAGTTTAAAGTTGTTTCAGAAAACGGGCTTTGAAATATGTGGAAAAAAAATGGAGTGGAACAGGAGGGGAGATCAATGGATAAATGAATATCTGCTTCAATTAATCAATCGTAAATAAACCAGCTATATATGGAGTATTATCATTCGAAATACAGCCGGCCGCGAAAAAAGAAAAAAAACCGTTTCAGGAAATTTCTTTTCTGGTTTTTCTTTTTGTTGATCCTTGCGGCAGCGGGAGCCGGTTATTATTTGTATCAGGTAGTTTATAAACCCAACGTATGGACGCCGGAAGGAAAAGAAGTGTCGGTTTATATTCCCACGAATTCGGATTTTGAAGACGTAAAACTTATTTTATACAAGAACGGTCTGATCGTTCACCGCAGGCATTTTGAATGGCTGGCAGAAAAGAAGAAATACCCGAAAAGGGTTTTGCCCGGGCGGTACATCGTTAAAGACGGTATGAACAACAACGACCTGATCAACATGTTGCGGTCCGGAAAGCAGGTTCCCGTAAAGGTGACATTCAACAATGTCAGGGATGTTTTTCAACTGGCCGGCATTGTCGGAAAACAGATCGAAGCGGATTCGGCTGATATTGCCGGCTTACTGACCGATACGGTATATTTGAAGCAAATCGGATATACGAAAGAAACCATTCCGGCGGCTTTTATCCCCAACACCTATGAGTTTTACTGGAATACCGATGCAAAGGGATTTATAGACCGCATGCTGGAAGAGCATGATAAATTCTGGAACGAGGAACGTAAAGCCAAAGCCAGGGAATTAGGCATGACACCCGTAGAGGTCGTAACACTGGCTTCAATTGTCGAGAAGGAAACAAATAAGAATGATGAAAAGCCCATGATTGCCGGGGTTTATCTCAATCGGTTGAAATATGAATGGCGCTTGCAGGCCGATCCCACTGTGGTCTATGCCATTGGTGATTATAATATCCGCAGGGTACTCAATGTTCACAAGGAAGTTGATTCACCTTACAATACATATAAGCATCTGGGTCTGCCGCCGGGGCCTATCTGCATTCCTTCCATTTCTTCGATTGATGCTGTGTTGGATTATGATCGTAACAAGTATTTTTTCTTCTGTGCCAAAGATGACCTGTCGGGATATCATGTTTTTGCAAAAACAAATGCCCAGCACAGGAAAAATGCCAAAAAGTATCAGGAGGCACTGAATAAGATGAGGATTTATAAGTAAAATTGACCTAATTGCTCTAATGCCTGATTGCTAAATAAGTACTAATGACTAAAACTCAAATGTCAACAAGAATGAAGTTTACCGGTTTAGAAATTTGTGTTTCGAATTTGTTTAGGTCAATTAGAAATTGTAGTGAACTAAAAGCTTGCCAATGAAAAATCTCACCAATTTAAAGGCATTCAAAGCTTATGACATACGCGGCAAATGGGGAGAAGAACTGACCCCGGAGATTGTTTACAGGATTGGTTTTTTTCTTCCGCAAATTTTAAAAGCAGATAAAATTCTTGTGGGCAGAGATGCCCGGCTTTCTTCCGGTGATATGTTTGAAGCACTCACAAACGGCATCACAGACGCCGGTGCAGATGTAGCCGATGCGGGGTTGTCAACAACGCCGATGGTTTACTGGGGAACCGGAAAACTCGGATTTGATGCTTCCGTAATGATCACGGCTTCGCACAATCCGAAAGACCACAATGGTTTAAAGGTTTCCGGAAAAGATGTTAAGCCCATTGGATATGACAACGGGCTGAAAGAGGTAGAATCGCTGATCGAAAAGAGCGAACCGGTTATCCCACATCTTGTAAAAGGTAAGATTGAAAAGATCGGCCTGAAGAGTTCGTATCTTTCTTTTCTCCGGCAATATACAGATGATTTTTCCGGCCTGAAAATCACAGTGGATTGTTCTGACGGAATGGCTTCTTTATTTATTAAAGAACTTTTGGGCGACGGGATCGATTATATGAATTGTTCTCCCGACGGGAATTTTCCGGCACACGAACCCAATCCCCTTGAGCCGGAAAACCGCAAACAGATCGTTGATGCAGTTAAATCCCGGAAATCGGATATCGGGCTTATTTTCGACGGGGATGCCGACCGGGTGATGTTTATTGATGAAAAAGGGAACTTTGTTTCCCCTGACCTGATCATCGCTTTGCTTGGCCATCATTTTTTTAATGGAAAGGAGCAGGTAGAGGGCAGAAAAGTTGTTCAGGATATCCGAACCTCGAAAGCTGTCGGTGAATATCTGCAGCAGTTTGATGTGGAGATGATTACCTGGCGGGTTGGCAGGGCGTATGGCGCCACCAAACTGAAAGAGGTAAATGGCATTTATGGTGGTGAATTGGCGGGACATTATTATTTCAGGGATTTTTATTATTCCGACAGCGGATTGGTGGCTGCACTATTGGTGCTGAAAATTGTGAACAGGTTCCGTGACGAGGGCATTACCTTTTCAGAAATGATTTCGCGAATCTCTTCATATTTCAATACCGGCGAGGTGAATTTCAAGATTGAAAATAAACAGGTGGCAATGAATGCAGTGAAAGACTGGTTTCTTCAGAATGAGCTGCCGGTAAAGTTTTACGATTTTGACGGTTACCGCCTTGAGTTTGCTGACTGGTGGTTCAACATCCGGCCTTCAAACACCGAACCCTACCTGCGATTTCTGGCCGAAGCCAGGACAAAAAAACTGCTGGATGAAAAAACAAAAATTATCTTTAACATTATAACGCAGTTCAAATGAGGAAGTTTTACAGTCAGCGGTTAACTGCTAAAACACTTTGGTTGCTGGTTTTTATTTTCCTGGCACAGGGAATTATGGGGCAGGTAAAAGTAGAAGATAAAGATTCAATAAACCGTAAGCGGCTGAATACTGTGATTTATACAGGCTCAGCTGTTTATGTCACTTCGCTTGCAATATTGTATTACGGCTGGTATAAAGACAATCCGATGACTTCTTTTCATTTTATTGACGACAGCCGTTACTGGCTGCAAGTGGACAAAGTCGGCCATGCTACGACCGCTTATACCATCAGCAATTATGGCTACTGGATGTTACGCTGGTCGGGTGTTAACAATAAAAAAGCATCATGGTATGGAGGACTCATGGGTTTTGGCGCCATGACGGTAATCGAAATCATGGATGGCTTCTCGGCTTCTTATGGTGCCTCGGCAACGGATTTACTTGCCAATGCGGTTGGTTCGGGACTTTCCGTAACGCAAAACCTTCTCTGGCGTGATCAGCGTTTCCGTCTTAAATTTTCTTATCACCCAACAGATTATGCACAATACAATCCTGACCAACTAGGAAAAACCACATTGCAACGTATGCTGAAAGATTACAATGGTCACACCTACTGGGTCTCCATGAATATCCGTTCCTTTATTAAAAAAGATACCCGTTTTCCTTCCTGGATCAATGTGGCGGTGGGATATGGTGCCGACGGCATGCTTCACCCGGTGAAAAATCCTGAATATGATCAGGATGGTAACCCCATTCCTCATTTTGACAGGGTCAGGCAATACTATGTTTCGATGGATATTGACTGGGTCCGGATAAAAACCGGCTCCGGGTTTTTACGTTTTGTTTTTAAAGCACTGAGTTTCGTAAAACTTCCTTTCCCTACTCTGGAATACAACAGCAAAGACGGTGTGGTGTGGCATTGGATTTATATGTAAATGAGAGCCAAGAGCCAAAGAGAAACCTGTCATTTGAAATTCCCTGCCATTTCGACGATCTCGCCTTTGGAGAAAGAGGAGAAGTCCCTCACGTCATCACCCTGTCATTCCGAACCCTGGTGCGCGGGGTAGTGCGGTTGTGGTGAGTAATCCCCAGGGAACGTGGGTGCATACCCGGGGGATTTCTCGTCGTTCTGCTGCACTCCGCATCCCTACTGATGACATATATATTTAATACGCTTTAACATAACAGTTTATGTCTTTATTGACGGCTAAAGCCAGATTGAATTTGAAACTATAAATCCCTGCCCTGAAGGGCAGGGCAAAATTTCTATTGATAAAAATCTTTTTGCTCTTGTATGCGTGAACCAGAAAAGCTTAAAAGTCGAAGTAAAATATCCCGCCATTGCGTTTTGCACGGTGCTTCAGCGCCGTGATTAAAAAAGAAAATCAAACCGGCTTTAGCCATTAATATGTCATGTCATGATGCGGGCCCTTATTTCAGGGTCTTTTTACTCAAAAAGACAGAAATATTCAGGGGATTTCTCATGCTCCTTCGTCGCATCCGAAATGACACTCGTTTTCTTTGTTATTCCACCTTCCTCACCGCGTCAATCACCGTTCCGTCCACCCATTTGATAACGGCAATGATCTCGTCTGACAATTTCGGCTTTTCGGGAACACCGCAAATGGCCTCTGCTTCTTCTTTCAACTGCTCGATGGTCTTGATTGGTAATCCTGAATTTTTTGTTTTTTCGATCAGGTCTTTTCTCAAAGGATTGATGGCGATCCCTCTTTCGGTCACAATGACATCAATCAGTTCTCCGGGCCCGCAAAGGGTCGTCACCTCATCACGGATAACAGGTATCCGGTCCCTGAACAGGGGAATGGGAAGAATCGTGCATTTCGAGAACAGGCAATTCTGCCAGCCGCCGATACCATGAAGCAGATATCCGTCGGAATGGGTAACCACATTGGCATTGAAATGCACATCCACTTCGGTGGCTCCCAGAACCACAATGTCCACCATTGAAGCAAAATTCCCTTTGCCATGATAATTATAAGAAGTAAAAGGCGAAGTGTTCACGTGGTTCGGATTTTCACGCATGGAACGCACCCCTTCCAGGTCGAAAGTCTGTCCATCGAGGATGTAATCCACCAACCCTTCTTCCAGCATTTCGACAGCATATTTGTTGCTTCCTGCACGAATGAACCGGGCTTTCCAGCCATTTTTCCGTAAAATGTCACCAAAGTAGTTCCCGATAGACAGTGCTGTTCCGCCTGCTCCTGCCTGGTAAGAAAATCCGTCATAGATCAGGCCGGCTTCTTCGCAGAATTTTGCAGTCATTTCGGCGATCAGCAAGCGGTCGGGACTTTTGGTTATTTTGGTCGTGCCCGAAATGATCTTTTCCGGGATGCCCACTTTGTCCACTTTCACAACGTAATCCACATAATTCCCGTGAATCTGCCAGGGTATTGCAGGAAACGGCACCAGGTTGTCTGTAACAACGATCACTTTCTCAGCGTATTGTGAGTCGGCAAGGGCAAACCCCAGTAGTCCGCAGGCGGCATCTCCGTAAACACCGTTGGCATTGCCGAATGGGTCTGCCGTGGGGGCGGCGATCACTGCGATGTCAATCACCACTTCCCCGTCCTGAACGGCCTGGTAGCGGCCACCGTGTGAACGCAGGACACCCACTCCTTTCATTTTTCCTTCCGAGGCAAATTTTCCCAATGGTCCGTTCATACTTCCTTCAATGCGGTTGATGGTCCCGTCTTCAAGGTAAGGGATCAGGTGTTCGTGGCAGGGAAATGATGCCGAAGGAAACCAGCGAAGATTTTTAATACCCAACTCGTGGGCAATATCAAATATCTGATTGGCTATGAGGTCGCCGTTGCGGAAGTGGTGATGTGTTGAGATGGTCATCCCGTCTTTTAATCCCGCTTTGATCAGCGCTTCTTTCAAACTTCCGACCGTTTTGTTACCGTCATCGGGATAGTCGGTACAACTTGCTATTCTGGGTGCATATTTCCTGCCTTCGGGCTTGTATTTTCCTACTCCCTGAAAGGGAATATGTTCTTCTCCGTTTATAATGGCGGGGACCATGCGTCCGGCTGCGTTTTTAGTTAGTTTATCGTATTTTTTCATAGAATCTTTCTTTTTTACCCTCTTGCCCTGACCTGAAGGTCAGGGAAAATGATAGCGAATTATAAATGTAATGATGTTTTATTTGGTTGTCATTATTTATTCATCCAGTTCTCATCCAGTTTTCCCACATCCACAGCTATCCGAATCGTTCTTTGCGCTCTTTTAACCACCGGTGGATCGATCATTTTTGAGCCCAGCGAAACCACACCCAGTCCCTTGGCTTCGGCCTCTTTGAACGCAAGAACGATCTTTTTGGCTTTTTCGATTTCATCATCTGCAGGAGCAAAATTCTCATGAATCACTTTGATCTGCCGTGGATGAATACAGCCCATCCCGTCAAATCCCAGTGCTTTGGATGCCTGGACATTCTTTGCCAGTGCCTCCATGTCCGAAACATCCGAGAAAACGGAATCAATGGGTTGGATACCGGCAGCCCGTGCTGCATTAACGACCATACTCCGGGCAAAAAATGATTCTTTGCCTTCGTCAGTGCGTCTGGTCCCGATATCAGCCGTATAATCTTCCAGTCCGATTGCCAGTGCGACCACATTTTGAGCTGCCGATGCAATGGCGTAAGCATTGAGAACACCCAGCGCACTTTCGATGATCGGCATAAGCCAGACAGGATAACCGGTATTGTGTTCTTTCTTTATCCTGTCAATCTCTTCGTCTTCGTTTACCTTATGAATATCAGATGCCTGTTCGCACTTGGGAACGAGGATAAGGTTTACATGATGCGGTATGCAGTATTTAAGGTCATCCAGTCCCCCGGGTATCTGGTTGATGCGCACCATCCTTTCGGCACCGTAAAAATTCATGCTCCTCAACGCATTTCTGACCAGAAAACGCGCTTCGAACTTTTTGTCAGCCGACACCGAATCCTCAAGGTCAAGGATAATTCCGTATAATTCCGTTGGGATTGTGAATCCCTGCATTGATCATCAGTTTGGGGCTGTTTCCCGGCAGGTACAATCGCGAGAACCTGAAATCATCCTTGTTACTGGCAGTCGTGTTTTCTTTGATCACCGGCAAAAGATATTCCTTTTCGGTTTTCATTGCTTTTTTAATGGCAGCTTCCATGCGTGCGGCAATGACCAGTTCAAGCGCCCCGGCATCCTCAATCGTCAGCCGTGCATTTTTTATGTCAAAATAATTCAGGATGTCGCGTGCCAGTTTTTCGATGGATTTACCGAAAAGTGTTTTAACTTTGCTCTTGATTTCCAGAATTATACCTCCTGATGATGTCATCTCTATTTCGGCATGGCAGTCGGAACGAACATCCGGCCCCCGGTTTCCTGCTTCTCCTGTATTTTTCATAAAGGTGGTTTTTAGCTTTTGTAATTATTGCAAAGGTAAAATCAGTTTAATTGATTTCTAAATTATCTGAAAGAAAAATTTCATGTACCTTTGTGTGCCGGTTCCGGAATTTTTAACTTTCTCTCTACTTGCAACATAACTTAATCCCGGAGCCGGTTTTTAATTCCGGGTGACATGTTCAAAGAAAAAATATATCCTTATTTACTTGTTTTTTTACAATTGGCCTCCCTGATATACCTGCTTTCATCGGCGCCAGCCATAGCCAATGATTACTCGGGTATCCTGATTGAAGCTGCGGGTATATTTTTGGGGATTGTAGCCATTTATACGATCAGAATTGGGAATTTTAATATTACGCCCACGCCAAAAACCAACGGGCAGTTGGTAACAACCGGCCCTTACAGCGTGGTCAGGCATCCCATGTATCTTGCCCAGTTGGTTGCCCTTCTGCCCCTGGTCTTTGATTATTTTTCATGGATGAGGCTGGGTGTATTCGTACTGCTGATCATTGTTTTGTTGCTGAAAATCGTTTATGAAGAAAAGCGGTTACATCAGCAATTTCCTGACTACAAAGCGTATGTGTTGAGGACGAAGCGGATGCTTCCGTATTTATATTGAAAAGGTATAAAGGACGGGTATAGAGGTATAAAGGTATTGGGTGCAATTGATTCAGTTGGTGCAATTGATGCAGTCGGATAAATTTCATTGACTAAAAAATTTACTTTTTTGTAAACCTATTTCAGGACAAGACACACTATACCCCTATATACCTTATACCCCTTTACCCGATACCCACATATTTCATCCCCCAACACCAGAGGTGAAATTTTGTCATAACTGCAATTTCGGCACTTGTAAAAGAGGTAATTTTGCCTTGGCATATCATTTGATTAAGACACGTTAAATTTTTTGGATTATGAAAGTGAAAGAGATTCATTCGTTTGATGAAATGCAGAAGTATCTGGCGAAGGATAAGAAAAACTACGTGCTGTTGTACAAGAAAGGGTCGGAAGCAAGCGATTGCAGTTATGCGGGGGTAGAAGAGGCAGCCGGTGAAGTGAAGGATGTGAATGTACTGGCGGCAGATGTAACGACTGTCCGCGATATCCATCCGAAATATAATATCACTTCAGCGCCTTCATTGCTGGTTTTTGAAGGAAAGAATTTTGTGAAATCCGTTAAGGGATGCAATGATGAAGGTTTTTACAAGTCATTGTTCGAAAGTGTTTTATTTACGGCAAAAACAGATGGTGACGGTAAACCTCAAAAACGTGTGACCGTTTATTCAACACCGAGTTGTACGTGGTGCAATGCCCTGAAACGTCATCTTGACAAATATGGTATCCGTTACCGGGATATTGATGTTTCAAAAGACCAGAAAGCTGCCGAAGCCATGGTGAGGCGCAGTGGACAGCAGGGAGTTCCGCAGACGGATATCAACGGCGAGGTGATTGTTGGATTTGACAAAGCCCGGATCAATACCCTGCTGGGGATCAATTAGAAATGAATGAAATAGAGTCAAATAAATATTGGAAAATTATTAACTAACATTAAATAAGATAAAAGATGAAAGAATTACAGCCTTTAAACGAGAATGTTTTACTGGACATGACGCAGGAAGAAGAACAGCAGAAGACTCCTTCGGGCATCATTATTCCCGATACAGCCAAAGAGAAACCGCAATACGCCAGGGTGGTTGCCATTGGCAATATTGAAAACCCGGGCATCTCGGTAGGTGACATTGTATTTTTCAAAAAATATTCAGGAACCGAGTTTGAGTTTGAAGGTAACAAATACCTGATGATGCCTTATGCCGACCTGCTTGCCAAGGTGGTCGAAACCGAAAAGATATAAAAGTAGAGGCGGCTCTGGCCGCCTTTTTTATGACCCTGCCCTGGTGGGCCGGGTAGCTGATAAAAAAGAAGTTTACCTTGTCTTTTTGAAAGCTTTTCCTATGTTTTCGATGATGTCCCCTGCCAACATGGCTTCCTGTCCCTTCTTTCTGGCCGCCAGATCTCCGGCCAGGCCGTGAAGATATACACCGATGACGGCAGCCACACCGGGGGTATAGTCTTGTGCAAGCAATCCTGTGATCATACCTGTGAGCACATCCCCGCTGCCTGCAGTAGCCATTCCCGGATTGCCTGTGGAATTGAAATAAATGGTTTTATCCGGGAAACAGATGGCCGTGTAAGCTCCTTTCAATACAACATACACACCGAACTTCGAGCTGAAATCACGTAGTTTTTTCAGCTTATCATAATCATCCGACCATTTGCCTGCAAGCCGTTCAAACTCTTTGGGGTGGGGGGTGAGAACACTGTGCGGCGGAAGCCAGGAAAGCCAGGTCTTGTTTTCTGCCAGGATGTTCAATGCATCCGCATCAAAGACGATGGGGTTTTTGTAATTCTGGATCAATAGTTTCAAGGCCATTTGCGACTGGTGTTCCATGCCAAGACCCGGTCCGATGCCTACTGCATTATACATACCGAGGTCGGGGACTTCTGAAAAGTAATTCTCATAGCGGTCAATACTCAGCATGGTCTCGGGTGTGGCGGTTTGCATGATGGAATATCCCACTTTGGGGATGTGCGTATGCAACAGTCCGACACCTGACCGCAGGCATCCTTTGGAAGCCAGAATGGCAGCTCCCATCTTTCCGTAACTGCCGGCAATAAGCAGCGCATGTCCAAATGTGCCTTTGTGCGAAAAAATCCGCCGTTGTTTCAGCATAGGGGTAATATCCCGTTTCTGCATGTAAAACTCGCTAACCTTTACCTCGTTGATATATTCCGCCATCAACCCGATATCCAATACATGCCATTGTCCGGTAAAATGATCGTTTTCAGGCAATAAAAACGCAAGTTTCGGAAACTGAAAACTCAATGTGTAATCGGCGCTGACGATGGCGCCCTCTTTGGGGTCGGAATGGCTGTCGGCAAAAAGCCCTGACGGGATGTCAATGGAAATTTTGACTGCCGGCTGACTGTTAATGTGTTCCACTACTTTACCAATAAATCCTTTGACAGGCCGAGCCAGGCCGGAACCGAAGATGGCATCCACGATGATATCATTTTCACCTATTTCGGGCAAAGGATCGCCATCCTTTATATCAGTAATATTTTTATTTTGGATTTTTTCGGGAAGCCGATCAAAATTGATACCAAAATCTTCAGATGTTTTATCAGAATACCTGATAAGATAAACTTTTACATCATATCCTTTTTTTGACAACATCCGCGACAGGGCAAGCCCGTCGCCGCCATTGTTTCCCAGACCTGCAAATATATGAATGACATGCGTGCGGTCAACGCGTTTTCTGATCCATTTAAACAACTGGTTGGCTGCCCTTTCCATCAGGTCAATGGAAGCAATGGGTTCGTTTTTTATCGTATAGGCATCTGCCTCTCTGATTTTATCAACCGGTAGTATTTTCATTGTTGAGAACTTTTCACAAAGTTAACATAAAGATAATAAACGGTATCCCGTTTTGCTTTCCCAAAAATATATTTTTGTACCCCGAAAATGAATACAATGAGAAAAACAATTTTATTTTTTCTGATATTTTCGGCAGCCACTGTATTATTTGCGCAATCTTCACACGAGTGGAATATTAAATGGAACAAAGGTCTTCAGTTTCAGCGTGCTGATGATCAGTTTAAAATAAAGATCGGGGGACGATTCAGTATGACATCATGATGATCAATCAAAATGATGTGCTGGATGAAAATTTCCCGGCGATGAACGGTAGCGAATTCAGGCGATTAAGGTTTTTTACTTCGGGGATATTATTCGGTAATGTGAAGTTTAAAATGCAATTTGATTTTGCACGGGGTGATGCCGGGGTGAAAGACGCTTACATTGAGTTGACAAAAATACCGGGTGTTGGGCATATCAGGGTCGGACATTTCAAGCAACCTTTTGGTTTTGAATTGTTAACCAGTTCCAATGACATTACACTGATGGAACGCTCACTTACCGATGCTTTCACACCGGAGCGTGACCTGGGTGCGATGGTTTATAATCATCAGTTTAACAAACGCTTTTCATGGTATGCCGGCTATTTCTTTCCAACAAGGAATGTTGGTCTTTATCTGGGTAACCAGTATCGTCTGACTTTCAGGGTAGCAGGCCAACCCATTTACAAACCGGATGGCAGATGGTATACTGTCATGCATCTTGGTGTGGCTTACGAACACCAGTTTAACGACAACCGTTTACTTATATTGAACGACAGACCGGAAGCCCATCTGACACCAAAATATGTTACGCTTTCTGTAAAAGAAACCAAAACCGCAGAGGTTATGGGTTCGGAATTTGTGTTTATTTTCGGTCCGCTGTCATTCCAGGGTGAATATATGACGACAAAAGTTGTCCCATCCCCGTCTATGAATACAAATTTCACCTCTTATTATTACAATGCGGGATATGCGATTATAAGCTGGTTCATCACAGGAGAACACAAAAACTACAGCCAGAAGAAAACGGCTTTCGGGAGGTTAGCCCCGAAAAGGAACCTTGGAAAAGGGGGGTGGGGAGCTTTTGAGATTAGTTTGAGATATTCATCAATCAATCTGAACGACAAAGATTTGCGGGGCGGCAGCATGCAGGATATCACTGCCGGGTTGAACTGGTACCTGAACCCTGCCGTGCGGGTTATGTTCAATTATATCTATTCCGATGTGGGAAACCAGGGGTTTGCAAACATTTACCAGATGCGGTTCCAGGTGGCGTTTTAATAAATAGTTGGCGTTGACTTTTGCAGATTGATCGCTGATAAATATCATTGGTTAGAAACAAACGGTTTCTGCTGACAAATTGAACGCGTATCTTTGCCGTTCCAAATATAAGTCATGGCGAGAAGAAAAAAACCATTACCTTTTATTGAGAAGCTGGAGATCGTTGATGTAGGCGCCGAGGGGAAAGCCGTCGGAAGGTACAACGAGCGGGTTGTGTTTGTCCCTTTTGCCGCTACGGGCGATGTGGCGGATGTGCAGGTGTTTAAAAAACGGAAAAATTATTACGAAGCCCGGATTGTCCATCTCCATAAAAAATCGGAATACCGTGTGGAACCGGAATGTTCGCACTTCGGCCTGTGCGGCGGTTGCAAGTGGCAGCACATAGATTATCAGTATCAACTGGCCTTCAAACAGAAACAGGTGAGGGATGCGCTGGAAAGGATTGCCAAAGTGCCTTACCCCGATGTGATGCCTATCCTGGGTTCCGACAAACCATACTACTACCGCAATAAGCTGGAGTTCACCTTTTCCGACAGGCGATGGCTGACCGAACTGGATACTTCAAAAGAGGAGGGAGGTCCCGAAAACACCAACGGCCTCGGTTTTCACCTGCCGGGGATGTTTGACAAGATACTGGATATAGAACATTGTTATCTTCAGAAAGACCCCTCAAACGATATCCGGGTAGAAGTTAAAAAATATGCTTTGGAACACGGGCTTTCCTTTTACAATGTCAGAAGCCAGGAAGGGTTTCTGCGGAACCTGATCATCCGCACGGCAGTGACCGGCGACCTGATGGTGATTGTGGTTTTTGGCCATGAAAGCAATGAAATTGCTGATGTGATGGATTTTGTCGCTGAACGTTTCCCGGAGATCACCTCGCTGATGTATGTGGTGAACGAAAAGAAAAACGATACGATCTCTGACCTGGAGATCAAACTGTTCAAAGGCAAACCTTTCATCATGGAGACGATGCCTTCGCCTGTTGAAGGTGAACCGCCGTTCAGGTTCAAGGTGGGGCCGGTATCATTTTATCAGACCAACCCGGAACAAGCCTTCAAATTGTACAAAACGGCTTTTGAATTTGCTGAGTTTCAGGGGAATGAACTGGTTTATGATCTATACACCGGGACAGGAACTATTGCCGCATTTATTTCAAGAGCGGTTAAAAGGGTGATCGGTGTGGAATATTTGGAGGATGCGGTCAGGGACGCCAGAGAAAACATGAAACTGAATGCCATTGACAATGTGGAATTTTATTCCGGTGATCTGGCCGGTTTGCTTGATGAAGAATTCTTTGCCACCCAGGGTAAACCGGATATCATCGTTACCGACCCGCCGCGGGCAGGAATGCATCAGAAAGTGGTTCGGCAAATGCTGATCGCCGGACCGCAAAAGATCATCTATGTAAGTTGTAACCCCGCTACGCAGGCCAGGGACATTGCCCTGCTTAATGAGAAGTATGAAGTGAAAAAAGTGCAACCGGTGGACATGTTCCCGCAGACGCATCATGTGGAAAATGTGGTACTGCTTGGGAAAAGATAGCAGATGTTTACCGAGGCTTTACAGCGGCACACAAAAACTTTCGTTGCGGCGAAACGGCGTTTTTTACCAATATGCCACATAACTTGTAACGCCCACCACCTCAAACCTTTTTCAGCATTTCCATGGCCAGTAGTCCGGCTTCGTTAATGGATTTTCCGAGCGATAAAAAACCGTGACCTTTCATTTCGATGAAATGGTGATTGTCCAGTACTTCAAGCACGCTGTCCACGACTTTTACGGTTCCCGGCTCGACAAATTCCTTTGTTGTGACAATGCCCAGTTTTTCTGCGTGTTGGGTGATGGTTTTGCAATGTCCGTGCAGTATGGCCATCACATCGGAACGTTCGCGGTAAATAGCGAAATGCAGCAGAGTTTCGGATGAGGGTTCCCTGGTTTTTGATCCCGAAACATACACAACGGCATTTTTAAGGTCAACAGCGGTGACTGTGAAAAATGCTTCCGGGGATAATTCTTCTGCAAAACTGGTGCGGGCTGCCGTAATGATAAAGATATCTTTTTCCGGATTTACCCTGAAACTCATGTTGCCGTGAGTACCTCCGGGATAATGGGGTGCGAGTTCTTTTTCATGAAATATCCGGCACCATTTCCTGAGTTCGTCAATCCTGTTGTCTGCAGGAACAATCTCGGAAATGTATTCTGTGTTGTATTTTACTCCTTCGTAAGACATTTTTGTTTTTTTCCGGCCTAATCCCAATAGTTATCGCAAGATAACTTATTTGTTTCATTTTCTGCGTTATTCCCGATTCCCGTCCGGACAGTTTTTGACAGCCATTGGTAATTTTCAGTCTTCAGTCCGCAGTTGGCAATCGGCAATCAACAATTTTCTATTGACCATTTTCAAATTACAGGCATCCCCGCCTTCTCCGTCACCTGACGGATTCGGACAGGCAGGCAGTATCCATTCATCATTCCATTACTTCCACCTGCGCTTTTATTTTCCTCACCAGTTCCTGAACATCAATCCCCGTCACATCCACCTCAATTTTTGCCGTTTGATAATAAGGAAAACGTTCTTTCATCCTTTCCTCAATGACCTGTTCTATTTCATTTTCTTTTTTACCGTGGATCAGCGGCCTTTTTCTTTTAACGTTTTTCAGTCGTTTCACGAGTGCGCCAACCGGCATCTTCAGGTAAATTGTAATTCCGTTTTTGTTCATCAGTTCCATGGCATTTTCACATACAACCGTTCCCCCGCCGGTTGAAATGACAACGTTTTCCATTGTGAAAGTATCTTTGAGCAGTTGATGCTCCAGTTTACGAAACAACTCTTCACCGTATTTTTCAAAAAAATCCTGAATGCTGATCTTGTATTTTTCTTCAAAAGCATCATCCATGTCAAGGAAGTCATACCCCAGTTTCCGGGCAAGTTTTTTCCCTACGGTACTTTTACCGACTCCCATGAAACCGACGACGTATATTTTGCTCATGTCATGTTTTGTTTAAAAGAAGAATATTGTGCGAAATTATTGATAAATATTGCCGCTTTGTCCGCGGAAAGGTAAAATGTCAGGAAATATCGTCAGGTTTAATTAAATTTCTATATTTATACCTTCCAAAAACCAGGAACCATGAAATCTGCAACTTTTTTATTTTCAGTCGCGTTTTTTCTCCTGATATCAGCTTGTTCACAGCAAAACAGAGTTGATATTCAATATCCCAGGGCAAAAAAGGTGGATACGACAGATGTTTATTTCGGACACAAAGTTGCTGACCCTTACCGCTGGCTGGAAGATGACAACTCGAAAGAAACAAAAGAATGGGTAAAGGCCGAAAATAAGATCACACAGGAATATTTGTCAAAGATCCCTTTCAGGGAAGAATTTCGCGAACGGCTGACTGAAATCTGGAATTACCCCAAATATGGTGTGCCGTTCAAAAGAGGCGGAAAATATTTCTTTTTCAAAAACGACGGCATTCAGAATCAGAGTGTTCTGTACATGCAGAAAACTCCGGATTCCGAACCGGAAGTTTTGCTTGATCCCAACAAATTATCGGAAGACGGAACGGTGGCGCTGGCCGGCCTCGGCGTTTCGAAAGATGGTAAATATCTGGGCTACAGTATAGCCAGCGGAGGTTCAGACTGGAATGAAATCTATGTGATGCAGATTAAGGACAGAAAGAGGCTGAATGATCACATCCGATGGGTCAAGTTCTCCGGCATCTCCTGGAAAGGCGACGGTTTTTTCTATTCGGCGTATGGTAAGCCGGAGAAAGGTGACGAACTATCGGGACAAAACCGTTTTCATAAAGTTTTTTATCATAAACTGGGAACAAACCAGAAAGAAGACAAGCTGATCTTTCAGGATAAAGAGCATCCTTTGAGAAACTTTTACGCGTACCTGACCAAAGATAAGGCATTTGTGATGATCACTGAGTCGGAAAGCACCAGCGGAAATGCTTTGTATGCTGCCCGGGCTGATGATGTTGGCCGTTTAAAATTCAAAAAAATTGCGGAGGGTTTCGACTACGATTATCAGGTGATTGACCATATCGGCGAAAAGTTATTGATCCAGACCAACGACAATGCACCCAAAGGACGATTGATCCTGGTTGATTTTAAAAATCCTGATCCGGCAACCTGGGAAACGCTGATCGAAGAAAAAGAAGATGTGTTGGAAGATGCAAAAATCGTCGGCGGAAGGTTGTTTATCCAGTACCTGAAGGATGCAAGCAGCAGGGCCTATTTTTACGACCTGAAAGGCCATTATCAGAATGAGTTGATCCTGCCTGCCATCGGGACTCTGAGAGGATTTAACGGTGATAAAGATGACAACATTGCGTTTTATGGCTTTACCTCTTTTACTTTTCCATCAACGATCTATCGTTACAATATTGAATCCGGGGAATCCACGGTGTTTAAATCTTCTGAAGTGGACTTTAATCCGGAAGACTATGAAACGGAACAGGTATTCTATGAAAGCAAAGACGGGACTATAGTGCCCATGTTCATTGTTTACAAAAGGGGAATGAAAAAAGACGGGAAAAATCCGACTTTGCTTTATGGTTACGGTGGATTTAACATCAGCTTAACGCCGAGCTTCAGTGTCAGCCGTGTTATATTTCTTGAGCAGGGGGGGATTTATGCCATGGCCAACTTACGGGGCGGAGGCGAGTATGGCGAAGAATGGCATGAGGCAGGTACCAAAATGAACAAACAAAATGTTTTTGATGATTTTATCTATGCAGCTAAATGGCTGATCAACAACCAATACACCTCACGCGATAAACTGGCCATCATTGGGGGTTCAAACGGCGGTTTGCTTGTGGGCGCCTGCATGACTCAACAGCCCGATCTGTTCAAAGTCGCCATCCCGATAGTCGGGGTAATGGATATGCTGCGTTACCAGAATTTCACCATTGGCTGGGCGTGGGCTTCTGATTACGGTACCAGCGCCGACAGCGAGGAAATGTTTAAATATCTTTATTCCTACTCACCCTTACACAATATAAAAGAAGGCGTCAACTATCCGGCAACTCTTGCCATTACTGCCGACCATGACGACCGGGTGGTTCCGGCGCACACTTTTAAGTTTATGGCTACTTTGCAGGAGAAGAACGGCGGGAAGAACCCGGTTTTGGTAAGAATAGAAACCCGTGCGGGCCATGGTGCGGGGAAACCAACGGCCAAACAAATTGAAGAAACCACAGACATCTACAGTTTTATCATGTATAACCTCGGAATGAAACCGGTATTTGAAAAATAAAAGACTTAACAATTTCTTAATAAACATTTAACTGATACAATGTTTGTTTTATCTTTTTTTGTCCTTTAGTCATTAATTAAATTTAAGAATAGTGGAATACGTTTATCTGACCATTGTCATTGTCCTTTTTCTGCTCGCTGCATCCGACCTGATTGTAGGAGTCAGCAATGACGCCGTAAATTTTCTGAATGCTGCCATTGGTTCACGGGTTGCCCCTTTTCGTACCATTGTGATCGTTGCCGCACTGGGTATCATGGTGGGGGCTGTATTTTCCAGCGGTATGATGGAAGTGGCGCGAAAAGGCATTTTTAATCCCGGAGAGTTTTATTTTTCCGAGATTATGATCATTTTTATGGCTGTGATGGTCACCGATGTGATCTTGCTGGATGCTTACAATACGGCAGGTTTGCCAACATCAACCACGGTTTCCATTGTGTTTGAATTGCTGGGAGCAGCGGTGGGAATGGCTACCATAAAGTTGATTAGCAGTGACGGAGGTATGACCATAGGCCAGTTTATCAACTCTTCCAAGGCTCTCGCTATTATTTCCGGTATCCTGCTATCCGTCGGAATTGCTTTTACCACAGGTGCGTTAATCCAGTATTTTATAAGAATAGCTTTTTCTTTTAATTATGTCAGGCGGATCAAATACCTCGGCGCTGTGTGGGGGGGTATCGCCTTTACAGCCATGACGTATTTTATGCTGATCAAAGGAGCGAAGGGAGCCTCCTTTATGACAGATGAAACGAAAGACTGGATCAATGCCAATAGCGCTTTGATCCTGCTTTACAGTTGGATAGGATGGACTATTCTGCTGCAACTGCTATTCTGGCTTACCCGGTTTAATATCCTGAAAGTTATTGTCTTGATCGGTACATTTGCCCTTGCTATGGCCTTTGCCGGTAACGACCTTGTAAACTTTATCGGGGTGCCCATCGCCGGTTTTAATTCCTATGAATTGTTTGCTGTCAACCCCGGCGCTGACCCAAACAGCTTTCTGATGAGCGGACTGGCCGGAAAAGTGCCAACGCCTACTCTTTTTCTTGTGATAGCAGGGATCATTATGGTGTTGACTTTGTTCATTTCATCCAAGGCCAGATCGGTGGTTCAGACATCCCTCGACCTTGGCCGCCAGGATGAAGGAGACGAAAGGTTCAGGTCAACATGGATATCAAAAGTACTGGTGCGTTCATCTATAAATTTTTCATCAAACATCAAAAAAGCGCTGCCCGGTGGATTGGTACGGACTATCGAGAAACAGTTTGAACCTTATAAAGAAAAAAGTGGGACCAGGAAAAAAGACAAGCCCGAATTTGATCTGATCCGTGCGTCGGTCATCCTTACGGTTTCCAGTATTCTTATCGCTTTCGGAACTTCGCTTAAATTGCCCCTTTCGACTACGTATGTAACTTTTATGGTCGCTATGGGCGCTTCGCTCGCTGATAAGGCATGGGACCGGGAAAGCGCTGTTTACCGGATATCGGGTGTGTTTGCCGTGGTTGGCGGTTGGTTTCTGACGGCAATTTCCGCCTTTACTGTGGCTTTTATTATGGTTTATATCTTTAATTACGCTGGAATTGTGGGCATGGTCATCATGCTGGCCGTTGTGGCTTATGTAATTTACCGGACACATGTCATTCATCACAAAAAAACGCTGGAAGAAAAAGGAGAGGAAGATGAACTGGAAACTCTTTCCGATGAAAATATTGTCGAGAAATCAATGAAAGGGATTGTCAAAAACCTGAAGATCATTGTTGAAAATTATGGCAGGGCTATTGACGGGCTGGAAAAAGAAAATTTCAAAGACCTGAAAAAAAAGGAAATTGATAAGATTACGGCAAGAACAAAATATCTGAAAGACCATATCGGCCTGATCGTGGAAAAATTACGTGCCGAGGCAACCGATACGGCTTATTATTTTGTCCAGGTGCTTGACTATATGCGTGAAATGCTTCACAGTATTTCGTTTATTGTCACTCCTGCGCTTAATCATGTTGACAATAACCATAAACCGCTGTTAAAAGAGCAGATAAATGAGTTGAGAAAAGTTCATGCCCGGCTTTCGGAGTTGATCCTGCTTGTTGCTGAAAGTCTGAAGGCAGAGGACTTCAGTAAGCAGGAAGAATTGCAGGAACTGCAAAGGCAATTCCTTGGCATGCTTGGTGAACTGAATAAAGTGATGATCAAACGGATAAAAAATGCAGAAGTGGGAACAAAAAACAGCATACTGTATTTTAATATCCTGAATGAAACGAAGAACCTGGCTTTACAGGTTGTCAATCTTTATAAATCACAACGCGACTTTGTCAATTATCAAAACAACGGAATAACGTAATGTGAACAAGTATGTTGAAAAGATAATCAGCGGAGGGCAGACGGGCGTTGACCGTGCTGCCCTTGATTTTGCCTTGGAAAGAAATATTCAATGCGGCGGATGGTGCCCCAAAGGGCGCCTTGCCGAGGATGGCAGGATCGATAGCAAATATCCGCTGGCCGAAACCAAAACCTCACTGTATGCAGAACGTACCCGGCTCAATGTGAAAGACGGCGATGGCACACTCATCATTTTTTCGGATGAGATGGGAAACGGAACCATCTTTACTGCCGAATATGCCAGGCAAATCAAAAAACCGTTGCTTATCATCAAAACCGGAGATCATGATTTGAAAACAACCATTTGGCAATGGATTGAAAAACATAAAATCAAAGTCTTGAACATTGCCGGCCCGCGGGAAAGTATAAGCCCGGGGATCTATCTGAAGACGTTGGAAATCCTCAAAAAAGTTTTCTCCTGACCCGGCCGGGTGGGCTTGCACCCGGCAGGTCGGGAAAATCACACCTTTCATTCCGGCCTTGCAGGTCGAAAAGATTACACAATTACCTGCCTCCCTTGCCGTTGTTGGTATCCTTACCAACAACAGTTGATATCGGATTATTGCGGTTACTACTGATACTCATGATGTATCATACTGGATATATGAGATATATAATAATTTTTTAATGGCTAAAGCCAGATTGTTTCTTTACATTTTTTACCCCCGGCTTAAAAGCCGGGGCAAAATGTTCTGTCATGGGGTTTTGCACGGTGCTTGAGCGCCGTGATCAAAAACAGAAGCCACGTCATATCGGCTTTAGCCATTAATGTGTCATGTCGTTATGCGGGTCCAGATTTCGGGGACTTTTTCCCGGTGAGGACACCAACCGCGGGATTCCTGTTTAGGATGGTTTCCCCGGTCATGAAAGTTTCCATCTGTCTATCTTCGCACAAGTCTCACTTACACACCGACCGGGCGGGAAAACTTGTGAGAGACTATAGAAAAAGTAATGGTTTTATTACCTGTAAACTATCATTTTCTTCTCATCCGAAAATTTTCCCGCAGTAATTCTGTAAAAATAAATACCGTCGCCAACATTTTCCGCATTCCAATTAACTGAATATTTCCCGGCAGGTTTTTGTTCGTCAACCAGGGTTGTTATTAACTGGCCTGCACTATTGTATATTTTCAGCGTGACATGAGCAGATTGCAGTAGAGTATATTGTATTGCGGTTGATTTATTAAAAGGATTAGGATAATTCTGCGTTAAACCGGATGTTCCCGGTACATTTACTTTATCATCATTAACGTTTGTAATCAAATCATTTTGAAAAATATACATTCCGTCATAATAATCTGACACATAAATATAATTGTCGCTGAGGAAAACCCCCAGTGCAGAGCTCGTCGTATTAAAAAACCCAACTTCGACCGGTGCTGACGGATTGCTTACATCTATGATGCGTAAGCCGTCAAGGTTATTTGCCACATAAGCGTAATTATCGCTGACGTAAACATCCCATGCAAGGTTTTCCGTATCAAAAAACCCAACTTCAATGGGTGCTGACGGATCGCTCACATCTAAGATGCGTAAACCATCAACATAACCTGCCACATAAGCGTAGCTGCCACTGACATAAACACGGTTTGCACGAATCCCCGAATAAAAGAAACCGACTTCTACCGGTGTTGCCGGATTGCTCACATCTATGATGCGTAAACCATCATCCCAGTCTGCCACATAAGCATAGTTGCCGACGACGTAAACATTCCTCGCCTCACTCTCCGTATCAAAAAACCCGACTTCAACCGGCGCAGCCGGATTGCTCACGTCAATGATACGCATACCTTTAAATGCATCCGCCACATACGCGTAATTACCGAGGACGAAAACATTCTCCGCAAGACTACCCGTATCAAAGAAGCCAACTTCGACAGGTGCCGCCGGATCACTCACATCAATAATGCGTAAACCATCATAAGTATCCGCCACATAAGCATAATTACCGCTTACATAAACACTCCACGCAAAGCCTTCGGTATCATAGAAACCAACCTCGGTTGGCGCTTCCGGGTTGCTCACATCAATGATGCGTAAGCCGTCGTACCAGTTTGCCACATAAGCATAATTGCCGCTGACGTAAGTATTCATCGCATCACTTCCCGTATCAAAAAAACCGGTTTCGGTTGGGGCTTCCGGATCGTTCACGTCAATAATTCGTAAACCATCAAAGAAGTTTGCGATATAAGCATAATTGCCGCTGACGAAAACACCGTAAGTCCAGGGTCCATCGAATATACTATTCCCGGGATCAAAAAAACCAACTTTGACCGGTGCTATCGGGTTGCTCACATCAACAATATATAAACCTCCGCAACCACCAACTGCTACATAAGCATAATTACCATTGAGGTAAACACCCCTTGCAAGACTTCCCGCATTGAAAAAACCAACTTCTGTCGGCGCTGCCGGATCACTTATATCAATGATGCGTAATCCATCATACCAATCTGCCACATAAGCGTAATTGCCGCTGACGTAAACACCGAGTGCGAAACTTTCCGTATCAAAAAAGCCGGCTTCTGCCGGTGCTGCCGGGTTGCTCACATCTATGATGCGTAAACCGTCAAAATAATCCGCCACGTAAGCATAATTGCCACTTACATAAACATCGTATGCCCACATGCCCGTATCATAAAAACCAACTTCGCTCGGTGCTTCCGGATCGCTCACATCAATAATGCGCAGACCATCACCTCCATCCGCTACATAAACGTAATTGCCGCTGATATAAACACCCTTTGCCTCACTTCCCGTATCAAAAAAACCAATTTCGCCCGGCGCTTCCGGATCGCTCACATCAATAATGC
>JAADID010000259.1 GCA_013151505.1 Chlorobiota bacterium | reverse complement strand
AGGCGGCTCTGCCACCCGGTTTCAGTTTTTTCAGGATTTGTTTGTACACCCCAACCATGTCAGGTGCATGGCACAGCGCCTCAATCGCATAAGCCTTGTCGAAATGATTGTCAGGAAACGGAATATTCATAAAATCGCCCTGCACTGATTTCAGCAAATGGCTCACGGAAGACTGGCTGTTCAACTGGTTTGCCCGGTCCACCTGATACTGGTTGATGGTCAGCCCTGTGATGTGTGCACCCGAAACCCTTGCCAGATTCCGTGCCGGCCCCATGATGCCGCACCCTACATCCAGCACCACATCTTTTTCTGATAATCCCAGTTTATTTGCCAGCAGGTATTCATGACGTAAAATACTGGATTTGAAATCTTCCCCTTTATATCGTGGTGCAAAATGAAAGGACTCACCCCAGCCCCGCTCATAGAATTTGGTGATCAGGTCGTAAAAATTATCCGTGGCATGCTGGGCTTTTTTCGTACGTCTTGTGTAATCTTTTTCATCAAATACCTGATTGTATTCAACGACTTTCTGCTGTTGTAATTCACTTCTCATATTGTTGGTTTTTGGTTAATAAAAGAGGATAATTATGCCCGAAAGAGATGCATAAAGATAAAAAAATTTATTTTACGCCGATCCTTTTATCATGGTCAGTTTTACTTTTCTCACCTGTTGAGATGATTTACTTAATTATGATTTTACAGGTTCTGATTTTGTTTTGGTTTATTCTGATACTGAGGAGGTACAAGCCGGGATTGAGGCCGCCGGTTTCAATACGTACGGAATGGTCTGCGGCAAGAGAGAGGCGCCGGATCAAAATGCCGGATGCACTGAACAGGCTAACGGCTGAAAGCGAAATATCCGATTCGATCTCAAATGCATTACCGCGTGTTACGGGATTGGGGCTGATCGTGATATGATCTCTTCCCTGATTTTCTTCAATGCCTACGGTGTTCTGATAACATTCGGTTTCGTCCGGCAGGATATACAACAAGGTATTCCCTTCATGATAACAAAGCAATTCCCACACAGGGCAAATGATGCAATACCAGTATTTGGTGTAAAGCGGCCCGTTCAGGCTTCCGATTCCTTCCACCCAGTATTCATCATTCCCTCCATCTGAATCCAGATGCCACCGTTTGCGTGAAACGCCGAAATATTCCACCGTGTCCACATCCAGCACGTAAACCGGTATATCCTGATCGGGACAAAAAACATTTTTCACGTAAGCTGAATCACCGGCTTCCAGGTTGAAATCATACAGGATACCCTCGCCGGCATCCTGGGCTTTGTAATAAACTATATTTGAATCTTCCCTCAATAGTCCCTGAAAACTCCAGGTGGAAAGCGAATCGAATGAAACCCATATTTTTTTGTAATCCACCGAATTGATCACCGAATCCCCCTGGATCCTGTAAATCTCTGTTGAATATCCGGCGGGATAAAAAACGTTTCTGACATTCCATTGTTTGTCAGCGGATAGGAAGCCTTGCCCGTTGATTGATAAACCGGTCAGAATGGTGAAAATAAAAGCTGCGAGAGTCCTTTTCATTAATAATAAATCTTACACTGTTCAAAAAAACACCTGGTTTTAACAAGCCCCTTCGCCTATTCATATTGCATCAGGATGGCTGCTTCCAAATATAGGGAAAAATCGCCAGACTGAAAAACAGAGCAATCAGGGCTGTTTTTGGTTTTTCACTTACAAAATATAACAAAATGGATGGCTTAATCCAAACATCGGGCAGCCAACTCATTTTAGTGATCATTCAGAAAACATAAAATAGTCAATGAGATAAACGGCAAGATAAAACAGCCCGGTAAACACTCCGATGGAGATCAGTAAAGCTATGATCGTTTTTATAAGGTCACGGATATTTTGTTTCCTGATCTGTTTTTTGACCCGTTCCCTGATTTTTCTTCGCTGCTCCGGTGAGATATCCGCTTTGTGGTGTGGCGACCTTGTTGTGGATTCGATCTCCATCAAATACAGCTCCCTGATCTCATCAAATGGCCTTTTCGAACGTCGCGTAAATACCGACACCCTGTTCCCCGAACCGATGTACCACTGGTTTACGAATAATCTGTCCCTGTTTATTAATCTTCTCATCTATCCCTTCCTCATGGGTTTTTTAGTTGCTCTTTTATTTGATATAATTATGCTCCAGATTAAGAATAGAGTTGCGGTCGTCAAACTGATTATTAAATATTTTGCTGATCGAATAAACCAAAGCCAGTTGAAACCGGTGTTCCTCCCTGCCAAAAAGTTCCCCGGTTTGTCCGTTATTTTTCAGGTACCGGTACTGGAAACCCACATCGAAATTTTCACCGATACGGTAAAATACATTCGCAATTACAATCAGCTGTTCGCTTCCGCTGATAATATTAAATGATTTGTAACCAAATCCCGCAGCCACCTGGATAAGCGGCCTCTCATATTTTCGGTACAGATACCGGATGGTTCCGAATGTTGAAACAGAAGGGGTTTCCACATAGTCGGAATAGCTGTTTATGCTGTCTATTACCTGAAAACCAAAATTGTAAATCCCCTGTATCCTTATATCAATGAAATGAACGGGATCGGGTTTAACGTTTAATGTGATGGTAGCCAACACATTTTTCAACAGCCGGTCGAAACCGCTGTAATCAGGTTGATCGGTTATGTAATTGTTATAGCTGATGCCCACTCTCTGGACAACATTTCTGTTCCATATCTGGGTTTCGGGTACAACGTATAAATAGGAAACGCCAAAGGAATTTAAATTGAAGTTTTCCGGTTTTGACAGGTCGGCAAAATTTTCACCGTGAAAAGTTAACCAGTTTCGTTGTCTGAATATATGCGTGTATTCAATGACGTTACCATATTGGTTGTCCTGGGTGTTGGTACCGTTGGAAAAAGGATTTAACGAGTAGTTAAACTGTATGGCGTCGTCATCCCGGAGGGTTGGAAACTGATTTAGGATAGTCTGGGTGGCCGACCTGCCTAATTTGATGATGTTTTTTTGGTCCTCAACCTGGATGAATACATGGTTAAAAAATATCACGCCAAGGTCTGATTCGGCATCCGGGAACTGCGCCCCGAAAACCAGTTGTCCCCGCCAGGAATTGTAAAGTTTCTGTCTGAAGCCAAGCAGTATCTGGCTGTCGGAAAAGTCACTTACCGCTGAAGTCGTATTTGCCTCATCAATCGTTAGATTGCCTGATACCACTCCTTTTGCCGCCAGCTCAATTTCCGGTGAAACCTGTGCCTGAATAATCATAGCGAGTACCAGCATCGGAATTATTAAAATATATTTTTTCATTTTTTTTGGTTTTAGGTTATTCGTCCAAAGCTATTTTGGGTAAATACCCCATTTTGCCCACGCTGGTTTCTTCCTTTGGCAGGTCTTCATATACCAAAGCCAGCAGATTACCTCCGGGGTACAGCCCGTTGTTGGTCACTCTCCGCGTGTCGTGGTCGTGGAAAGTCCAGATGCCTCTGTTGTCGCCTTTAATGATGATATCATAAGTTTTTCCGGGTGTTAACGACACGGTATTTCTCTGCCAGGGTTGAGGCAAAGGCAATCCGTCATCACAAACCATCCAGAAATCATGTCCGTGCAAATGGAGATGGTGATTTTCGGTGCCTGCATTGATCAGTCGTACCCGAATGGATTCGCCTGTCTTGATATACAAATACGGTGTGGAGGGATAGGATTTGCCGTTTACGGTAAACCAGTTGGGATCAGGTAAATCCGCCGGGGCCCTCCGGTTGACGAGATAAGGAGGCTGGTAGCCGTTTGCAATTGAATCGAGAAGCTGCTCTTTGGTGTTAAATACATTAAACCTTTCTGCATTAAATCTGCCGGTTTTCATCAGGTAAGAGCGTTCTTTCATCCTTTCCAGCATGGAATTAATTTCATTCCTGAGAAAATTGACATCATGTGCGGAATAAATCAGGGTGTATTCACGCTCATAGGGAAACGCTTTCCTGATGGGGTCGTCATCATTTTCGATGATCAGGCTTCCGAACATTCCTGACTGCATGTGCAACAGCGTTCCCCAGTGACAGTGATAAAAATGGGTTCCGTAGGGTTCGGCAACAAATTCATAGACAAATTCCTGACCCGACATCACCGGCATTTGCGTAACATAAGGGACGCCGTCCATCCTCCACGGCACATGAATCCCATGCCAGTGTATCGTATGGTTCAGGCCGCTGTTGTTTTTGAATATTACCCTTACTTTGTCACCCTGTTTGACCCTGAGCTCGGGACCGGGAACCGTGTCGTTAAAAGCCAGCGTATGAATTTTCATATCCGGGGCTAATTCCTGCTCATTGATCCTTATGCTGATCTCAAACTCTTTCCATTCCCCTTTTTTTGTGAATGGTAAAGGTTTCGGAAAGCGGTTTTCATTTGCCGCTTTGGTTTCTTTTGCAAGTATGTCAGCCGGGAACATGACCATCCCGGCCACCCCCGCTGCACTGTACCTGATAAACTCTTTTCTGTTCATAATGTGTTTTATTTTTAAAGAAAGTGATAATGCGTAACATAATCATGAGATCTAAATACTTATGGCGTCAGCCTCCGACTCAATATGTTTTTCTTCCAGTTGAAGAGTTGTGAAGTAGAAATTAAATTTTTCTTTCAGGACTTTTTCAGCTTCCCGCAGGATGGTTTCCCCTGCGGCATGGTCATCTATCTGAATGTGGGCCGAGAAAATGTTTTTGTTCGAAGTCAGTACCCATGCATGCAGATGTCTGACGCCTTTCACTCCGTCAACGGATAACAAGACGGATTTGACTTCCTCCATGTCAACCTCTTTCGGGACGGTTTCCATAAAAATATCCATGGCATCTTTGATGATCTTATAGGAAGCCCACAATAAGACCACTCCGAAGGCCATACCGAGGATCGCGTCAATCGGTGTCCAGCCCGTGAGCTGAATGATAAGGGCCGCTATGATGATGAGAATGCTTCCCACAAAAGTCTGCATTATATGCCAGAAAGCGCCTTTCATGTTCATGTTGTCTTTCTGACTTTTGTAGATCAGTTTAAATGAAATGAACTCTGTGATCAGTCCGCCGATGGCAGCGATGAACATGATTCCCGTCGGCAATTCGAATTCTTTGCCCAGACGGTTGTAACCCATGTAGATCACATAAATTGCCATGCCGAAAAGAAATACCCCGTTCAGAAAAGCCCCGACGATTTCGGCTCTTTTAAACCCGAAGGTGGCATATTTGTTCGGCTCCCTGCTGGATATGCGGTTAGCCACAAATGCGATCAGAATGCCGCCCACTGCCGAAAAAGTATGGAAGGCATCCGAAATAACGGCCACCGATCCCGAATAGAATCCCAGCCCCAGTTCGATGACAAAATAAATGCCGGTTAACCATCCTGTAATTTTTAAAATGCGGGCATTGGCCCTTACGCCGTGAAAGCTGCCCCCTTCTTCATGATTGTTTTTGTGTTTTTGATTTTCCATCCTGAAAATGATAAGTTATTGTTGATTCATTGAGCAACGGGTTTTTAAGCCGGATAATTCCTCTTCCTGCCGGAAGTCTGGAACGCGTTGCTTCAAAGTTACTAATAATTGAGGAAAATTGTTTTCGGGCAGGGAATAAATTGCGATGCGGGCAGCAAGTATAGCTTTAAGGCACTTTCCGATCAAAGGTAATCCTCTCTTACGGGATAAAATGTATCGGTAATTTTACAATCCGTAATTGCCCTGCCCGAATGTTCGATATTCGGCGGAATGATGGCGATTTTTCCCGGTGTAAGCACAAAAGCGTTTCCGGCGATGGTCAGTTCAAATTCACCTTCGGTTATTTGTGATAATTGCTCATGAACGTGCGAATGTGCGGGAAGCACACTTCCTGCCTTAACATCCCAGAAGGCAAGGGTTATATTATCGGAATGCACAAACCTGACCCGGTAACCCGGTACGGGTTCTTTTATTTCTGTCGTTTCTAAATCAATGACTGGCATGGCTTTTTTGTTTTTACATATAATCTTCTCGTGGCGGTGTGAAAACATCAATTACTTCTCCGGCTTCGATCACTTCGATGCTGTGGTTCGTATTTCCCGGGATCACATACGAGTCGCCGGCGGTCAATACCCGGTCATGGCCTGCAAACCGGATTCGTATTTTTCCCGAAATCACATATCCCGCCTGTTCGTTGGGGTGATTGTGAAACGGAGCCTTGTCGCCGGTTTTGTAGTTCATTCTGGTGATCATCAATTTCTTTCCGTTTGCAAGAAGTTCAAAGTCAATACCCTTGAATTCTCTTTTTTTCGACTCGGTTGATTTAACGATCATTTCGTGATTATTTGGTTTTATACCTGTCCGCCTGGTCGAAAAGGGTCAGGTCTTTGTATCCCTTTTTAATCCTGGCGGAATGTTTCACATCCTTGTCAATGTAGTACGTGTCCCCTTTTCTCAAAATTCGTGACTTTCCCGCAATTGTCAGTTCCATTTCACCGTCAAGCACCACTCCCCATTGTGCATGGTGCGAATGTTCCGGTACTTCCACATTTCTGTCGAATTCCATAAAAATGAATTGTTGCTGCCCGGCTTGTATCAAGTAGGATTCAACTCCGTCAACCGGGATATCGGCCCTGTTGTGTTTCGTGATTATTCGGGGGAAGAAGGTTTTTGTTTTCATGGTCGTTTGTTATAGATTGCCAACGCTGACTTTTTTTGAAAACTACCGTAAATAATGAATTTTTTAGTAAAAATAAGCCTTTTTAGCGAATAACGAATCATGCGAACCTCGTTATCCTGATCAACGGATTGTTCAATTGTTGCAGGAAAAAAAGCAGCCCGGTTTCTGTTAAATCCCTGTCTGTACAGCGTTTCGACAGGCAGAAAATGTTTTTTATTGTTAAATATTATTCGCTAAGGGATCAACCGAATTTATAGGCTATCCCGAATCCTCCGCGGGGATAGCGCCAGTCAATATTATCGCAGGCTATCCGGCAGGTGCCGCATTCCACACAGGCTGCATAATTTATTTCGATGAGGCCGGTGTTTTCGTTTAGTTCGTAAACCGCGCAGGCGCACACAAAAAGGCATTGTTTCAACTCGCACGAGTCACAAACCGATGTGTCTTTTATCACAAGGTGCGAACCGCCTGTTTCATCCGTTTTGTAGCCATCCAGATATAATTTATCTTCTAACCTCATCCCATATTCCTCCATAGTTTGAACAGGTCTCTCACAAGGTGACCGATCCCTATTTCCTGTTTTACGTTTTTCCAGATTATTTTTTCTTTTTCCTTTTTGGAAATACCATCCACTTTCAACATTTCAAATGCCGCCTGGTTCAGCAGTTTGGGATAATGCAGCAACAGATTTTTGTTGGTCTGAAGCAGTCGGGGAACTCCTTTATATTTTTTAAGGTCCTTCATGACAAAACTATCCTGAAGCTTTTTCACATACAATGACAAGGATTTTTCAGAAAAATCGCCCTGCCGGGAAACTTCAAGGTAAGTCTCGGCAGCAAGCTTTCCGGAGGTAATGGCAAGGTTTGATCCCTCTCTGTGAATGGCATCTACCATCATGGCGGCATCGCCGGCAATCATCACCCCGTTACCCACAAGTTTCGGCATGGCTTTATACCCTCCTTCAGGAATCAGATGAGCCAAAAACTCTTTGGTTTGTCCCCCTTCGATAAAGGGAGCTACGGAAGGATGCTCTTTTAGCTGTTCGATGAGATCGTTCGGATTGATTTTATGACTGATCACATCTTTCAGCACCATGCCCACGCCAAGCGATAGCGATTTTTTGTTGGTATAAAGAAAAGCCATGGCTTCTCCGTTAAAATAACTTCCCGTCATTTCGATGGTCACCCCCTCGCTGCTTTTCACATTAAACCGGTCATTAATAACCTGTTCATCCAGTCCAATGACTTCTTTCACCGCAATGGCTACAGTATCCGGCTCAATTTTTTTTCTGAGGCCCAACGACTTTGCAAAAAGGGAATTGACACCATCGGCAGCAATGACACAGTTGGCGAATACGTTGCCCTGCGGGCGATCGGTTTTCACACCGATCACTTTTCCGTTTTTCAACAGCGGCTCTTTCACTACGGTACTGTTTATGATTAAAGCGCCTGCTTTTTCAGCCTCGCCGGCAAGCCATTTGTCCAGCTTTGCCCTGAAAACAGTGTGGCAGTTGTAAGGTTTTTTATTAAAAAGTTCGTTTTTATGGTTAAATCCCACGGAAGAATCCTGATCGAGAATCCAGATTCTCTGGTCAATGACATGCCTTTCCACAGGAGCGTCACCGGGGAATTCATCTACAATACCCTTCATGCAGTCGCTGTAAAACACTCCCCCCATCACATTTTTTGAGCCGGGAAACCGACCTCTTTCAATAACAATAACCCGGACCCCGGCTTTGGCAAGTACGATGGCCGCTGCAAGACCTGCAGGGCCTGCCCCCACAACTATCACGTCATATTTTAACTTAGCGCTCATTTTTAACTGGTGTTAATTTTTGTTTTTTTAATTCGGTAATCAGCCCGGGAATAAACTTGATAGCATCTTCCACAATACAATAAGTGGACACATCGAAAACAGGCGCGTTTTCATCGGTATTAACGGAAATAATTACATCGGAAGTCTGCATGCCGACCAGATGCTGGATTGCTCCCGAAATACCGCAGGCAATGTATAATTTGGGATGAACCGTTTGTCCGGTTTGTCCCACCTGCCGTGATTGAGGTATAAATCCCAGTTCAACGGCTTTCCGCGAACCGGCCCATGTGCCACCGAGCAGTTCCGCCAGTTCTTTTATCAAATTAAAATTATCCTTGTTTCCCATTCCCTTTCCCCCGGCTACAATAACATCATAAAAACCGAGGTTTATATTCCCTTCGGAGGAAACGACTTTTTTCAGAATCTTTTTAACAATCCTGTCTTCCGTTAAAGTCGTTTTACCCCTTATTATTTCTCCTTCTTTGGGGTGCTCCACGGGAATGGCCTTAAAAACACCGGGCCGTACCGTTGACATTTGAGGCCGATCCTTCGGACAAACAATGGTAGCCATTAAACTACCGCCAAAGGTAGGGCGTGTCATCAGCAGCATGCCGGTCTCCGGATCAATTTCCTGTTTTGTGGTATCTGCGGTTAATCCGGTTCTCAGTTCCGTGGCTACCGAACCCGAAAGATCGCGCCCCTGAGTGGTGGCGCCAATGAGAAAGATTTCCGGTTTATATTTCAGCACCAATTTTGAAAGCGCATCGCGGAAAGGTTCGGTCCGGTAATCTTTAAAGATTTCATCTTCAACGATGTAGAACTTATCCGCGCCAAACCTGAACGCTTCTTTGGCAAGATGGGAAACAGCTTTCCCGATGGAGACGGCGCCTACCTGACAATCGAGCTGCTTTGCCAGCTCACGCGCTTTGGTCAACAGTTCAAAAGATACCGGATGGGCAACCCCGTCAGTTTGTTCCATAAAAACCCAAATGTTTTTGTAATGGGATATTTCATGGTCTTTTTTGGTTAAATCAATCGTTTCGCCCATACTACAAACCTTTTTTTAAAAATGGCATTAAGATATCTGAAGTTTTCTGAACCAACTCTTCAACAGAACCGGTCAGGGTTTCCCCTCTTTGTCTTTTTTCAGGGGTAAATGCTTTTTTAACCTTGGTGGGCGAGTGTCTCAAACCACATTGTTCCAGGTCGAGTTTTACGTTTTCGCTGGACAATTTTTCAATTTTTGACCGGGCCGCTTTAATCAGCCACGGTAACGGAGAATGAGAAAGTTCGTTCAAAGTTTCCTCCACCGTAAAAAAGGCAGGAAGCGGAACCTGCAGGGTTTCCTGCCCGAATTCTGTTAATCTTGTGGCAACAGCCTGTTTTTTTTCAAAGTTAACTTCATCCAGTTTAATCAGGTAGGTTACCAAAGGCACGTCAAACCGCGTGGCAATGCCTGGCCCTGTCTGGGCGGTATCTCCGTCAATGGCCTGTTTGCCGGCAAAGAAAAGGTCAACCTCCCCTTCCAACTCAATAATTTTTTTGGCCCCTTCGAAAAGCGCGTAGGAAGTAGCCAGCGTATCGGAACCGGCAAAAACACGGTCGGATAAAAGATAAGCCTTGTCCGCTCCCCGCGATAAGCACTCTTTTAAAGCTTCGGTGGCCTGTGGAGGCCCCATGGTTAAAACGGTGACTTTTCCGCCGTATTTTTCCCTTAATTTTACCGCTTCTTCGACGGCGTGGGCCTCAAAAGGGTTCAGGATGGCAGGAACACCTTCCCGGATCAGCGTGCCCGTTTCATAGTTCACTCTTACCTGTGAAGCATCGGGTACTTGTTTTATAAAGACCAAAGCATGCATAAATTTCGCTTTATCAGGAATTTAAGAACCTGTTTATTATTAATAACAACAAAATTAAAAAAGTTCCGGGCAGGAAAAACACAAAAAAACTTAAACGTTTACAGGCTTGCAAAACGGCAGGTGCATCTTGAAATCAATAAATAATTTCAGGAAATTTATCGGTGGCGATGCAGGTGACTATCTGGCAATGACAATCTTTTTCACCACTTCCTGGTTGTCGGTGCGCAGATGGCAGAAGTAAATGCCGCTTTCAAGCCGGCTGCCGTCAAAAACAGTTTTGTACGTCCCGGGCAGTTTATGATCGTTGACAATTCGCGCCACTTCCCTTTGGGTGATGTCATAGATGCTCATTGTAACCCTTGCGGACTGCCTGACGGCATAAGTTATGGTAGTGGCGCTGCTGAAAGGGTTGGGGAAATTCCCGAGGATTTCAACAGCCGGACCATCGGATTGTTCCCGGTTTTCGATCCCCGTAGGTCCGTCGGATGCATACCGTACCAGCCAGAGGTCGCTCTCGCCGGCACCGTACGAATAGGTGAACCCGGTAATGATAAAGTCGCCGCTTGTAGTTTGATCAATAAAAGAACCCTGCTCCGCGCTGCTACCCCCTAAATGATCTGTCCAGAGGATATCGCCGTAAACATCCGTTTTGAGCAGCCAGATATCCGGAACGCCATCCTCTGAATAGGACTGGGTTAGTCCGCTGATCGCAAAATCATCTTCGGGTGTCTGGATGACCGACATTCCGAAATCACTTACGTCGCCACCGTAAACCTTTGTCCAGACTGAATCGCCCGATTCATCTGTTTTAACAAGATAAAGGCTGTAAAAACCGGAACCGAATGAACGGGTGTACCCGGTAAGAATGTAACCGTCGTCGGAAGTTTGAGCGACCGAATAGGCCAGATCGTCCTGATCTCCCCCGAAATTTTTATTCCATTGTTCATTGCCCCCGGCATCGGTTTTTACCAGGTAGAAATCTGCATTTTCAAACGCATCCATTTGTTTGTACCCGGCAAGGATAAATCCGCCGTCAGCAGTTTCCTGTCCCTCAAAACATAAATCGTTGTACGATCCGCCATAAGTTTCCATCCATAACATTTCACCTGTCGAGTTGGTTTTTATCAGCATGAAATCGGTATTCCCCGCCCCGAACGACCGGGTGGTTCCGGTAATGGCATAGCCCCCGTCAGCGGTTAACAATACCCTTGAAGCCCCTTCGTCGCCGCTTCCCCCGTACGTTTTTGTCCAGAGCGTGTCACCCGTGCTGTTTGTTTTCATCAGGACAACGTCATAATCCCCGCTGGCGGGTTTAAACTTTGATGTCGCAACAATATAACCGTTGTCCGGCGTCTGCCTGACGTCTCCGGCGTTCAGATCATAAGTCTTTGACCACTCCTCATTACCGGCGGCATCGGTTTTTATCAGCCAGAGATTATAAACATTGTTTCCCAGTAAATCGGTTACCCCCGATACAATAAAACCACCGTCCGACGTTTGCCTCACCACGGCGCCTTCATCATTGTTGACCCCTCCGAAAGTCTTTGACCAGATCATCTGTGAGAATGATAAACTTGTAGTAAAAGAAAATAAAATAAGCAAAATAAAACAGGTTGGATTTGTTTTCATGATAGCCTCCTTTTTTAATTAAATGCCAAATGTTGGTTCCTCTCCAATTCTGAAGTGTTCCGATCTGCTGCCTGTCTGCCGGACAAAATCACCATCCGTACATTTACGTAATGGAACAGAATCAATTTTTGAATTGATGGTTAAGCCGTTAAAGATAATACTTTAATTCCGGAGCCATTCTGCCCGGATGATGATGATAATCTCTCTTTAAACAATTGATCCGCCGGCTTTCCTGCAAAATCTTAACGGTCACGTTCGGCATGATGCTGCATACCGCTTTAATTTTGAGTAAATATAAGCCATTTTAACGAATGTTCGAAAAACAACGGGTAATACGACGTTCATTAGTCTGGTCAATAGTCTGTTCAGGTGGCACCGGAAAAAGAACGGGTTGGGTTTTTGGACTCGACTTAGCCTTAAATTCTATGATGTTGTGCTTAGTTTTTTTAGATTTACTATTTCCGCAATAAAATAATATCAGTGCCTATAATATAAACGCATGTCAC
>JAADID010000036.1 GCA_013151505.1 Chlorobiota bacterium | reverse complement strand
TAAAATTTTTCCGGCACGGGGAAAAAGTATTGTTTTCTTTTGGGACATAACGTAAAATATATTTTACAAATATACATCATTTTGTAAATGATATTTAACTTTACAAAAATATTAAAAGCCATCTGCCCGAGTTTTTTGTTACGTACCTGGAAGTGTGTTTTTATAAAGGGTGGAATAATCACGCAATCCTCAACCCATCCTTCACTTTTCTTTCGGGCTGCAGCAGGATGACGGGATTGTTATCGTCAACCACGCCAAGCACGAGGCATTCCGACATGAAGTCGGCAATTTGTTTCGGCGGGAAATTCACAACGGCGATGATCTGCCTGTTAAGCAGGTCTTCTTTTGAATACAGCTCCGTGATCTGGGCGCTGCTTTCTCTGATCCCCAGTTTGCCGAAGTCAATCTTCAGCTTGTATGCGGGTTTTCGCGCTTTGGGGAAGTCTTTCACTTCGATGATGGTTCCCACGCGCATTTCCACTTTTTCGAAGTCGTTCCAGGATATCATGATTTTTCTGCTTTTTGGGATTTGAGCGAATACCCCGCCTTAAAAGACGGGGAAACTGATTGTCAATATATAAAGGTTCCGTGTGAGCTTGTGATTGTCAACTGTTTTTTAGCTGATTTTTCGCACCGGCCCACGATACGGGCGTCTATGTTAAAAGATTTGGATATTCCGATCAATTCCCCTGCAATGTCTTCCGGTACATACAGTTCCATCCGGTGTCCCATGTTGAATACCTGATACATCTCTTTCCAGTCTGCACCTGATTGCGCCTGTATCATCTCAAACAGGGGAGGGGTGGGAAAGATATTGTCCTTGACAATATGCGTGTTCTCAACAAAATGCAGCACTTTAGTTTGCGCCCCGCCGCTGCAATGGATCATGCCGTGAATATTTTTCCGGTGTTCTTTCAGCATGGCTTTAATAACAGGTGCATAAGTCCTTGTGGGTGACAAGACCAGCTTTCCCACATCCACATCTTCCACGGGTGACGGTCCGGTAAGTTGCAGGTTGCCGGAGTAAACCAGTTCATCGGGAATCAGCGGGTCGTAGCTTTCCGGATATTTTTTTGCCAGTTCCTTATGAAATACATCATGCCTTGCCGAGGTCAGTCCGTTGCTGCCCATGCCTCCGTTGTATTCGTCTTCATACGTGGCCTGCCCGAAAGAAGCCAGCCCTACGATGACATCACCTGGTTGGATTTTGTTTTCAATGATCTCGCTGCGTTTTACCCTTGCCGTAACGGTGGAATCTACAATGATGGTTCTGACCAGGTCGCCCACATCGGCTGTCTCTCCTCCGGTCAGGAAAATATTTATATCCAGTTCACGCATTTTCTGTAAAAACTCCTCCGTCCCGTTGATGATGGCAGCGATTACCTCTCCGGGAATCAGGTTTTTGTTGCGGCCGATGGTGGACGAGAGCAGGATGTTGTCCGTAACGCCCACACACAGCAGGTCGTCGGTATTCATCACGATGGCATCCTGGGCAATTCCTTTCCAGACCGACAGATCGCCGGTTTCTTTCCAGTACATGTAAGCCAGCGAGGATTTTGTTCCGGCACCGTCGGCATGCATGATGTTGCAATATTCCGGATCATTGCCAAGGACATCAGGAATGACCTTGCAGAAAGCATTGGAGAATAGCCCTTTATCCAGGTTTTTGATGGCAGCGTGAACATCTTCTTTGGATGCCGAAACACCGCGTTGGTTGTATCTGGAAGAAAAACTCATTGTCAATTTATTAGACCTAAAGTGCCATTTTACTGTTTCGAAAAATATTCCTTATTCGATATTTCTTATTCCCTGTTTCTTTGGCAAAAAACAAGAGACAGAGCGATAAACACTCAGTTGAATACTATGCCTGCTAAATATTTCAAATTCTCCTAATTAATCGTCAGTGTCTTGGTTTTCGGGTTGAAGCTGAATTTTCCGAACCGTTTCAACAGACTATCGCCGAATACCAGGCCGTAACGCAGTTTGTGATTTACCCTGATCTTCACATCTTTCACCGTTTTATTGGTAATGGTGATTTCTTTGAAATTGATTATTGCCCTGTCGGCGATGGTGTTATTGGCCAGTATTTTTTCAGGGTCGCCTTCAAAATCCTCTTTGCTGATGGCCCCCCATTTCAGCAGGTCAAGGGCTTTTTCCAGTGAGATCATGGGTTCCGAACCTCTGTCGTAAGCAAATTCTTCGTTGTAACCGTTGATGATACAGGTGGAAATGTAAATCCCGGTTTTCGGTTCAACGTTGAATCTTACCGTGTTGTCTTCAGGGTTCAAAAGAATGTTGACGTCCTTTATGTCAATATTGGCAGTTGCCTGCGGCACATAATCCCTGCGCAGTACACGGAATTCCGTTCGTCTGTTCAATTGGTGAGCCGCTTCTTTTTCTGCGGTTGAAGGCAATGAGTTGATAAAATCGTCATCCAGCACGGTTCCTTTTTTGAACAGGAATCCGTCGCGGACAATGTCTTTTTTCAAAACACGCGGAACGTGTTCACCATAACCTTTTGCCACTAATCTGTCGGGTTCGATACCCCGCATGATCAGGTAGTTTACAACCGACTGGGCACGTTTTTGTGAAAGGATGTCGTTCCGTTCCTCGGTGTCGCGTGTGTCGGTATGTGAAGCCAGCTCAATGACGAGGTTGGGGTTGTCGCGAAGGGTCTGAATGAGTCCCTGCAACGAATCCTGATATTGCGGTTTAAGGTCCCATTTGGCCAGATCGTAAAGAATTTCGGGTAACACGATGGGTTCTTCGGGTATGGGTTGCAGCATGAAATCTTTTTCAAAATCCTTACTGAATTCCAGCCCTACCGTTGTAATGGTTCCTTTGGTGTTGAAATATCCGGTCTTTGAGATGATGATCTCAAAGGTTGTGTTGGGTTCCAGTTGACTTTTCCCGAAAGTATAAAAACCTTCGCTGTTGGTGCGGGTAGAAACCGAAATGCCGTTTGATCCGACCAGCCTGACGTTGGCATCTTCAACAAACATCAGTGTTCGTTCGTCTTTTATGGTTCCGGAGAGGGTGAATTCAAGCGGCGGTTCGATAAAATACCAGATGTCTTCTTTTCCACGTGTACCTTTGCGGTTTGAACTCAGGTAACCGTATTCTTCTTCGGGGTGAAAGATAATGCCAAAATCATCCATGTTTGAATTCATGGGATATTTCAAATTCCTGGGAGGCCCCCAGTTTCCGGAGGTGTCAATAGTTGAAACAAAGATATCAAGTCCGCCCATGCCGGGATGTCCGTCAGAAGCAAAATAAAGCGTTGTATCATTCCGCAGGTAAGGAAACATTTCATCTCCGGGTGTATTGATCACAGGCCCGAGGTTCAATGGTCTGCTGAACGGTTTGCTTTTTGACTCGCGGAGTGCAACCCAGATGTCGCGACCTCCCATACCGCCTTTACGGTCAGAAGAAAAATAAATGATCAGTTCGCTTTCGCTGACGGATGGCTGTCCGACGGTGGAAAGCGTGTCAATGCCTTTGATGTCCACCATTTCGGGCTTGCTCCAGTTTCGTCCTGTCCTGCGGGACATAAAGATCTGACAACCCGATTCCCTGTTCGGATCATTGGGACAACGGGTGAAATAAATGGTGTTGAATTTGCTGTTCAGTTGTGCAGCGCCTTCGTTGGCCTTGGTGTTGATGGTTTCCGATTTATCAAAAAGTTCGGGCGTGCTCCATTCTCCTTTACGGTCGAGTTTGGCGACCCAGAGATCCGAAAAGCTTTGCCCGGTCCATTTGTCTTCCTCTTTGCCTGTGGAACCTTCACGGGTGGAAGTAAAGACCAGTTCATTAAAGTTGCTGTTTCCGAAAGCCGGCGCAAAGTCAGCTTCCCGCGAATTGATATCTTTCACATTGGTAACCTCATATTTCGACGGGTTTTCAATCCATTCGGGTATTTTTTTCGTTATTTCAGCCCCCTGTTTACCACGAGGGTCGTTCGGTGCCCGCAGGGCATACGCATTGTATTGTTCGATGGCATCATCATATTTACCGTTAATCTTCAGCATTTCGGCGTACCAAAGCAGTATTTCCGGTTGTTTTCTGTCCCAGCCATTGGCAACCAGCCGCTTGTAAGCGGCTTCTGCACGTCTGTAATTGCCCGTCATGCGATAGCAAACGGCAAGCTGGGCAGTGATCCGGTTCTTTTCTTCTTTGTCTTTTTTAACTTTTGTATAAGCTTTTTTGTATTTATCAATGGCAACCGAATATTGTTGTTTTGAAAATGCATCATCCGCACTTTTGGTAGGATTGCGCTGGGCAATAACAATACCACTGACCATCAACAAAATAAACAGGAGAGATACTCTTTGCATTATTTTATTCATGAGTTGTTTCCTAATACTTCTTTCCAGTTTCATCAAACGTATTTTTTTTAATTTTATTTGACTTGGTCACCTGTTTCTTTTTCAGAACTTTCAGGTGATTTTTTTTCAGCAGCAGTTTCTTTTTTTCCGGTGCTTTTTGTTTCGGCTTCAGTTTCAGTTTTTTCTTCGTTATTGCCCGTACCCAGATCTTTTTCAATCCTCGCTTTGTATTCCTCTAATTTCTTTTCCCTTTCCAGTCTGTCGGCCTCCCGGTTGATTTCCGTTTTAATGTCTTCGGAAGCGCGTTTGATCTCATTGATAAATTTACCAAGCCCCCTTGCCATTTCCGGTATCTTACTCGGCCCGAAAACGATAAAAATAACGATGATGATCAACATGATCTCACCGGAACCCAAATCGAAGAAAAGTAAATTCAATTGATTAAAGTTTAAACATAGCATGCAAAATTAACAAAAAAAGCCCCGCTTCAAGCGGGGCTTTAATATGACATTAAATCATTTTTTAATTTTTTTTCTTTTTACGGCTGGTTGTCTTTTCGGCTTTTTTCTGCATTTCGCGTTCCTGCTTGTCACCTTTCAACAAATCAAAAGCCAAGGGCGAAGCGGTGAAAACAGATGAGTAGGTACCGATCAGGATACCGATCAACAATGCAAAAATGAAGCCTCTGATCACCTCGCCTCCGAAAATGAATATGATCAGCAATACCACCAAAGTAGTTCCCGATGTATTCATTGTACGGGCCAACGTACTGTTCAATCCGTCATTCATATTCCTTTTCAGGGGGTGTTTCGGAAAGAGGAAATTGTATTCCCTGATACGGTCAAAAATGATCACCGTATCGTTAATGGAATAACCGATAATTGTCAGGATAGCTGCAATAAATGCCTGGTCCACCTCCATGCTGAACGGCAGGATGCCGTAAAACAACGAGAACATCCCAACTGTGATCAATGAGTCATGGAACAGGGCGAGCACACCCGCAACACCGTACTGCCATTTTTTAAACCGGATGGCAATATAAATAAAGATGATAATCAGTGCGAAACCGATGGCAAAGTAAGCTTTGGTACGGATATCATAAGCAATGGTCGGTCCGATCTTTTGCGAGCTTAAAATACCCAGCAATTTATTTTCACCTTCTGTATCGGTTGAGAAATCGGTATAAGATAACTTTGTTGAGAAGAAATCCACCGTACCGTTATACAGTTTTTGCTGAATGATGGAGTCAACTTCCCGTCTGTCATCGTCAATCAAATATTTTGTTGTCACTTTGATCTGGCTGTTGGGTCCGAATGTTTTAACTTCCGGGGCCTCACCACCAAATTCTTTTGTCAGCGCATCCCTGATGGCTTGCGTTTGAACATCTTTGTCGAAGCGGATGACATAAGTACGTCCACCGGTAAAATCAATGCCATAGTTCAATCCTTTCGTAAACAATGAACCCAAGCTGATCAGGATCAGAATTCCCGAAAAGATATATGCTTTCCTGCGAGCACTAATGAAATCGAACTTAGTGTCAGACAACACATTGGCAGTAAACTTGTTGGAGAAGTTGATCTTAAAGTTCTTTTTAAGCATCCAGGTGAAAATGAGCCTGGAGATAAAAATAGCGGTAAACAGTGATGATAAAATACCGATAATCAACGTGGTAGCAAAACCCTGAACAGGGCCTGTACCGAATATGTACAGGACGATACCTGTTAGCAAAGTCGTAACGTTACCGTCAATGATGGCCGAGTAGGCATTTTTATAACCGTCGGTAATGGCCAGCCGGAGTCCTTTTCCGGCCCTCACTTCCTCTTTGATACGTTCATAGATAATTACATTGGCATCCACCGCCATTCCCAAAGTCAGCACGATACCGGCCATACCCGGCAGGGTAAGCACGGCTTTCAGCGATGCCAGGATACCGAAGATGAAGAAGATGTTGGTGACCAAGGCCAGGCTGGCCACCCATCCGCCACGGTTGTAATAAGTGATCATGTATGCCAGCACAAGGATGAAAGCCAGAATAAAGGAATTCATACCAGCTTTTACCGCTTCACGTCCCAGTGAAGGGCCGACAACAGCTTCCTCAACAATGCGTGCCGGAGCAGGCAGTTTTCCCGCTTTCAGGATATTGGCAAGGTCCTGTGCCTCTTCAAGCGACATGTTTCCTCCCGAAATGGTCGAACGTCCGTTGGGAATTTCATCGTTAACATTCGGGTAAGAATAGACATAACCGTCAAGAACGATGGCAATTTGCCTTCCGATATTTTCTCCGGTGAGCCGTTTCCATATCTTGGCGCCCTGCGAATTCATTTGCAGGTCAACCGTAACTCTGCCGTTTTGGTCATAGTCCTGCCTTGCATCCACGATGACGTCACCGCCCAGTGCTGCCGAACCGTCTCGTCCACTGGCTTTCAGAGCTACAAGGTCGAGAATATCGGGCCTGTTGGGATCGGGTTTTACTGTCCAGGCCAGTTTCAGATTTTTCGGAAAAATATCTTTGACTTCCTTCAGCATTTTATTGATACGGGCAGTATCTTTAATAGCCGCGGCGCCAACCCTGGCGCTTTCAGCCGGTATCATTTTTCCGTCATCCGTCGGGATGTAAGAAGGGGAGAGGTAAGCATAAAGCGGATATTTCTTTGCATATTCATCAAAACTGATGTTTTGGTCAGATTTTGTGGTATCCGCTCCAATTTCTTCCATGAGTGATTTTTCACCCGTAGTATCTTGTCCTTCGAGAAGCGGATTGCTTTCTTTTTTCGTTTCTTCAGCTTTGCTTTCCTGGTTGGCCGGAGTTTGGTTTTTTACGGCAGTCGTATCTCCTGCTGTTTTTCCTCCCTTTTCAGATTCCAGGGTTTGTTCGGCTTTTAATTTAGCATTGGCTTCATCAAAATACTGGTAAAGTTCCGAAAAATCGTATGTTTCCCAGAATTCGAGTTTGGCTGTTCCCTGGAGGAGTTTACGTACACGTTCCGGATCTTTGATGCCCGGCAATTCGATAAGGATCCTTCCGCTGGTGGCCAGTTTCTGGATATTGGGTTGAGCCACGCCGAAACGGTCAATACGTGTTCGAAGAATCTCGAATGACCTGTCAATGGCGCCTTCGGCTTCTTTCCTGATAACAGCCAACACTTCGTCGTTCGTAGAGTTGGTGGTTATTCCTTTATCTTTAAACTCGTAAAGAAATATGGAAGCCAGACGGGCATTGGGGTCTATTTCATTAAAGGATTCGCCAAAAAGCGTGACGAAATCTTTCCCGCTGTTTTTCTGTTTTTCATGGGCCATTTTCATGGCTTTCAAAAAGACAGGGTCTTTGCTGTTGCCTGACAGCGCCCGGATGATATCGTCAACAGATATCTCAAGGACAACATTCATCCCGCCTTTCAGGTCAAGGCCAAGGTTTAATTCCCTTTCTTTACAATCCTTGTAGGTATATTGGTCAATACCTATGTTATAGATCACCGTATTGGCAATGCTGTCAAGGTAATAATTTTCACGGGCTTTGGCAATGGAATCCAGATAATAACCTTTAAGCACTTCATCACCTTTGGCAAGTTGTTCTGCCTCTTTTTGCGCAGTTTGGTTAACAGCATACGCTTTGGCGGCTTTTTCGGCCCGGTAAGTAACGTATGTGAAACTTAACTGGTATAAGCAAACTAACGCAAAAGCAACGGCAAAAAATGTAATCGCTCCTCTGTTCTGCATTTGGTCTTAATAATTAATGATTTTACTTCAAAATTTTGAGGGTGCAAAGGTAGAATTTTATTTTAATTATCCCTTTGATATTTTGATAAAAGCGGTTGAAATTTTTAATGATCGGGTATCTTACCGTTTGCGAATTACTATAACCTCTTTTGGCAACCTTTGTTTTCGGATGATTTATGCCTATTAAAAAGTTGTTTTTTTTTAACACAAAATCGTCAATTGGTTATCATTTCTAATGACGGTTATCAAAGAATAAAACTTGTAAACTATTATAAAAGAATTATCTAAAATGATGAATCCGTGCGAAAAGATTAAATCGCTAATTCTTCTGCTTCAACCACTTCCACATCACGGCATAATTTACTTTCTGTCCGTACATCAGGATGCCGGTACGGTATATTTTTCCGGCGAGCCAGGTAGTGCCGATAAACCCGAGGATAAGGATTGTTGCCGAGAGGCCGATTTCCCAGTAAGGAACGCCAAACGGTATGCGCATCATCATAGTGACCGGAGAAGTGAACGGGATCATGGACAGCCAGAATGCCATGCTGCTGTCGGGCTGGTTGACGATGGCTCCCGACATCATAACAGAAAAAATCAAGGGGATGGAAACCGGGAGCATAAATTGCTGCGTGTCGGCATCATGGTCAACTGCGCCCCCGATGGCTGCAAACAGCGAAGCATAAAGCAGGTAGCCACCCAGAAAATAAAAGATAAAACTGAATACCATCGTTTTCAGGTCAATGCTGTTGATGATCTCGGAGATCATGGCCAGTTTATTGCTGTCAATGGTGGTCATATCCGGTGCACCCTGATTCATCATCTGGTTTTGCTCTGTTAATGTGCTGATGCTTTCCTGAAAGTCGGAACCGGCGCCGGTTTGAAACAAGATAAGGAAAAAGCCGGTAAGCAGGATCCAGAGCATAAACTGGGTAAGCCCGACCAGTGCAATTCCCACGATTTTCCCCATCATCAGCTGAAAAGGTTTAACCGAGGAAATAATTACCTCGACGATGCGGTTTTGTTTTTCTTCCATGACCCCTTTCAGTACCTGGGCTCCGAACATGAAAATAAAAAAGTAGATCATGATGCCTGCGAAAATGGAAAGCCCGACTTCAACCTCGGTATAGCTTTTTTTCTCTTTGCCGCTTTCATCCACACGGATGGTCGCCAGGTCAATTTCCGCCTTTGCCGATTTGATCACTTCGGGATCGATACCTTTGGCTTTCAGTTTTTCATTTTCGATGACGTTTTTCATCACCGATTTGATATAAACCGTAACATTCAGGCCGGGTTGTTTTGTCGAGAAAAGTTGTGCTTTTGTAGGAAGGCTCAACTGTGTCAGCGGGATATACAGCAGGAGGTCGCCTCTCTGATATAATGCGGCTTCTTTTTCCGAATTCAGGTCGTTGTAAACGGAATAGAACTCGAGGTTGTCCTGGTTTTTGAATTTGCCTGTGAACAGGCCTGTTTCATCGAGTACGGCAATGCGTTTTTTTGTACCTTCACTCCATTCCGAAAGCAGCGCCGGTAAAATGATCATGGCAGCAATCAGAACAGGGCCCAGAATCGACATGATGATAAACGATTTCTTTTTTACCCGTGTCAGGTATTCCCGCTGTATGATGAGCCTGATCTTGTTCATGGTCTTTCGTTGGATTTAATGCGCTGTTTGCAATTTAGTAAAAACGAATTCAACGGTTATTGCTTGATTTCTCGACTTCCTGAATAAATATATCGTTAACCGAGGGCAATATTTCACGAAACGAAACCACCTCGGCCTGTGTTAAAATATTTTTCAGCAGTTCATTGGCATTTGAAGTTTCGTTGATCCTGATCTTTGCCAGCTGCTCGCCATTTTTACTTTGTTTGTCAATTACTTCAAAAGGGGGTGTATTCAGCAATAATTCTTTCGGTGAACGGTAAACCACTTCAAAGATATTGGACTTAAACTGTTGTTTTATGTCATGAATTTCCCCCGAAAGGATCAGTTTGCTGTTATTGATCAGGGCAATATGGTCGCACAGTTCTTCAACTGAAGCCATGTTGTGTGTAGAAAATATAATGGTTGACCCTTTGTCCCGCAAATTCAATATTTCTTCTTTGAGTAAATTGACATTAATAGGATCGAAACCGCTGAACGGTTCGTCGAATATTAATAGTTTCGGGTTATGCAGAACAGTAACGACAAATTGCACTTTTTGCTGCATTCCTTTCGACAGCTCTTCCACTTTTTTGTTCCACCACGAAGTGATCCCGAACTTTTCAAACCAGAATTTAAGCCGTTTCATGGCATCCTGTTTTGAAAGCCCTTTCAGCCGTGCCAGATAGACAGCCTGTTCGCCAACCTTCATTTTTTTGTACAAACCGCGTTCTTCCGGCAGGTATCCGATATGCCTGATATCATCCTGTTTTACCGGTTGCCCGTTCAGTAAGACCTGCCCCTCGTCCATGGCAGTTATCATGTTGATGATACGGATCAATGTTGTTTTTCCTGCTCCGTTGGGGCCGAGTAAACCGAAGATACTTTGTTCTTCAACCTCTATAGAGACTTTGTCAAGCGCCTTAACGTTGGTAAAGGTTTTGGAAACATCGACGGTTTGTAAAGCAATAGCCATAAACGTTTATGAAAAAAACTCCCTCATCCTTTCAAAATAACTTTTGTCTTTGGATGTAGGATTGGGTTTAAAATTAGGTGATTTACTCAATTTCTCAAGTATTGACTTTTCTTCCCTGCTCAAATTTTTCGGGGTCCAGATGTTAATGTTCACCAGCAGGTCACCCCGTCCGTATCCATTCACATCTGGAAGTCCTTTTCCTTTGAGGCGCAATACTTTACCGCCTTGTGTTCCGGGTGTGATTTTAATTCGTGCTTTGCCGTCAATGGTAGGGATATCTTCCGATGTACCCAGAGCGGCATCGGTGAAACTGATATACAGGTCATAAAGCAGGTTGATACCGTCACGTGTCAATTCAGGATGTTTTTCTTCTTCGATCACAACCAGCAGGTCACCCGGAATGCCTCCGCGGGCCGCTGCATTTCCTTTTCCGCTTATGGAAAGCTGCATTCCTTCGGTAACTCCTGCAGGAATCTTAAATGAAACAACTTCTTCGCCTTTTATTATTCCGTTGCCGTGGCAGACGTGGCATTTGTGAGCAATGATCTGGCCTTCGCCGCCACAGGTAGGGCAGGTTGATGTCGTTTGCATTTGCCCCAGGAAAGTGTTGGTAATGCGGGTTGTTTGTCCGCGTCCGTGACAGGTCGGGCAAGTGGATTTACTGCTGCCTTTTTCAGCTCCTGTGCCGTTGCAGGCAGGGCATGGGACGTACTTATGCAGTTTTATCTTTTTTTCAACACCATGGGCGATTTCATAGAGATTCAGCTTTACTTTTACACGGAGATTTGAGCCTCTGTTAACGCGGCGCCGGCTTCCCGATCCGCCGAACGAATCGCCAAATCCTCCGAAGCTGCCAAAATGCCCTCCGAAAATATCCCCGAAAGTCGAGAATATGTCTTCCATGCTGCTGAATCCGCCAAAACCTCCCCCTGACGCACTACCGACACCGGCATGGCCGAACTGGTCGTAACGGCTCCTTTTTTGGTCGTCACTCAACACTTCGTATGCTTCGGCAGCTTCCTTGAACTTCTCTTCTGCTTCCTTATCACCCGGATTTTTATCAGGGTGGTATTTCAAGGCCATCTTCCTGTAAGCTTTTTTCAGTTCATCCTTTGAAGCATTTCGTGAAACGCCAAGAATATCATAGTAATCCCTCTTTCCCATTTTATCTTTTTTCGATCACTTATTTATTGCCCTACCACCACTTTGGCATGACGGATTATGTTACCATTGAGCAGGTATCCTTTTTGGATTACATCCACAACCTTCCCTTTCAACTCTTCCGAAGGAGCAGGTATTTGAGTGATTGCATCGTGATAATCCGTATTGAATTCCTTTCCTTTCGAGTCCATCGGCTCAAGGCCTTTTTGCTTTAAATAATTAAATAACTTATTGTAAATCAATTCAACACCCTGGATGGTTTGCTCGTCTGCCCCCTGTTCTTTTAAATGTTGCAAAGCACGCTCAAAATCATCAAGCACAGGTAGCAGCCCTTCAATAACTTCTCTCGATGCTGTTTTGATCAATTCGATCTTTTCAGCGTTCGATCTTTTCCGGTAATTGTCAAAATCGGAAAACAAACGCAGGTATTTGTCATTCAATTCGGCGAGTTGCTCTTTTAACTCTGCTATTTCTTCCGACTTTGTTTTCCTGTTTTTTTTTTGTGTGCGTTTACTCTCTTCCTGCGTATTTTCGCCATTATTTTCAGGATTTTCCCGGATTTCTTCCTCTGATATATTTTTCTTTTCGTTATGTTTCATATTTTCAGTTTATATAATTAAACCACTCCTGAATAGCAAAATATTTGCCAATCAACCATTGCAGCCAAATTGGCAGAAAATATATTTTAAAACCAGAGG
>JAADID010000038.1 GCA_013151505.1 Chlorobiota bacterium | reverse complement strand
TGAACAGAAACCTGGGAAAATTTTATACTTGTGTTGAAATTTTAGGTTCTGTTGAAACCGACGAACTGGACTGGCTCAAAAAAGCATTTGCCGAAGAATGCAAAAAGGAAAATACGGAAGTGTTTGAATTGAAACGATAGATATAACGTTTCTTTAATTAAAAAAACCTTTTGAAAACAGTGTGTTTTCAAAAGGTTTTGTGTGGTACCACCTGGAATCGAACCAGGGACACACGGATTTTCAGTCCGTTGCTCTACCTACTGAGCTATGGCACCAAATTTGAGCCGACAAAAGTAACTATTTTTTTATTTTCTCAAAAAAAAACATAAATTTTTCAACTCTTACGGGGCTTCTTATATTTTTGCAATTTCCTTGCTAATCAGTATGAAACTAATTATTGATATTGGTAACACCTGTTCCAAACTGGCCGTCTTCGAAAAGGGCGGGATTATCCTGCTTGAAACAACCGGAGAACTGGCACCAACATATCTTAGCGATCTTCTCGAAAAGTTCCCTGAAATTCATTCTTCCATCATCTCAGGTGTGAAGCCTTACGATGAAAACATAAATACCATTCTGAAATCGAAAACCAGGTTTTTTCAGCTTGACAGCAGGGCGAGGTTACCTTTCAGGGTTTTGTACAAAACCCCCGGAACGCTTGGCAAAGACAGGATTGCCGCCGTTGCCGGGGCGATGGAATTGTATCCCGGAAATAATGTGCTTGTCATTGACGCGGGAACATGCATTACTTATGATATACTGACATCCGGGAACGAATACCTCGGAGGGGCCATCAGTCCGGGCATCATGATGCGGTTTAAATCCCTGAATACTTTTACAGGAAATTTGCCGTTAATACAACCTGAATATGAACAAAACATAGAGGTGGTTGGCAATTCTACAAAGAACTCTATTTTGTCGGGTGTACAGAAAGCCGTCGTCGCTGAAGTTGAGGGGATGATCGAAGATTACAAAAACCGTTTTCCCGGCCTGAAAATAATAATTACAGGCGGTGATTATAAATATTTTGACAGAAGCTTAAAAAATAACATCTTTGCAGCCCCAAATCTGGTTTTAACGGGTTTGAACAAAATTCTGGATTTTAATGAAAAGAATTAAGGCCGGTTTTCTTATATTTCTGTTTTTCCAGGTGGCAGCTCTGGCAGGTCAGGCAACCATCAATTCTCCGTATTCCCGTTACGGGTTGGGTGAACTACACGGGAAAAATATCAATACCAAGATTCAGGGAATGGGAGGTATTGCTATCGCCATGTGGAATTCGGGGATGTTAAACCCTGCCAATCCTGCTTCTTACGGAAAAATTGATTCGGCCTCGTTTATTCTGGACGTCAGTCTTTTCGGCGTCTATATGAACCACCGTACCACTCTTCAGTCGGAGAGCTCGAACCTGATGACCCTGAATTATGTCTTTTTCGGATTTCCGGTCACACGCTGGTGGAGGACCAGCCTCGGTATTATGCCTTTCAGTAAAATAGGGTATGATGTTAAACTGGAAATTGACATGAGCCAGTATAACTTTAACAATGTGATTAACGAGATAAACGGTCAGGGAGGAATCAACCGGTTTTACTGGGGTAACGGTTTTAACATCGGTAAACGGCTGCGGCTCGGGATTGATGCTACTTTTCTTTTCGGCAGGGCACAACGCAGCAGTATGGTCTATTTTCCCGATTCAATTTATATAGCCGGAACAAAAATAGAAAACAGCACAACAGCGGAAGATTTTATTTTCGATTACGGCATTCAGTATGACATTCCACTAAGTAACAATCAGATGATTACGCTCGGCGCCGTTTATGCCAATAAATTTAATCTGAGAGCCAAACGCTCAACCATCGCCTATACGTTAAACGGGGGTTTCAACGGCGATGTGGAATTTCCCCTTGATACGTTATTGTATGAGCCAGATGCCGAAGGCACGATTATTCTGCCTTCGAAGTTCGGATTTGGCCTTGTTTACAGAAAACACGACAGGTGGCTTCTCGGGGCTGATTTTGAGTGGCAAAACTGGGAAAAATTCAGGGCCTTCGGTCTCAACGATTCGCTGGACAATGCGTGGAGAGTATCTGTTGGCGGGCAGTTAACGCCTAAACACACTTCCATTTCTTCCCTCCTGAAAAGGATGACTTACCGGGCCGGTTTCCATTATGATGACTCCTATGTAAACATTTACGGCCATTCGATAAACCAGTATGGCATAACTATTGGGGTAACTTTCCCGATGAAAAGAAGCAAGACAACCATTGACCTGGCCATCGAAGCCGGAACAAGAGGAACAACAAAAGATAATTTAATTCAGGAAAATTATGTGCGTTTTTCGTTTGCAGTTGCTATCTTTGAAAACTGGTTTCAAAAACGAAAATATCAATAATGAACTTTTAATATCAAAAAGTGATGAAAACAAAAAACATGATTGCGGCATTCAGCCTGGTTTTTGCTTTCGCTTTGATTGGCGGAAACCAGGTCAAAGCCCAGAGTGAACGGGACAATTTACCAAAATACGGTAAAGACAGTGTAGCATGCGTCCAAAACCTGTCGCTTTATTTTGAATCCTACAAGCAATGGAAGCAAAGCCATTACAAAAATCCCGCCGTTGACCATGCTTTTAAATACTGGAAGTTGGTTTACCGCGATTGTCCGCGCGCCAGCGAAAATACTTATGTGGCCGGGGTTAAAATGCTTAATTACTATATAAGAAAAACTGAATCGCCCGAAAGGAAGCAAAGACTGATTGATTCGCTGATGATGGTTTATGACGACCGGATAAAATATTTCCCGATAAGCCGTAAAACCCACAAATCGCAGGTTGGAAAAATACTGGGAAGAAAAGGTGTTGATCTCTATCAGCTCAGGCCCGACCAGTACAAGGAAGCTTATGAAATCCTGAAAAAGTCGCTTGAACTTGATAAAGCCAACTCGGCAGCGCCGGTTTATGTTTATTATTTCAGGGCCATTACAAGAATGGCCTCAAAAGGGGAAATAGATACCGCGGCAGTTGTTGACGCTTATGACCAGCTCAGTGATTACGTTGAACAAAATCTGAAAAAATACAAAGAGCAGGGCAAAGCCAAAAAGGTGGAAGAATATACAAACATCATGGGCAATATTGAATTGACTTTTGAACCTTTTGCCCAATGCAGGGAGCTTGTCAGGATTTACAATCAAAAGTTTGACAAAACTCCCGAGGATACGGAGTTACTCAAAAAGATCATAAAAATACTGGAAAAGAAGAAATGTATCGAGGATCCGCTTTATTTCCAGGCTGTTGTTAAACTGTATGATCTTGAACCCACGCCCGAATCGGCTTATGCGATTGGTAAAATGTATATCAAGCAAAAAAGATACAAAGAAGCCATTCCTTACATGGAAGCCGCTACCAAAATGGCGGATAATGAAAAAGTGGACGATGCCTATATCTTCCTGGCCGAAGCTTACCGGGCGCTGGATAATTTTCCGAAAGCCAGGCAGATGGCCCTCGAGGCAGCGAAGATGAATCCGACCTGGGGACAGCCTTACATCTTTATCGGCGATCTTTATGTGATGTCTGCTACCGACTGCGGCGACAATGACCTGACAAAAAAAGTAGCTTACTGGGCTGCGGTGGATAAATACAAAAAAGCAAAAAAGGTGGAGCCCGATTTGACCGAACTGGCCAACGAAAGAATCAAAAGATACAGCGTTTATTTTCCATCAAAAGAATTGTTGTTCTTTTATGCTTTAAACGATGGGGACAAATACACGGTTGATTGCTGGATTAATGAAGTTACAACGGTTCGGGCAGCTAAATAACCTGATCCACAATGATAAAAATTCTCATAAAAAGCATCGTTACACTGTTTGTTGTGGTGATGCTTTTTTCTTGTGAAAATTCTATTACAACCATCCAGGAAATTACCAGGACGGATACACTACCGTTGGTAACAGCCTATAATATAGAATACGAACGAACCGACTCGGGATATTTGAGGGTGTTGTTGCGCAGCTCGAAAATGGAAAGATTTGAAGGGAAAGAACCTTACACCGTTTTTCCGGATGGATTTGAAATCACCTTTTATGACACGACCGGCGTCCCGGTTTCATTTATCAGGGCCAATTACGGAATATCCTACGAAAAAAAGAAAATCATGCAGGCCCGCAATGATGTGGTAGTGAAAAACTTTGACACCCAAGAGCAACTGAATACGGAAAACCTGGTGTGGGACCAGAAGAAAAAAACCATCTTTTCAAATACTTTCGTAAAAATTACCAGCCCTGACAAAATTATTTATGGTGACAGCCTGCGATCAAATGAATCATTTACCGACAGAAGTATTTACCACATCCGCGGGGAACTGGAGGTTATGGATGATACGGCATCTGCAAAAAAATAAGGTTTTCTTTATGAAAGAGCTCTCTTTTGATGCGGTAATGCTTTTCTCAACGATTCTTACTAATTTTACATTGACAAAAAAGCGATGAGTACAATAGTTCTGGTTATCATCATCATGGTCCTTCTTTCCGGTTTCTTTTCCGGGATAGAGATTGCTTTTGTCAGTTCCAGCCGCCTGAAACAGGAACTGGATCTGAAAAAAAAGCTGATGCCGGCGCGTATTATGTCCGTCTTTTACCGGAATCCTTCCCGTTTTCTGGGTTCTCTGCTGCTGGGCAACAACGTTGCACTGGTTATTTACGGTATTTTTATGGCTAAACTTCTCGAACCGTGGCTGCTTGATATTTTACCCGTAAATTATCGTTCCGAATTTGTCATTCTCCTGATTCAAACCATCATTTCCACCCTGCTCATTCTGGTGACGGCAGAATTCCTGCCCAAAATTCTGTTCCGTATAAATCCTAATTTCATACTTAAACTATTTGCTGTTCCGGTCTGGTTTTTCTATTTTTTGTTTTACCCGCTCGTATTGCTTTATATCGGGATTGCCGGGCTGTTGCTGAAAAAGGTCTTTAAGATCAAACTGACCCAGCCGGGGTATAAGTTCAGCCCCATTGACCTCGAAGAATTCGTCAAAGAATACAATCAGGATGAGATAAAAAAAGAAGAGGAGTTCACGCAGGAAATTCAAATGATTCAGAATGCGATGGACTTTAAAAATATCAAATTACGTGAGTGCATGGTTCCGCGTACCGAAATCAAAGCCATTGATCTGAATGCCCCCGTGGAACAACTACGCGAATTGTTTATAAATACAGGGCACTCAAAGATCATGGCTTACAGGGAAAACATTGATAAACTGGTTGGCTATGTTCACGTGTACGATTTGTTCAATAAACCAAAAGAAATTAAGGAAATCGTCAGGGAAGTGGATGTGTATCCCGAAACCATGCCTGCTCCGGAAGTATTGAACATATTTATCAAACAACATAAAAGCATCGGAGTTGTTGTGGATGAATTCGGAGGAACCTCGGGTATTGTAACCATGGAGGATATCATTGAAGAAATTTTTGGTGAAATTGAAGATGAATATGATACGGAACAGACCATAGAAAAGAAAATAGGAGAAAAGGAATATATTTTTTCAACACGCCTTGAGATTGATTATCTGAACGAAAAATATAAACTGAACCTTCCCATCTCAGAGGAATACGAAACTCTGGCAGGTTTTATCATCCATCACCATGAGAGTATTCCCGCCAAACAGGAAGAAATAACCATTCCACCCTATCATTTTACCATTTTAAATTCGAGCAATAACCGTCTGGAAGAAGTAAAACTCCGGATCATATCATAAATTTTAAGAGGTGCCGGATAGCCTTTTTTCAGGCAAGGGCAAAGGGTTGCATCGTAAAACGCTGGGGGTCAATTTTTAAAATATACTCTCATGGGTTCCCGGAATATTGGAATTTTTTTTTCATACTTCCATTTACATTTGTACATTTGCACCTCAAAATTTTACAGTAAAAGAAGTTAGAGATGGCGGTAATAGGTAGTATTAGAAAACATTCAACGTTTTTGGTAATTATCATTGGTGTGGCATTGGCTGCTTTTGTGTTGGGTGACTTCACAAAGCAACGCAACAGGAGCGCCAGTCAAATGATTGCAGGAGAAGTAAATGACGAAAAAATTACCATAATTGACTTTAATAACAAGGTCGAGCAGAACATTGATGCCACAAAGCAGCAGAAAAAAGTGGAAAAGTTAGCAGCTGAAGATATCTTCAGGATAAAAAACGAAACCTGGGATCAAATGGTTAACAAAATTCTGATGGATAACCAGTATGATGCTTTAGGCCTCGACGTTACCTCGGATGAACTTTTCGATATGGTCCAGGGTCCGAATCCACATCCCCTTGTTCAACAGTCATTTGTTAATCCCAATACCGGAAAGTTTGACAGAAACATAGTCATGCAGTTTCTGGAAACGCTTGATCAAAACCGTCCTGAAATAAAAAAACAATGGTTTCTTTTTGAAGATTACCTGAAAAATGACAGACTCAGGGAAAAATACCAGAACCTCATATTAAAAGGATATTATATTCCGAAAGATCTGGCAGCCATGGAATTTTCACAGGAAAACGATAAAGCCGACATAGATTATGTTGCCAAAAGGTTCATCACGGTTCCCGACACCCTCATCACGCCCACCGAGGATGACTATCTGGCCATGTATGAACAGGAAAAAGAACGTTTCAAAGAGGCGCCCAGTGTGGACTTCGATTACGTTATTTTTGAAGTTATCCCGTCTATCAAAGATTTACAGGCGGCAAGGAAAGAAATCAACCAGATTTATGAAGAATTCAAAACAACGGTTGATGTTCCGCGTTTTGTCCAGTTGAATTCCGATAATCCTTATGACAGTTCCTGGAAAGCAAGGGGACAGTTACCTGTTCAGATTGACTCCATTATGTTCAACAGTCCTGTGGGCACAGTTGCCAAACCGTATCTGGAAAACAATACCTTCCATATTGCACGTCTCATGGATATTCAAAACCGTCCCGATAGTTTAAAAGCAAGTCATATACTTATTGCTTACAGTGGTTCGGCAAGGGCAGCACAAACTGTAACACGGACAAAAGAACAAGCCCAAAAGCTTGCTGACAGTTTATTTAAAGTCATTAAAAGATCGCCGAGGAAACTGGAAACCCTGGCGCTCTCCTATTCAGATGACCCTTCCGTAAAATCAAATAAAGGAGATCTGGGTTGGTTTGCCGATGGTATGATGGTCTGGCAATTCAATGAAGCGGTGGTTAATACTAAAATAAATCATGTGACTATGGCAGAAACGCCATTTGGTTTTCACATTATTAAGGTTACCGGCAAGAAGAACATTGAAAAGAAAGTAAGGGTGGCAATGATTGACCAGGAAGTTCTGGCAAGCAACGAAACCTATCAGCGAATATTTGCAAAAGCCAGTAAACTGGCATCGGAAACACATAATATTGACCAATTTGATACTGCCGTTGACAATAGCGGATACAACAAGCGCCTTGCGCAAAAAATCCATAAAATGGATAACCACATTCCCGGCCTCAATAACCCGCGGCAGATCATTCGCTGGGCATTTAACGATAATACAGAAGTTGGCCAGGTCAGTGAAGTCTTTGACCTTGAAGGCCAATTTGTTGTTGCCGTATTGACCAACAGGGTTGAAGAAGGCTATCTCCCGCTCGACCAGGTAAAAACCCGGTTAAATGCCAAAGTATTCAACCACCTGAAAGCCCAATTGATCCTGAATGAAATAAAACCCTATGGGGACGATATGGAAAAAATTGCCGGGGTGGACGGTTTTAAAAAAGACAATATGCCTGCACTGACCTTCGTTTCGCGAAACATAAAAGGTTATGGTACCGAAAATGAAATCATCGGACGTGTATTTGGAACCGAAACGGGACAACAATTCGGACCGATTGAAGGAAAAGGTGGCATATTTGTCGTCAAACTGAATAACCTGAATAAAGTGGCGCCTCCCGACAATCTTGATAATATCAAGAAACGGATGGCCAACAGGTTTAAAATGAAAATTGACCGCGGAGAGATTTATAACGCCCTCAAAGATGACGCTGATATCGTTGACAACCGGATTAATTTTTATTAAAATTCGTTATACAGGTCTCTCGCTATCCTAACCCTTTTACAGCACATTCAACCGGTTTGCATCCTGTTTGATGAAAATGAAAAGCAGGATGGTAAAGGCCCATAATGACGATCCCCCATAACTGAAAAAAGGAAGTGGTATTCCCATAACAGGGAACAGCCCGATGGTCATTCCGATGTTTATTGCAAAATGAAAAAACAGGATTGAGGCAACGCCATAGCCGTATATTCTGCTGAATTTGGATCGTTGTCGTTCAGCCAGTATTATGATTCTTACGATCAAGGTGGCAAACAACAAGACAACGACCAGAACGCCGGCAAAACCCCATTCCTCACCCACGGTACAAAAAATAAAATCCGTGCTTTGCTCCGGCACAAACTGGTACTGGGTAAGCATGCCTTTCCTGAAACCTTTTCCGGTCAGTCCCCCCGACCCGATGGCGATCAATGACTGGTTTACATTGTAACCGGCACCACGCGGGTCTTTTTCAATGCCCATCAACACATTGATCCTTGTTTTCTGATGTGGCTCAAGCACATGCTCGAAAGCATAATTAACACTCATTACAAAAGCAGCAGCAAGGGTGAAAACCGAAAGTGTCAATCGCCAGTTTTTCCGGAATCGCCTGAATAAAACCAAACCCAGTAAAAGCAACAAAGCCAGAGCCGCAAGGACATATAATTTTGAAAATAAAAGAGTCGTTACGAACAACACAGCCATAATCAGACCTATGATAAAAATGGCCCCCGAAAGACCTTCGCGATACAGAACAATGACAAAGGAAAAATAAACAAGGGCCGAACCCGTGTCGTTCTGCATAAAGATCAGCAGTGCCGGCAGCAGGATGATCGTGATGGCAACGATTTTGGTTTTCAGGCTGCGCATGTCAATGTTCAGTTTACTCAGGTAACTGGCCAGGGCAAGTGCTGTTGTGAATTTTGCAAACTCCGCAGGCTGAATGGCAAAATTCCCTACCTGAAACCACGAGCGGGAACCTGCTACGGTTTTCCCGAATAACAATACGGCAATGAGAACACCAAGAGTCAGTAAATAAAGCCAAAAAGCAAAAGTTGAAAAAAACTTCGCATCAATAATCAGAATGACAATAGCGAGAAATACCGCCATAGCGATCCAAAGCAGTTGTTTTCCGTGTTTTACCGATAAGTCAAAAAGCCGCGTTGTAGCTTCGTCAGGAGAATTGGAATAAATACTTATCCATCCGAAAAAAACCAGGATACCGTATAAAAATACCGTCAACCAGTCAATATTTCCCAGTATGCTCGTTCTTCTTTCCAAAAGATTTTATTTTTTACCGTTATACTATCAAACATCCGGTTTTTTACCTTCGTCAAACTAAAAAAAGGAATTTTCAGAATACAAAACAGGCTCCGTCTGTTCTTATACGTTACCACGCATGCAAAGGTACGGGAATTGATATTTCAAAAAAACTTTCCGGCGGATTTACTGACATTAAAATTTATTCCCGACGGTTGAATTCACAAGAAAAAGTCCTTCTTAAAAATTTGTTTAAACAGATAAATATCATTACTTTTGCCGCCCAATTTTAGAGAGGGTGAAAACGGAGAAGGAATATTTAATACCATTTCATGGGTTAAGTCACGGCCATCACCAATTTGTTTATAAAATTGAAAACGAGTTCTTTGAAAGCTTTGAATATTTTGAAAATGAAAAGGGCAGCCTCCGGGTTGACTTAAACATTATCAAAGAACCGGCATTGCTGGATTTGCATTTTATAATTTCCGGCAATATGGACATGGTTTGCGATCGTTGCCTCGGAAAACTTCGTCAACCTGTGGGAGGCGAGTTCAGGTTGATCGTTAAGTTTGGAAAAACTTATGCCGAAGAATCCGACGAGGTTGTGATCTTACCCGTTGCACAGACAAGCCTTGATGTGAAACAGTACATTTATGAATACATCAACCTGCTGCTGCCGGTAAAACGAGTTCATGAGAACCCTGATGATTGCGACTCCGAAATGATCCACCAGCTTGAAAATTATTCAAAGCATGCTACTGATCCCCGATGGGATGCATTGAAGAACATAAAATTGAATAAGTAAAACATTAAATCAATAAAAAATGGCACATCCGAAAAGAAAAATCTCGAAAACAAGAAGAGATAAAAGAAGGACACATTACAAGGCAAAATTGCCTCAACTGGCAACATGTCCCGAAACAGGAACCGTTCATGTTTATCACCGTGCATATTACGTTGACGGCGACCTGTATTATAAAGGAAAACTGGTACTGGAAAATGCCAAACCCGAGTAGCCCGCTTAAAGTATAAATCAATCATTAAAACTCTTGATCATCACCGGATCAAGAGTTTTTACATTTAAGCCCGACTGATAATCTGCATTTAAATTCATCAACAGCACGACCGGAAAAAGGGAATCCGTTAAAAAATCCCGTCGAAATAAAAATTGTACTTTTACGCCCGCTTGAACGTGATAAATTCGGATTATGAATAAAACAAGAGCTGCCATCACAGGCATATATGGTTGGGTACCTGAATATATCCTGACAAACCTGGAACTGGAAAAAATGGTGGACACAACTGATGAATGGATCACCACGCGTACAGGTATCAAAGAAAGACATATTTTAAAAGGTGAAGGTAAAGGAACTTCTGATATCGGGACGGAAGCGGTTAAAGGATTGCTGAAAAAAACCAATACTCCACCCGGTGAAATTGATCTGCTCATCCTTGCCACAGTTACCCCCGACATGCTTTTCCCCGCCTCATCCAACATTATTTGCGATAAAGCCGGAATTAATAACGCCTGGAGTTTTGACCTGAATGCAGCCTGCTCCGGATTTCTTTTTGCATTAAACACTGCATCAGCTTATATTGAATCCGGGCAGTATAAAAAAGTGATTGTGGTTGGTGCCGACAAAATGTCTTCAATTGTTGACTACACCGACAGAACAACCTGTATCCTTTTTGGCGATGCCGGGGGGGCTGTCCTGATGGAACCCAACACCGACGGATACGGCATATTAGATAAACAAAATTATACCGATGGTTCAGGCCGTATTTATTTGTACCAGGAAGCCGGCGGTTCGGTAAAACCACCCACTTATGAAACAATTGATGCGCGTCTGCATTTCATTCACCAGGAAGGACAGGCCGTCTTTAAATTTGCTGTCAAAGGAATGGCTGATGTCTCCGTCGAAATGATGGAACGCAACAACCTGACCAGTGACGACATTGCCTATCTCGTACCCCATCAGGCCAACCTGCGGATCATTGACGCCACCGCCCGGCGTATGGGCCTCGACCCCAAAAAAGTGATGATCAACATCCAGCGATACGGGAATACCACCAACGGAACGATCCCGATGTGTTTACACGAATGGGAAAACAAATTGAAGAAAGGCGACAACCTGATCATTTCAGCCTTCGGAGGCGGGTTTACCTGGGGAAGTATTTACCTGAAATGGGCTTATGATCCAAAATAAAACCCCGCTCCCCCCAAACAGACATTTCTGATCGTATGAAAGCAGGGTTTCCAAAAATATTTTCTAAAGTGTTTTCGTTTTCGGCGTTTCTTTTTTCAAACCGGGATAATGCTCTCTGAAAAATTGTTCCTTCAGAGAATCCATTTCGCGCATCATCCGGTTCATCCGGCTCATTTCCTTTTCCCATCTGTCCATAAAATAATCGGGTGCAATAAAATCATGATAAAAAAGCGAGTCGCCGAAAAACTCTTTATCATAATTCTGCAAGAAATCCGGGAAATTGGAGCCGATTATCGGTTTAAACTGATACAGGACCGAATCAGGATTAATGTTCACTGAATCGCCGTACTCGTTGGTATAAGACCAAACGTAAGCAGAATCATAACCAATCAGGTTGCCGTTTTCATCATAGATTTTATTAACCTTGATGTCCACTTTTGGCTGGTTGGCAGTCAATTCCTTCTTGTTCTGTGGTTTTTCTGTAACGTCATTACCTTTATTGGTTTGTGCGTTGCATGAAACCATCAGAAAAGGGATTGCAAGAAACAAAACTAACTTTTTCATAACCAAACCCTCCTTTCATTTGAAATAAAAAAGCCGGTCCGTGAGGACCAGCCACGTTACGATCTTTCCCGTCAGGAAACTTTGATCACTTTTGACGATTTGGCTTTTGCCTCTTCTTTTTTCGGCAAAATAACCTTCAGCACGCCATCGGCATATTTCGCCATGATCTTTTCCTGATCAACAGTTTCAGGCAAAGTAAAAGATCGTTCAAAGGACTGATAGCTGAACTCTTTTTTGGTAAAGTTCTTTTCTTTTTCTTCTTTTTCTTCCTTTTTCTCCGAGGAAATGGTCAGCACCCTGTCATCCAAATTGATGTTGAAGTCGCTTTTTTTCATCCCCGGAGCAGCCATCTCAACCATGTATTCGTTTTCGGTTTCCGAGATGTTTACTGCCGGAACAGTCGTTCCTGTGGCCATAAACGACGGAAAATTGAACAGATCGTTGCTGAAGAAATCTTCCCAAATCGTCGGAAGCCTCCAGTCATCATTTCTTTTTACCAGTTGCATAGCTTAGCCCTCCTTTCTTTTTATTTATTTTAATTTTTGTTTGTTTTTTCAAC
>JAADID010000075.1 GCA_013151505.1 Chlorobiota bacterium | reverse complement strand
CCATCCCTTCAGTAGCCGATTTATCACTGGGGCGTATGAGTAATGCTTTCTGAAACAGCACTTTTGCTTCCCTGTATTTCCCCAGTTTATAGTTGGTCCATGCCAGCATGATCACCCCGTCGTAATCAAAAGGATAATGGTTCACTACTTTTTCCAGGTATTTGAATGCCGTGGTATAATCCTCCCTGCCATAATAGATGACACCCATGCGGTAATTGACCGTTGAATTTTCAGGGTCAATTTCCAGTATTTCGTTGTAATATTTTTCAACCTGTGTCCAGTTACCCATGGCAGCAGCGGGATTAACGATGCCCAGCCGGGCTTCTATGGACATGGGTTTCAACAAAATACTTTTTTCATAATAGGGTATGGATTCGGTAAACAACCCGGAAAGATAGGTCAACCAGCCCAGCCTGATGTTGATCTCATAAGATTCTTCATTATATACATCTTTCAGCACATTGATGGCTTTACTGTACTCACCGCCGTATTCCAGTTCATACGATTTCAGGAAAGCGGCTTTTGTCTTTTCAAAATTCTGTGCATAAGTTGTTGTTCCGGCAATAATTAATACAGTAAATAATATTTTCTTTAAAATCTCCATTTTATTCCTCCGATTAAGTTTTGTGTTTGATAGTTAAACGAAAAATTCTGATATCTTGTATGTTCTTTGTCAAATGTGAAATAATTTCCCGATTTGTCCATGTAACGGTAGTAAATTCCCAGTTCCAGATGCCGGGTAATCAGGACGGTAAAAGTCAGTCCCAGACTTAAATTGATTTTATCCGGCTGGTTGAAAACAATGAATCCGTCATTCAGGTTTAAGGCATTCAGGTTTCCGTAATAAACCTCTCCTTCAAGCCAGCCCGATTTGAATAGCTGTACCCCCAGCTTTTGCGAGAAAACAACCCGGCTTTCAGCGTTGTATCTTCCCGGATTATTGTTATTGCCGTTGCCATGCCTTCTCTCATTGTCGGGTTTATTTCCGTTGTTATTGTTCCCCCCCTCTTCACTGTAAAAATTGTTGAAAAACAAAAACCCCGTATATCCGTAAAAACGCGTATTCCCGAAAGGGTAATACAGCGCAGAGACTCCTCCCTGAAGCTGGTTGCCCTTGTTGATTTGTGAAAATGAACCGGTTAAAGAAAAGGTAACTGTGTTAATGTCTTTTTCCAGATTGAATCCCGCCACCCAGTTCACAAAAGATGAATCAACATTTGTGAAAGTGTAAGAATCGGTTATGTAGTCGAATAACTCGTAATCACCGGTGGCATCCACATAATAAGCCGTGTCCGTAACGGTAATGGCTTCATAATTGGCTTTTGTTTTGTTCACATTCACGAAAAGGATATTGGAATAAAGTGTCAGCGCCCAGCCCTTGTTAAACTGGAGCCGCATGTTCAGGTAAACCTCGTTTTGCTTCATGGGATTGCTGAAAGACTGTCGGCTGGTATCGGGTATCGTATCCGGATACCGGATATATCCCCACGAAGTATCAATGGTGATTGTGCCTTCCTTATAGGAGATGTATTCAAAATTGCTTCTCGTCTGAATGTTGATATTGTTGAAAGAAGCATACATGCTGACTGTTGGGGAGAAATTAAACTTTATGCCTGCATGCAGATATTGTTCATTGCCGTACATTCTCTGTTTGCCAAAAAGCGAATCGCTGCCCATGAGGTAGAGGTCGTTGTTTTTCTCGTAATTGTTTGAAAAAATGTAGCCACCCATCAGGTCAACCGATTCCACGGTTTTCATCTTTGTGGTCAGCGATGATCTCAAGGCCGGGTTAAACTTACCGGCCAGTTTCCAGGCCCGGTTCGTTTTTCCCATTTCAAGGTGCGAATCGTAAAGATATCCTTGTGCTACCGGGTCATTTTGGTTAAACTTAAGCGCTTTTTTAAAATGGTTGGCTGCAATGGCCGGTTTGCCTTCTTCAAAAGCAGCAATGCCCATTCGCATTCGCAAATAGTAATAATCAATATCATTTTTTATGGCCTGTTTTCCGGTTTTCAAAACGGGTTTCCAGTTTTTGTCGAGATAATATTGATAGGTGAGCGAGTCAACCTGTCTGAAATCCGCCTTTTGCTGTCCCATCATGCTGCCTGTCAGTACAAACAGAAGTACTATTGTCGTTATTACTTTAAATGTTTTTTCTTGCATTGCATTAAAACTTTCTGTTTGCTGTTATGGTTTTGCCCGAATGGCTGATCTCCAGTTTTTCAATTCCTTTTGGCGTAAGCCGTATTGAAAACCTGAAGGTATCGTTCACTCTTTTTCTCCGCCCGAAAGCAGATGATGATTCAAGAACGATCCGTTCAACTTTTCCTTTTTCAAGCGATTTGTAGTTTAACGTAAATTCCGCTTTGAGGAATTTAAAGAAAGGGATCAGGAAATCCTGCAGGAAGAGCCATTTTTTATTCGGAAATACAGTCAGAGGATAATCATCTTTTAACTGCATATTTTTATAAAAAGCCGAAACCACCTTGAATGACGATAAATAGAAAAAATAAAGCAGGGTGTTGGGTTTCCCGTTGTACTGTGTAAAATAAAACACATTGCCGCTTTGCCTGAACCACGCTTTGGCACCCGTTCTCTGACACACGAAATATATATTGTTATAAATGTCGGCTTCAATCAGCCACTCATGCAGAACCGTTTTCCCATCTGTTTCGGTTTCAAAACGCATTTTCTCCCCGGGAACAAAATGGAATGCTTTTTTAATGATTTCATTGGTCGTTAAATTTGAAATCCGTTGATCTTTTTCGGGAATTCCGGAAAGTTGAAATTTAAAATTTTCATTATCCCTGACGATATACGAAGAAATGGGGTAACTGATTGTTTTCGAGCCGATGTCAGGCGTTGACTGAAATTGAAAATGAAGATGGGGAACCGGCGACCTGCCCGAATTCCCGCAATAACCGATCAGTTCGCCCTGTTTTATTATTTGACCTTTTTCAACCTTGATGCTGTCTTTTTTCAAATGGCTGACTTGTGAATACAACTTTTCAGCATGTTTGATTACGACAGAATTGCCCCAGTTGTTTTTCATGTCCACATCACCGATCGGGTTATCTTCCACATCGTTTTTTACGGCTTCCACCGTCCCGTCGGCAGTGGCAATAACCGGTTTGTTGTAACAATAGTAATCTTCAGGTTTATTTCCCGTGTCAGCATAAACTTTGTCTTCGTCATCCGCGATTTCAAAATCCCAGGCATGCTTCCAGTTGTCTTTGTGTGTATATTGTCCGCCGTGAGCCTGCGTGACTTTCCATTCCCCCCAGAAAGGCAGTTTCATGGCAATCCAGGGTAAATTCCCAAAACGGTCCATATAATTGTTGAAATTATAAGCGTGTTTTTCGGGAGAAAATTGCTGAATGGTAACCAGCGCCAGCTTGCTTAAATCTTTTTCCCTGAATTTCAAAACATAGAGGAACATGATGACAATGATATTGAAAGGAAGCGAGAATACGGAAAGCTGGAAGTATGAAAAAATGTAAGCCGTACTGCTTAAAATAATAGCGATCAGAGGAGTCAGAAAAATAACCCAGAGAACGGAGCGGCGTGACGGGACGATGAAAAATCCACCTATGGCTATGGCAGTGAGGATATAGTTAAACCCGATATAACTGTAAGCCAGCTCGTTGAGGTTTGCGCCGATAAAAAGATAAAAATAATAAGCCGTATAAAAACCAATGAGTGACAAAAGAAAAGCAATTCGCGAATAATAAACCAACCCCACTGCGATGAGAATACCGGCAAACATGTGATACTGAAATAAAATGGCACTGAGCGATTTGAAGTAAATACGTAAAGACTCGGGGACAGCGAGGTTGTTGAACCATTCGTACAGCTTTACCATCGTCAGGCCGCCAATGGCATACATGTCGTTCAGGTTATAAACACCGCGTTCGCTGATGTTCAGCGCCGAATAGCTTTTGGTGGCAATGATGATCGTCCAGATACCCAGCAAAAAAGGAATACTCAGGTACGGCAATCCGTATTTCCCAAGAATCCCTTCGATGGTTACGGAAAAGAACAAGGTAATCACCGATACCATGAGTAAGATAATGTAAAACTCTACGCCCGGCTGGTAATAAATCCCTACGCCAAGACCCACCAGCAACGAGTTGAAGCCATAAGCTCCCTCCCTGATTTTTATTTTGCTCAATCCCAGTAATGAGGCAACGGAATTTGATAAAATTACAGCTAACAGCCCGGCGATTCCCGCATAAAGATCAAAAAATGTTACAATAAACAGGATGATCGCAAAAACCGGATTTTTGGAAAAAAAGACCTGCCCGTAACTATTGATGATGCAATGCCAGGCGTTGTGCAAACGTTGTTTTGTATTCATTTCTTCCATTAATCCAAAAATATATATTTTACCAGTGACAACGGTATAAATTCAAAATAGAGATTATGTACCCGAATGCCCGGGGTGTCGTCAGGTATCAATTCCGTTGCCGGTTTTTCCTTTTCAACGGTTAATTTCTCAATTTGTTCGGGTGATAATCCGGTGGCGCTGATCTTTTTTCGTTTTTCGGACAATAAATAAAGCGGTTTACGAAAATCTTTAAAAAGCAACGCAATGGAATAGGATCCCGCTTTGTTCAAAAACCGGTCTTCCAGTACAAGGTCTGTTCCCAGGATGGCTATGTCAAGTTCCTTCATGAAATTACTCAGTGCATCTTCATGAATAAGATGAGTTTCAAACCCCATGCCACTGATCACCCTTGCCTGAGCCAGTCCTTCACCCGCAGGAGAAGAGTACGTCTGCCACACAACCGGAAGGATCTTTTTTTCCGAAAGGTGTTTGAAAAGATTGTGAATGGCGGAACTGTTGCTGTGTAGAAGCACATTTTTTCCTGAAAGATCAATTCGGTTGATCATGTTCAGCGAAGCTTTGTCCCGGCTGTCTTTCCAAGTTGTAATGTATGCATTCACAAATTCTGCCAGTTGTTTTCCGTCAATGCTATTGTTCTTCTGAAAATAACCGGAAAGCGCCGTTGTAAAATGCAGCAATAAACCAAACTGCGGAAACTGTTCCTGAAGTTCCCGCAGCGATCCCAGCAGATGGTCTTTTGTGATTTCCCTTTCCCGGTTTCCCAGCTCTATCAGCTTCAACTGAGCTTTACGCAGTATCGTTCCCGAACCCGACAGGTTGTCTTTGATTATATCGCTGAAAAGAGTCATCTGCCGAAAACTTCGTTTGTTTTTCTTTAATAAATATTAAAGCTCAAAAGTTTTCAAATGTTCCGGAACTTTTTCAAATTCCAGGAGCCGCTGCAGATTTTCGCGTTCGCGAACCACGTGCACATTGCCTTCGAGGTCTATCATGACAATTCTCGGCCGTAACGTTATGAACTGCATCCACTGGGTCATATTGTAAGCCCCCACATTTTGAATAACAACATGATCTCCTTTATTAAGTAACGGCAAACTGATATTTTCACGGATAACATCAATGTTCATACAAAGCGGTCCGTAAACGACCGTATCTTCAGTATGCTGTGTAAACGGCTGGGCAGGTGTTATTTTGTGATCATACCAGAAAGAAGTGAAAAGGACATTCACCCCGATATCGAGAATAGTAGAGCGCCTACCGTCGGATAATCTTTTGTTTGAAATCACCGTTCCCAGTAAATAGGCGGCATCATCAATCAATGCCCTCCCCGTTTCAAGGATCAGGAGCGGTAACTTTTCGGGTTTAAAATTACTGTTTATCAAAGCGCTGGTAATGGCTTCGGCAAAATCATCAATGGTTGGGTTTATGTCTGTGCCGGGAAGATATGCCCCTTTCAGGTTATTTTGGGAAGCAAATCCCCCGCCCATGTCAATATACTGAATTTCGTGACCATACTTATCCCTGATTCCGATGGCAAGGTCGGCCATTTTTCCGGCCGCAACGGCATAGGCATTCGGCGAAAGCATGAAGGTTCCGATGTGGGTGTGCAATCCCACCAGTTCCATAACATCCGAACGCATAATCTTATTCAATGCATCCCATGCCTGGCCGTTTTCATAATTAAACCCAAAGCGGTCCCACATGGGATAAATGCCTGTGTCCATGTTCACCCGGATGGCAACTTGTGCTTTTATGTCCATTCTTTCAGCGAGTTTCCGTACCGTATATAATTCATCCAGGTGATCAATATGGATCAGTGAGTTGTTTTTGATGGCTTTTTCAAGGTCGTCTTCCGTTTTGTCAGGCCCGTTGAAAATGATTTTGCTGCCATCCACACCGTTGTGTATGGCCTTGTCATATTCAAACCCGGAAACCACTTCCGCCCATGAACCTTCCTGATGAAAGGTGCGGCATACGGCATCCAGGTAATTGGTTTTGTATGACCAGGCAAACTGTACTTTCGGATACCTCGTTTCAAATGCCTTGCGTGCATTGCGTATATTATCGCGAACGGATTTTTCAGAAATGACGAACAGGGGTGAACCGTGTTCGTTGATCAAATCCTTTACACCCACATTATCAATATGTGTCATTGGCCTGTACTCGGTGCGCATGCCAAATTTATTGGGCATGTTGCTTTCGAGTTTCTTGATGATCGGCCTTTCGTATCGTTGTTTTTCCATGTTAAATTATGTTTTTATTTTTTGTTTTGTATAGACCCAGCCCTAAAGCCCGCCTGACCGGACGGGCAGGGACTGGGTAACTGATTTATTTCGACCCCCTCTGCCTTCGGCATCCCCGCCTGACTGACGCAGTCGGGCAGGTCCCCCAAAGGGGGAGAATATTATTGTGTTAGTTGTTAGCTTATTAGACATAAGGGATTTGTAATTATTATATTAAGAACATTGTCAGTTTCCCCGCCCTTTAGGGTGGGGTTTTCTCTTCCATTCCACTCTTCCCTACAACTCTCCCGTCGTTGATATTTTCTCGAACTCGCTCAAGTCCACCATCATATCCCAGGAGTAACGGATAAACATTTTGCCGACTGAATATTTCTCAAAAGGTTTGACTTTTTTGCCCAGCGCCAGGTTGACAAGGGCTTCGGGAATATTTTGACCCACCCCAACAGCCAGATATATCCACGCCGGGATACGCGGGTTGATTTCCAACAAAACATATTCACCATCTTTGTTTTTCATCAGTTCCAGTTCAAAACCGCCCCGCCATTTTGTTTTGGCAATAAAGTCACGGGTGAGTTGAAGCAGCCTGTCGTCGCTCACGGCAATACCACCCCACGCTTTTCCGATATCGGTTATGTACTGTTTACGCATGGGCACAGTAGCTATTGTGTTCCCTTTGCCATCACCAAGTCCCGTAACATTGAATTCCGTACCGTGTACAAATTCCTGGATGATGATGGGAAGGCCCCATTTTGAAGCAATGTTGTTGAAAGCAATGGTTGCCTGTTCAGGATTGTAAACGACTTTGGCATCATAATATTTACCTTTGACAAGAACAGGCCATTCAAATTCTTTGGCAATATCCGGTATTTGTTTGACCTCATAGATGGCCTCGCTCCTGGGAACCGGAATTCCATATTTTTCCCCAAACTCGGGGAGGTTTACTTTCAGCCGTTCTTCAAATTGTTCATTGGTGGGCAAAAAAGTATGAATGCCGAGTTTTTTCAGTTTGGGTTCCAGCTTGATAAATGAATACAATTCGGCATCAAAATTGGGAATGATCACATCCATATTTTCCTGCTGCTGGATGTATTCAAGCCGTTCAAACAAAAGTTCCGTGCCTGCTGACGGATAAGGTATCTGATAGACTTTGTCAATGAGATCGTGCATATAGATACCGGGTTCAAGCGATTCATAAGACAAACCGATGATCCGGACATCAAAGGATTTGGCTTCACGCAAAGCCCTGATAACGGGGATGCCCGGCCCCGGATTATCAATGGCATTCAGTGCCGTTACACCGATTGTATATTCAGGCTTTTTCATTTTCCTCAATTAAGCTGTATTGTTTCAGCATCTCAATAAAATCATAAAGATCCTTGTCGATGGTCGGAGCATCGGTTTCATAGTTTTCAAGAATATAATTGCTGATTTCCTGTGTCGGCGTTTCTTTTTTCAACATTTCGACGATCTTCATCCCGATGGGATTTACCGAAAATGATTCTCCTGTTGTCGGGTTAAAAACAAACCCCGAATCACTGACTGCAACGTTCTTTTTTATTTTCATGTTGTTCTGATTTGGTCGTATTTATTTTTGAAGGTGCAAAAGTATAATAATGTTTCCTCACTGATGTTATACTATTTTATTAATAATGTATAAGATTTTAATATTTGAGCATTCCCTTTCTAAAGAAGAAGCCCTTTTTATCCCGGCCCTACCTGACCCTAAAGAACCAGAAAGCTGATTGGTTTGTAAGATTATTCGGCATAGAAATCTATCATTCGCTGGATAGCTCTTGTGCATACCGGACAGAAGGCATCGCCTGAAAAGCTGTTCATCAGACAGTCGTGATAAGGCCTGTAAACCCCTTTGGCCACGTAGCCGGCGCCTTCAAACACACCCACCGTGTGATAATATTTTTTTATGTCCGGTGTAGGGACAGGGGTGCTTTTCTTCATCATGTCTTTCCACTTCCGGTCAAAATCCACAAGTGTGGTCAGGTTAGGTTCCCACGGTTCGGCTTTCAGATTATAAAAATCGTTGTAGCCGGTTTCCGAAGTATAATATTCATCTCCCAGGCCGGCAAACCCGTGACCGAATTCATGGATCATGATCTTGGGTGCAAAAGCGCTGGCGATCACACTGACATTGTAATAATTATAAATGGAGCCGCCTCCGTATTTTTTGCTGTTTACCAGGATATAGATCTGATCATACGGGGCGTTGGCCGCCAGATCGCAAACACTTTTATAATCACCTGTCATCAGGTAACGTTCCGTGTCGAATGTATAATAAGAAGTATTCAGAAGGGTTCGTTTCCAGGTGATTGTCCCCGGATTGTCGGTTCCTTTTTCCGGCGACGGCGCCAGTATGCCCCTGATGTTGAATTTGTCTTTATTTTCAGCATAAGGTGAAAAGGAAAAAATCGCATCCGCAAATTTGCGGCAGTCTTCAATAAATTTCCCCATTTCTTCTCCCGTGTATCCTTCGGGAAGAATGACAATGTCCACTTTGTTTGCCGGATCACCCGAAACCGACACATCGAAATAGGGATAAACCATTCGTCTGTCGCGTTTGATGAATTTGTCGTAAGGATCCACAATGTATTTAAACTTTTTCACCCATTGTCCATCCCGGTTACGGCTGAAAAATTCAATCCTGACTTTTTCTTTCGGAAAGGGAAAAATGATGCTTTCGGAAAAGGTTCGCCGGGTTGTTTTTGCTTCGTCGGTAGTCTGCCACTCGCCGAATAATGTGGAATAACCATGTGAATAGATCAGCGAATCATTTCTGACCAGAATGACTTTGAAAAAATATTTCCCGTATTCAAAAGTATCCACAAGATTGGTTTTGGAACCGCCCCAGTATGGCTCCATGATCATTTCGTCAAACGAATAGGTTTCGGTGCTGTCGGTTCCGGTATGATAATAATCCAGGCGCAACGCTTTGTTTTTGAAATAAATATCATACTGTGCAAAACCTGCATTAACCAAAAACAGGAAGGTAAAAAAAACCCATATTTTTTTCATAACTTTATTTTGTTTTTATTCCGAAGGCACAAATGTAAATATCTTTGTTCAATAAGGTTGTAACCAAAGGAAGGTAGCAGCGTCAAACACAATACATGAAGGAAGCCGACGAAATGATCATTACCCGTGTGTTGAACGGTGAGCGTGATGCTTACGCCGTGTTGGTGGACAGGTATAAAGACAGGGTTTTTTCTTTGGTAAGGGGGATAGTTAAGGAGCGACACGTAGCGGAAGAGGTGGCGCAGGATGTGTTTGTGAAAGCGTATATTTCGTTGAAGAAATTCAGGAAAGAATCTGGGTTTTCGACGTGGCTTTACCGGATTGCATACAATACGGCCGTGTCACAAACAAGAAAGAAAAAGTACCTGTACAGGTCATTTGACGAAGAATTGGAAATGACAGACAGTTACGATGCTGAACCGGGAAAAGAAGTTGAAGAAAGCAGGCAGAAATTACTGACTCGGGCTTTGCTGGAACTGTCTGCTGAAGACAAGCTGATATTGATGTTGTACTATTTTGAAGAAAAACCCGTTGAAGAGATCAGCCGGTCAACTGCATTAAGCGTTTCCAATGTGAAGGTCAAATTGTTCAGGATAAGGAAAAAGCTGAAAATAATCATGGAACGACTCGGAAAGACCGTGCCGGTGATTTATTAATCATAAACCGCAAAGGCCGCAAAGAAAATAAATTTATTAACATTGCGATCTTTGCGAAAACATAGCGGCCATCGCGGTTAAAGAAAAAAATATGGAAAAGAATGACAAACTCATCAAAGACCTGCTGAAGGAAGGTTTCCTTTCGGAAGCCCCGGCGGGCTTTACCGATAAAGTAATGAACGCAGTGGCGGAAACAGAAAAAGGCAAGGTACGTGTTCCCGCATTTCTCTCTTATTTTTTGCTTATCACCGGCTCGGTGGTTGTTGCTATCGGAAGTATTTACTTTACAAACAAGGAGCTTCTTTTTCAGTATTATGAAGGGATCAGGACATTCTTTAACGGCGTCTTCGTCTCATCGTTTCATGTTGTGAGCAATTCTTTTTCCTTTGTCAATGGTGCACAGGCCACATTCTTTGCCGGGATCATTCTTATCATAGTTTTATTGCTGTTGCTTGACAAGCTGGCATTCAAAGGAAGGCGGGAGATGAATTTGTTTATTTAGAACCAAAAGAATAAAACACTCCGGCCAGCACATTAATTTTCAGTGTGGTCAGATTTCCCGCATCCTGGTATTTGTTGACGAATCCGTAACTGTAGCTGTTTTTAATCACAATCCCGATTTGCCGGGCAAGGTGTATTCTCAATCCGAGGATCAGGGTGAGACCCGCGTCAATAGTTTGAATGTTTCCGCGGGCATCCTGATTGGTGTTGGTCAGAAAACCAAAATAAGGGCCGGCCTGAACGAAAAACTGTATATTATTCCCCCATTTAAATCCCGGTAGCAGTGTCACATTGATAAATCCAAACCGGTAGTTTGCAGTATCGGTATAATATCCTCCGCCAAGCCCGCCGGAAGAGATCTTCATGCTCACCACAGTCCTCACATAATCAAGAGACAATCCAAGGCCGAAATGCTCATTATTGTATTGGTTATAAGTAAACGAAATTATGAAGGAGTTGTTAAATTGCTCATCTGCCGAAAGGTGAGGGTTGGAGGGTTTTCTCATGGTTTGCGGAATGCTTATTCCCCCGCTTAAACTAAAAAACTGCTGGCTGTTTGCCAGAAAAGGAAACATTAAAAAAAACAGGATGACCGTTAGCTGATTTATCTTCACGGATGAAAGTTATTAAGAAAACAATTTTTCCCCGATGTCCTGAATTTTACCCACAGGCAGGATTTCGATTTTCACCTGTTTAATATCTATTCCTTTCAGGTTATATTTTGAGATCATGATCTTTTTAAAACCCAGCTTTTCGGCTTCGAGGATACGGTTTTCGATCCTTGAAATAGCCCTGATCTCTCCCGACAGCCCCACCTCTCCGGCAAAACAGATGTTGTTGTCCACCGGCATGTCTTCGGATGAGGAGATGATGGCTGCCACCACGGCGAGGTCAATGGCGGGGTCATCCACGCGGATGCCGCCGGCAATGTTCAGGAAAACATCTTTGTTGCTCAGGCGGATACCGCTTCTTTTTTCCAGCACGGCCAGCAACATGTTCATCCGTCGCAAATCGAAGCCCGTGGCCGAGCGCTGGGGTGTGCCGTAAGCGGCCGTGCTGACCAGCGCCTGTGTTTCCACCAGCATGGGACGCTGCCCTTCGATCATGGCGGCGATAGCTACTCCGCTGACAGCTTCATCCCGCTGCGAAAGCAATATCTCGCTGGGATTGGAAACTTCGCGCAAACCGCCCGACTGCATTTCGAAAATACCCAGTTCGGAAGCGGAGCCGAAACGGTTTTTGATGGTGCGCAGGATGCGGAATCCGTAATGACGGTCGCCTTCAAACTGGATGACGGTGTCAACCATGTGCTCGAGCAGCTTGGGCCCGGCCAGCGATCCGTCTTTGGTGATGTGGCCGATGAGCAAAACCGGAATGTTTGAAGTTTTTGCAAACCGCTGCAACTCGGCTGCCGTTTCCCTGATCTGGGAGATGCTGCCGGCGGATGAATCCAGCATGTCGGTGTACAAGGTCTGGATGGAGTCAATGATGACCATGCTGGGTTTCAACTCTTCGATGTGTTTGAAAATCTCACTTGTAAAAGTTTCGTTCAGGATAAAGCATTCGGGATTGTTGATCCCCAGCCTGTCGGCGCGCATTTTGATCTGGCGGTTGCTTTCCTCGCCCGAGACATACAATATCCGGGTGCCGTCCAGAGTCAATGCCATTTGCAGCAGCAGGGTTGATTTTCCAATGCCGGGTTCGCCGCCGATCAGGACCACGGAGCCGGGAACCAGCCCGCCTCCAAGCACCCTGTTCAGTTCACCGGATTTCGTGTTAATCCTGTCTTCCTTTTCCGAGCTGATCTTATGAACCGGAGCAGGCTTACTCCTGTGTTTCTCGCTGCCGTATCCTTTCTGCTTACCTGCCGGTTTGCTGACGATCTCCTCCACGAAGGTGTTCCACTCGCCGCAAGCCGGGCATTTTCCCAGCCATTTACTCGATTCGTAACCACAGTT
>JAADID010000044.1:1081-6665 GCA_013151505.1 Chlorobiota bacterium | reverse complement strand
AGTTGAAGAATCCTTCCGCTCGACAGATGTTCCTTTGCATGCCGGGGCAATATGGATGACCTATAAGGCGCTGAACAAAGTAAAACGGCCTCAAAGCGAGGCGGGCTGGGAGAATTTCAGTTCCGCTGTGAACATTGCATGGAAAACGGGTACCAGTTACGGCTTCAAGGACGGCTGGGCCATCGGTTCCACGCCCGATTACATTGTCGGTGTGTGGGTGGGCAATGCCGACGGCGAAGGACGCGACGGACTGACCGGAACACGGTCTGCGGCTCCCATTATGTTTGAGGTTTTTGATCTGCTGAATTCACGCTCCCGTTTCAACCCGCCGCTCGATGAATTGAGGCCGTTTGTTGTTTGCACCCAAAGCGGTTACCGGGCTTCGAGATTTTGCCCCGAAACCGATACGATCTATTCTTTTCAAAACGGCGACCGCTCCAAACAATGTCCGTATCACCATCTGATCCATACCGGTAAAAATGAAAAATACCGGTTAACACGTGATTGTGCAGAGGATAGCCAAATAAAAACGGTTTCATGGTTTGTCCTGCCGCCTGTTCAGGAATGGTATTACCGGAAACTACATCCTTCATACCGGACATTGCCACCCTGGGCTCCCGGTTGTACACCTGATGAAGGTAGCGCCGTGATGGAGTTCATCTATCCTTTGCAGGGGGCTAAAATCTTTGTTCCGGTGGGGGCCGAAGGCAAGAAGCAGAAGATCATTTTTGAGATCAGCCATCGCTTTCCTTCGAAAAAGGTGTACTGGCACATAGATAACATTTACCTCGGCGAGACACAGACCATCCATCAGTTCGGCTTTTCTCCCGTATCCGGCTGGCACACGCTTACAGTTGTGGATGAAGACGGCGAAAGCAGGAGTGTGAGGTTTGAGGTGGTGGGGGAAGGAGATAATCCCCACCCTAAAGCCCGCCTGACTGATGCAGTCGGGCAGAGACGGGGAAACTGATAGCGAAGAAACATAAACATAAGAAGCAAATCAGTTACCCAGTCCTTCAGGGCTGGGAATGAAACAAATCAGTTACCTAATCCTTCAGTTAACGGCTAAAGCCGGATACAATCTGAAACCCTAATCCCTGCCCTGAAGCCCGCCTGACCGGACGGGCAGGGGCAGGGCAAAAGGCAGGGAAGAATTTCTATTGATAAATAGCTTTTAGTGTGTTTCCCCGTACGAAGTGCGGGGTTATTCATGTTTAATCACTTCGTGATTTTCTCCTTCCCCGTTGTTGGTATCCTTACCAACAACATTTTCTCGAAAGCTCATATTTTTCCGGATTCCCCTTCAACTTGTCGTTCGGATCATTTCTACATTTTGCACTCACTTCTCCAGTACCACCATTGCGCTGGCCACAGATTTTACATGGGTTATGGAAAGATAAACAGGGCTGATCTTTTGTTCGGAGAGATATACTTTGACTTATTTTATCTCAAAATCACATATCTTTGTACAAAGATAAACCCCCGATCTTAAAAATAAGGATGTTTACTATTTTAAAGAGGTAACAATTATGACTACAATAAATATAAACGAAAACCTGAAAGATTTCAATCATCGTACATATAATACTTACCAGGAGCTTATGGAAGATCTTGCTGAATACCACGGGTATAAAATCTTATGGCAAGTGAACGAAAAAGATCTGTCATCAGAAGTGAAAGAAGCTTTGGAAGAATATAAGAATAACCCTCCTGAAAAATTGTTTGATATCTAAATGAAAGTATTTGAAGCCAGCGAGAAAGTCATTTTATACCTGAAGTCCCGCCAGATACTTCCTGCATATAAAAAAAGAAAAAAGCAAAGGCTTATATCAATACAGGCAACTTTCAGGAAGTAAATTTAAAAAAGAGAGAGCCGAAGTCATCAAATATTTACCAGTTTCGAATTACGAAAAAGTACAGGGCTTTTGCCATAAAAGAAGGTGATAAATTAGTGGTGTTCAAAATATCAGATCATCAATAAATTGACATCCTGTTTTTGGCGTTTTTACAAACAACATTATTTTCAAAGGTTTCCTTTCTCATCAGGATTCCCGTCCAACTCATCATTCGGATTGTTTCCGTCTCCTGTACTTATTTCTCCAGCACCACCATCGCGCTGGCCACGGACTTTACATGGGAAATGGACAGGTGGATATGACTGATTTTATGCTCTGCGAGGTATTCCTTCACTTTACCGAGCGGGTTGACATACGGTTTGCCCAATTCGTCATTCAGCACTTCAATTTCACGGAAGGCCATGCCGTAACGGTAACCGGTACCCAGTGCTTTAAAAAATGCTTCTTTGGCGGCAAAACGGGCGGCATAGCACTGGTACATGGTTACTTTTCCACGAGTGCAGTATTGCTGTTCATCGGGTGTGTATAGCTTGTCGCGTAAAGCATCGTTGTCTTCCAGATGCTTTTTCATCCGCTCTACTTCAATTATATCGGTTCCTATTCCGAAGATCATTTGGTTTTTGTTTTGTTTTGTTTTGTTTCACGCGAAGGCGCAAAGACGCAGAGTTTTTAAATGATTGTTCCTTTGCGCCTTTGCATCTCTGCGTGAGATTTATTTTGTCAAAAATACTGTAAATCTTATTTCTTCAACAATGCATCCGCCTGTTTCTGTGCATCCTGTTTGATCTTGTCGGCCTGCTTTTGAGCTTCTTTCAGGAGAGCATCTGCCTGTTTGTCTGCTTCACCTCTGAGTTTGCCGACCTGTTTATCTGCTTCAGACCTCAACTTTTTAACGGCTTCCTTTGCCGCAAATTCGGCCAGGGGCCCCTGTTTTTTCGCCTCATCCATCAGCGCTTTCACCTGTTTGTCGGTTTCACGGTTCAGTTTGGAAATGGCTGCATCCGCATCTTTTTTCAATTTATTGGCCTGCTTGTGGGCTTCAGCCATAATTTGCTTTGCAGTATGGTCGGCGGATTTTTTGTGCCTGTTTCCGGAGCTCCTTACTCACCTCTTTGGCGATTTCCTCTTTTGCTTTTTTCACCAGGTCGTCGCTGCTTTGCTTAAGACCGGTTTTGATTTTAGGATCGGACAATGTTCCGCTGACCGTCACACCCACCTTGATGGTTTTGGGCAATTCGTAATCCAGACCGTATTTTTTTGCCTCTTTCGCCAGATCATCCAGCAGGTCATTGGCGCCGCTACCCAGTTTTTCCCTCGGGATGTTCAGTGATATTGCATATTCGATGGACTGGTCAATTCCCGTCCAGCCCTCAACATCCGCTGTGAAATCTTTGTATTTCAGGGTGAACGGTTTGGTGATCAGTTTGCCGTTGATGAACCGGAATGAGATGTTGACTTTTTCGAGCGTAAGCTTCTTCAACTCATTAAAGTCCAACTCATTGGCAATTTCCACCAGCGTATTCAGTCCGTCAATAGTAATTTGTGTGGTGGTCAGTTGTCCCTGCCCGTTCATGGTTTCGTAAACAGGTACCATTTCCTTATCCAGTTTTGTAGTCAGCGAAAACCCGGCCGAAAGTTTACCTTTTGTTTTTTTTGCCACCGGCAGGTATTTTCTCACCAGGGCAAATTCGTCGTAAGAAGAAGGAATATCCAGAGCGGAAAGTTTCAGGTTGAGACTGACATCGGGTTTATCGGTGTTTTTTGTGGAATATTGCCCGTTCACCGTCATTTGCCCGCCGCTGATATCGGATTTCAGATTTTTTATGTCCATTGCCTCATCCCTGACGATGATCTGTCCGCTGACATGGGCCATGTTCAGATTGTCCCAGACCAGTTTGTCAAATCGGGAAGTCAGCACAAAATCAATGTTTTCAGGGATTTTCACTACGGAACCGGTTGTATCTTGTTTTGTTGTGGTTTCTTTGTCTGGCGTTTCCTCTCCGGACATTTCCGCTTCCCTCCCGCTTGTCAGCAGTTCGTCCACATTAAAATATTTTGAATTTGTTCTTAGTGTTCCTTTCAGCTTACCATCGGCAAAAACATACGACAGGTAATTGTTGATCTTTCCTCTGGCAGAAAAATCGCTGTTGCCCGTTTTCATTTTAAACGCAACGAGGTCAAGGTACTGTGGACTGAAATTCAACTGGGCACTTGAAATGTTTACCGGATGCTGGAACGAGGGGCTTGTATAAGTCATATCCCTGACAAGCATTGTCCCCATGGCAATGAACTTATCGTACTGCTCATTCTCGATGGACGACATTTTGCCGCGGAGTGTGATGTCCGTCACGAAAACCCCGGAAAGGTTTTCGCCGTTTTCGAGCGGATAAAAATCCTTAACTGTTGACAGGTCTATTTCGCCTTTTATCTTCCCGTCAATTTCTGGGTCCGAAACAGGCGTTTTCAGAATCAGCGATGCTTTGACAGGATTACCGCCCATTGTCATATTGAATTCCGGGATATTGATAACGGTGGCATCCTCATTTCCGCCCGGGTTGTAAACTGTGGTTTTAATGTTGATGTTTTCCACGGCTTTGGGCAGGTCGGGATATTTGAAATAGCCGTTGTTCACCTTCAGGTTAACATTAAATGAAGGCAGCTTTTCGTCGTTGTAGATGCCTTTCACCGAACCGTTGAGTGAGAAATCGCCGTTGGTTTCAATGCCTTCAAAATCTTTCAGGTAAGCGGCAGGAACGAGCGACAGAATGCTTTTAAATTTGTTTTTCGGGGCGTTGAACGTCAGCACAAGGTTCATACCCTCATCAAGGAATGAAACCGACCCGTCGAAATTAAGGAGCAGATCGTTCAGAATCAGTTCGTTTTTGCCAAGTGTATAAATTTCATTTTTCAGGTCGGCGTTGATGCTGGCCTGATAACGCAGTCTGGCATCCGTCAGGTAATTCATACCGCCGCTTTCGACAGTCAGATGCTCAATGGTGGTTTTGGTGTGCAGGACAGTTGTATTTGCCGTCAGGCCGCCTGACAGCGAGTTATTCAGACCGTTCGCATAAATCCGGACATTCCGGACATCAGATTCTTCATCAAGGTAAGTCAGCCGGCCGTTGTTGACCGACACATTATTCAAAATGAGCTCAAAAGGATCTTCCTGACCGGTTTCCACGGTTTCTTCTGCCGGTTCCGACGGCATGGCAATGTCATAATTGGGCAGTCCGTTTTCCAGTATCCTGACTTTGATGACTGGTGAATTGATCGAAAATTTAGTGATCTTGTATGGCCCGCCCCTGAAAACGCTGAACAGGTTAATGGTCACCGAGGTGTTTTGAATTTTTGCCAGCGTATCTTTTTCAAAGACATCTTTCCCGATCACGGTCAGCCCGTCAATACCCAGTGTGAAATTGGGAAAGTTTTTAAACAGTGAAAGGTTAATGTCCTTAAAATCAACTTTTGCGTTCACATTCTTGTTGATCTCTTGCCGGGCAAGCTCTTCAATTTTGCCCTCAAAAACCAATGGCAGAATAAACATAAGCGCGATGATGATCAGCACCAGAATGCCCAATATTTTGAAAAATGTTTTCATGTGTTTAATATCTTTAAGCTGGTCGGGATTTGAAATCCCGACCTTATTTATTCATGCCTTTTCATTTTTACTGTTCGAATTAATCCGAATACAAATACAATTTTATTCGGGATTACTTCCGGATTACAAA
>JAADID010000044.1:0-1040 GCA_013151505.1 Chlorobiota bacterium | reverse complement strand
ATCACCCCAAGCTCTTTTCCGACTTTTGTAAATGCTTCGATGGCCTGGTCGAGGTGTTCGCGTTCATGGGCTGCCGAGAGTTGCACACGTATTCTTGCCTGCCCCTGCGGCACAACCGGATAATAGAAGCCAATGACATAAATCCCCTCATCCAGCAACTTCGCCGCCATATCCTGCGAGAGCTTGGCATCGTAAAGCATGATCGCGCAGATGGCTGATTGTGTGGGTTTGATGTCAAATCCTTTCGCCAACATCTTTTCCATGAAATATTCGGTGTTGGCATGCAGCTTATCCTGCAGGATGTTGGTTTCGCTCATCATTTCAAACATTTTGATACCGGCGTTTACGACCATGGGCGGCAATGAGTTGGAGAACAGATAGGGTCTCGAACGCTGCCGCAGCATCTCGATGATCTCTTTGCGTCCGGTTGTGAATCCACCGATGGCACCGCCGAAGCTTTTACCCAGGGTGCCTGTTATCATGTCTATCCTGCCGAAAATATCAAAGTGTTCACTCACACCGCGGCCTGTATGTCCGACAACACCTGCCGAATGGCTCTCATCAACCATTACCAGCGCATCGTATTTTTCAGCCAGTTCCACAATCTTGTCCACAGGCGCCACATTGCCGTCCATGGAGAACACACCGTCGGTGACGATCACGCGGTAGCGTTGCTCTTGGGCCTGCTTCAATACTTCTTCCAGCCCGTTCATGTCGGCGTTGGGATAGCGATATCGTTTGGCCTTGCAGAGCCGCACGCCGTCAATGATGGAAGCGTGGTTCAGCGAGTCGGAGATGATGGCATCTTCATCGGTCAGCAATGGCTCGAAAATACCGCCGTTGGCATCAAAACAGGCGGCGTAAAGAATGCTGTCCTCCGTTCCGAAGAAGTCGGCGATGGCGGCTTCCAGCTTTTTGTGCAGGTCGGTGGTGCCGCAAATGAACCTTACGGACGACATACCGTAACCGTGTGTATCCATTCCCTCTTTGGCCGCTTCGATCAGTTTGGGATGATTGGACAACCCCAGGTAATTGTTGGC
>JAADID010000333.1 GCA_013151505.1 Chlorobiota bacterium | reverse complement strand
GATATTGGACATGATTCTGTCAGGTGTCCAAACGTAACCTGCACCTCGCAGTTTCACATCTCACCAACCGCTCTTCGCAATTCACTAATCTATCATTTTCACATTTGTTGCAGGGGACTCTCACATCATTGCATTTTTCCAACCCACATATCCACATAAAAGCAATGATTCAGAGTTAAACGATGTTGTTTGTTTTCGTTTTCAGTCGTTCTTTCCTGCATCCCGGTGAGAGTTATGAGTTAAGAGAAAAAGAGTTAAGGTCAACACCCGCAACTCGTATCCCGCCCCACACCTGTCAGGACGCCATCACACAGGCCTCGGGAGACCTGACAGGAGATCCACATCACTTCCGTTCCCGGTACCACGCCCTGAACTCATATTTGTACAGTTCTTTTCCATTGACATCATAATAGGTCACGGTAACTTTTCTGTCCAGGCGGGGACCGGTTATGCGGACTTCTGCAAAATTCCTTTCCATGATCACCGAGCCCGGCACCCGCAACGCGTTACTTTGATTAATGGCATTCGTATTTGGACCGCTGTTGAGTGGTGAGGAAGAAATGTCAATGATATCGGGTTTCCCTTTTTTCCGTAAAACCGATATTTCAGAAAAATGCACATCGCCGGTTACAAAGATCACGTTGTGAATGTTCTGCTTGTAAATGTAATCAATGATCTTTTTTCTTTCTCCGTCAAATCCGTAATTACTGTATGATTCATATTTTTCGGAAGTGCTGAGAAATTGGCCGCCCATCACAACGAATTTAAAAGTTGCATAGCTGCTTGCCAGGTTGTCGAATAACCACTGGAGCTGCTGTTCCCCCAATTCGGTCTTGTTTTTCTCTTTTCTCCGGTCAGGGGAGCGGTAGGTACGGTTGTCCAACAGGAAAAAATCGGCATCGCCCCACTGGAACGAAGTGATGGCTCCCCTGATATCGCCCACGCCATAAGAAGGGTTCGCCCAGAAAAGCTCAAACGCTTTCATGGTCATGTTTTTATTCCAGAAACCTCTGTCGCTGTCGTTGGGCCCGTAATCATGGTCATCCCAAATGGCATAGTGATGGGTTGAGGTAAGGAATTCCTGTAATTCGGGAATGGCCCTGTCATGGGTGTAACGGTGGATAATACCCGACCAACTGTTCCAGTCGGGTTCACGCAGATATACGTTATCACCCAGCCAGATCATGAAATCGGGATGTTTCTTGGCCATGCTGTTATAAATTTCATAACCGCCTCCATACGGCTTTCCGGGGCGGTCGTATTTGGGTTCGTTGATGTAGGAACCACTTCCTGTCAGGAAAGAAAAATCGGGCGGATCGCCACGCCACTTCCATATCTTTTGCGAATGGAAAACGGTTTCGTAGGGCAGGAAAACGGGATTATCGTTAATGTAAAGCTCATATTGATAGGTATTTCCCGGCTCAAGGTCGCCTGCGATCAACAGGGCAGTAAACCCGTCACCGGCTTTTGTATTCACCGTGTTGGTCTGCCGGACTTCTTTCGGATTTTCCACATTCCAGAATTTTGCAAACACGGTAGCTTCCCGGGTCGTCTGGCACCAGATGGCCACTTCTTTCATGGTGCTGTATCCCGGCATGGGTCCTGCATTCAGTAATTTTTCCTGGCCGTTGAATATGACCGGCCAGTTTATCAGGAGGAGAAGGATTATTTTTTTCATTTTCCAAAGAACGGTTACCGTTTATATTTGACAGTTGGTTGAATGTTTTCAGGGTCAATTTTAATAACTTTCCCTTTTTTTGATAAAACAACAGGACTTTTTAAATGCCTTTTATACATAACCATCTTTCGATAAGCTTCCTCCAGCCCTTTTGCGATTTTATCTTCCAACTCGGTTAATTGTTCTTTAATTCCCATAATATTCTTTTTTTAATGCGGTCCAAACTTTATTATTTTTTATTATTAGTTCATCTTTTGTTCCTTCGGCGATAAATTGAAATTCTTCTCCTGAGTTATCTACCAGAAACCATTTATCAACAATGGTAATGTAGTTTGTAAAAAAGTTTTTCAAGCCACTATAGAAACGTCTTTTAATAATTTCTTTCGGTATATTATGTCCTCCTTCTTTTACTCGTGTTTCAACACGTTCGTAAGCCAACTCAACTGAATTCAGCATTAAAAAGAGTAATACTGTTTCATATTCCTGTTTTTGAGCTCTTTCAATGAACTCAATGAATATTTTTGAAGCGAGCGTTGTTTCAAATGCAAAGGTTTCTTTTTTTTGAAGCAATTCATTTATTCTATGAAGCATCAGTTTGCCTGCTTGTATTGAAACAGTTTCCGGATTAAACGGTGAAATACCTCTTGCTATTTCGTCAGCATTAACAAATTCGTTGCAATTTAGTATTTCAGGTAAAACGGTATAAGATGCAGTTGTTTTTCCGGCACCGTTTGGTCCTGCAATTATGTATAACCGTTTCATCTTACGGCAAAGTTAGGGATTTTACCGATACCCGATAAAGCTATAAAATGTTATGAAAAGAATAAACTTACCAGTATGTCTGCTGGAGCCAGTCAGCCTGACCCGCTGAACGGGCCTTAGAGTAGGCACTGCGGGCAGGGGCTTTCAGCGGGTCGAAAATAATGAACTCCACCCGGGAACAAGTCTGCCCGCCGGCTGAGGCTTATCAAACAAAATAAGTAGCATAAAAAAATAGAAGAAATACAGCACAACAAGCAAGGTATTGATTTTGAAATTAGAAATTAGATTTCCTATTCCCTACCTCAACATCGTCTCCACATTCTCGAATTTCCCGTCCACCGGTGCCGGTTTCAGGTTCATGATCCTGGTGATTAGCGGATAAATGTTCACATTCTCAAATGTCGGATGAATAAACCCTTTTTTAAAAGCCGGTCCGGCAGCATAAAAGATGGCATGCATATCTTTAAAATCGTTGTCATATCCGTGGTTACCTTTTCCAACCCTGTTTCTCCAGCTTGTTACAATAGACCAGCCGGGATAAGCGGCCACGATAATATCAAGCGTGCGGGGATTATGTCCGTAATGCAACCGTGCAGGTACGCTGTCATGTTTCCATGCATAAATATGCGGTACACTTTTCAACTGGCGATAAACCTTTTCCAACTCGCCGGGCTTGACTTTAATATTTAAAACCGGGTTTCCACCGGTAAGAATATCCAGGTCAGCCGTGTCAATAAACTGATCAATCACAACAACCCTGTCATTTGATGTTTCGGTCATGCCGTGATCGGAAGTGATAATAAAGTTCAACTTATCAAACCGGGGTAGTTTACGCATCTGCGTAAAATAATAACCCAGCAAGGAATCCAGTTTTTCAACCATCGCCATTGTCTCCTCACTGTAAGGTCCGGCTTCATGTCCAATGTGGTCCGGCTGGTAATAGTACCAGAGGATCAGGTGCGGCCTTTTTGCTTCTGGAAGTGACAGCCAGTATTTTACCGTATCCACTCTTGATTTGAAAGGGACGCTTTTGTCGTATTTATACCAGTATTCCGGCCGGACGCCTTCGATTTTGGCTTCGGAGCCCACCCAGAAAAACGTCGCTGCCGTTACGTTTTGTTTTTCTGCGGTTACCCAGATGGGCTCTCCCCCGTAAAAATCTCCGTTTTCAACGGCCTCCCGGTCACTGATCCTGTAAAACTTATCCAAATCCGGTGCAAAAAAACTATTGTTTACCAGCCCGTTATGATCGGGGTACAATCCCGTTGCGATGGTATAATGGTTCGGGAACGTTTTGGTGGGAAACGAGGGTTTAAGCGACTCGGCAATTACTCCGGCTTCTTGAAGCGAATCGAGAACAGGGGTATTGGCATAAGCCGGATAATCCCACCGGAAACCATCAAGCGACAACATGATCAGATATGGTTTTGCGGGTTCCTGCTTTTTTTGGCAAGAAGAAAAAACAAGCAGGGAAACCGATACGAGAAACAATAAGAATTCTTTTTTCATTGGCATTTATTTGGGAATAAAGTTAAAAAAAAAGCCCCTGAATGAGGGGCTTTTTTATAAAAGTCCAGTGGATTAGAAACGAACCTTCAGCGAGAAGTTCCAGTTACGTCCCCAAATCCAGAATCCTTTTTTGAATGTATGCTCATAAGAGCCGTCGTCCATTTTAACACCTTTGTCTTCTGCCTCAGCCAAAGCAACCGTGTTGAAAACATTGTAGCAGTTGATCAGGAAATAGGAATCAAGTCCTGCCATTTTGAAGCTCCAGCCTAAACGGGCATTCAACAACGTGTAAGCAGGTAATTTCCATGATTGTCCCCTGTCCTCCGGATTTTTACGGTCTTCCAGCGTATATCTTGAATAGAGGTTATCGTAATAAAACCATTGTCCACCGATGTCAATCTTTTTGGCAATCCTGAAATCTGCATTCAAACCGATTTGTGTTTGAGGCTGGTCATAAACTTTCAGGTTTTTTAAGTAAAGGGTACCTTCTCCGATCTTTTCACGCGTTTGTTCGTCATACAGGTCAGCAACCGGGTCGTTGGAATACCTCCAGTCTCCAATAGACAGAATGCCACCTATATTCACCCACCTGGTAATGGTATATTGTGCATCAAGCTCAATACCTGTATGCGTTTCTTTAAGGGAAGAAACAAAAGCGTTTACCCTGATTGTTTCATCCGGGTTTTCGGGATCAGGAATATAGAAACTGGTTAGCTGCGAGATATCACCCCATACTGTGTAATATGCATTGAAATTAAGCCTGAATTTTTTACCGAGAAAACCGTAGCCGAGTTCAGCAGCATAGATATTTTCGTTCTTGAGGTCAGGATTCACATCATTTCTGTAATTCAGGAAGTGGAACCTGAAGAACGGAACACGTGAATAAATACCTGCATTCACGAAAACATTGTTCTTTTCATTGATGTTATAGTTGGCGCCAATTTTTGCATTGTATCCGAGATTTGACAACGTTTCACTGATGTTCGGGTTGTTTTTGGCATATTCTTCGGTTACTACGCCGGTTTGGTAACTGTAATAATCTTTTCTTTTGGTCCATGTGTTGGAAACCGTACCCCCCAGGAATGCCGATATTCTTCTTCCCGTATATTCTACCTGGGCAAATAAACCGCCATATTTTACAAGGCCATCATTCCAATAGGCAATTTTGTCGCCGACCACTGTATTTCCAAACACTTTATCCGGCCAGTAGTCACCCCCTACGAGGTCTCTTACCTCACGGTAATGTTCTCCGACATAGAATCTTGTGTCAATACCACCGCTGAATGTCCAGTGGTCTGAAATATTATATCTCAGATTAGACAGTAAACCGGACCAGAAATGGTTGTTGACCGAGTTACGGATGATGTGTTTCGACTCACCGGCAGGATACCAGGTTGTGTCTCCCCCTCTGACCGAATACATGTCCTGGCTGTTCAGGTCGGCCATGAGATCCCAGTCGTAATAACCGCTGGCAGTCTGCGGGGGTTCGTATTTCAGGTAATAACCGCTGCCATTCTGGTCGAACATATAATTTCTGTTACCCAATGGACCTGATCCGCCACCATTACCGAACGAAATGTAACCGGAAGTAGCCAGGAAAATTTTCTCTGAAATATTCCAATACCAGTTCAAAGCGATCTGCGGTTTATGGTAGTAGTTAACCCTTTCATTCAGTTGCTCACCACCGCGCCATCCCCAGTTGCGGGTATATTTGGCACCATAAGTTTCATACATGGTTGAATCAAGCATGTAATAACCGTCACGTTGCCCGTGTTTTTGCGGTGCACCGATGACCGTAAAAACAAGTTGATGATCCTTTCCGATATCCTGGCTGATCGAAAGGAAATAGGACCAGGCATCAACCCAGGTTGCATCAATATAACCTTTTCCGAAAGTACGTGAGCCCACAAAAGTAATTGCAGTCCCCGTTTTCAGTTTGCCGGTTGATAAAGTGAGCATGGATTTGAAACGGCCATAATCGGTAGCAGCAATCATAAAAGATCCGCCTTTGTTCATGTCGGTTGTTTTGGTGATGATGTTGATGGTACCTCCCACCGAATTGATGGCCAGCTTTGATGCCCCCAATCCGCGTTGTATCTGGATGGTACGCGTTGCATCACCCAATCCTGCCCAGTTGGACCAGTAAACCCATCCGTTCTCCATGTCATTAACGGGGATACCGTTAATCATAACGGCTACATTCCTTTGGTCGAAACCGCGAACGTTGATGCGTGAGTCTCCAAAACCACCACCGCCTTTGGTTGCATAAACGTTGGGTGTGTAGTTCATCACTTCCGGAAACTCCTGGCTTCCCAGGTTCTCTTCAATTGACTTGGCTGAAATTGTGCTGACGGCAACAGGGGTCTCCCTGTCAACGGCAACGGATGCAAGTACACTGACCTCATCAAGGCCAATGGCACTTGATTCCATCAAAACAGTACCTACATTGTAAGTAGCACCATCTTTGACTGTAATGTCAATGTCTTTCTCCTCGTAACCTACATATTTGACTACAAGGGTATGCTCTCCCTCCGGTGCAATTAAAAGAAAGCTCCCATCGAGGTTAGTGGTAACACCAATGGTTGTTCCTTTAATGATCACATTTGCTCCGATCAAGGTTTCATTTGTATTAGCATCCTGAATTACACCACGGATAATTCCTTGTGCAAACGCTGTTCCGCTAATAAATAAAACCATCAATAAGGTAAAAAGTAATTTTCTCCGTTTCATACGCATTTTTGATTTTGGTTTATACTAAAATTAATTGTTGGTCGAAAAATGGAAGGTAAATGTAAAGATTTAACAAATTGCATACGTTAAAAAATTGTTAACAATTGATGTGCCTGCCCTGACTTTTAAAAATAATTAAAAGTGTTTCAATAAATTATATTCAGGTCAATGTTAATAATTTAGAAGCAATCTACTTAGTTTAACTGCTTTTGGGCCTGTTTACACCGTAAAAAGTCAGAAATAGAGCCGGAATTTAAAATCGAAATTACGTCCGAATGACCAAAATCCCCTGAAAGTATCCAGATCGTGGCCCGTGCCGTCTTCCCCCCATTCGATGTAATTATTGTTCAGTAAATTATACCCGTTTATTTGTAACAAAACAGGCATATTGGAAATTTTAAACGGAATGCCGATGTATGCATTCACCACCTGGTAACCGGGCAGTCTGAAAGGTTGACCGGCATCATCGGGGTCAATCCTTGAAACCGGCGAGAAACGGGCAAATATCTTGTCGAGGTAAACCCATTCGGCCCGTATGTTGAAAAAGTTCAGCAACCGGAACTCAAGATTTAATCCGAATTGTTGTTGGGCCGTCCCCCCTACATAAATGTTTTTTGCATAAACACGGATCGTATCAACCGGTGTATTTTCGTTGTTGAAAAGTGTGGCCTCCACATTGTTTTTCCACCTGAAGTCGCCAAGCATTAAAAAGGCTCCGAGCTTCAAATTCCTGATCGGTTTTGCTTTGGCTTCCAATTCGATACCCTGATGCACGGCATCCAAACCGTTTATCAAAGCGCGGGTCTGCAGGTTGCTTTCAAGTTGCACATATTCATCTGTCAACAGCGAAACATTGGACCACAACGTGTAATAGCCATTGAGGTTTACCATCCATTTCGGCGACTCAAACCGGTAGCCTGCTTCAATGGTTTTAACCCGTTCATTTTGCAGGTTTATGACCGGCTGATTGTTAAAATTCCCGAATACATATTTAAAATAAGGTGCTTTTGAAATAAAAGCGCCATTGACATACAGGTTGTGCTGTCCGGCCGGCTGGTAACCCAATCCGCCGCGCACATCAAAACCGGGAAGCACCACCATATTGCTTTTGGTATTTTCCACGTAATTGTACCTGTCAATTCTTTGATACCAGTTGTTGTTGCCGTTTACCGAAACATAAGCATTGAAAGGCCCGCCCTCAAAAAACAACTGTGCATAGGCATTCACAAAATTGATGACGGAATTGTTGTTGACCTTGATGATATCGTCCACCGATTTCACCTCATTCCGGCCGGCATCCCCTTCAACAGCCCATGAATAGTCGTCAATATAGAATTGGCCACCCAACAGGTCGGTAATTTTTTCGCGAAGGAACGAATTGAAATAACGATAATGGATTCCGGCAACAAACTTAAAGTGTCCGTTGATCTGTTGCTGCCAGGTTGAAAGCAACCCGGTTTCGATATGGCTTGCCAAAAAATGGGTTTGTACATTTAAAGAATATCCGCTGACCGTATCTCCTGTATTTAAAACATACCTCCCCCCGTGCGTGGCATTGTTCCGGTAAATTGCCGGCCAGTCAATCTGCCCCGATTCATTCCTGAAGGAAAAGATCGTAGGGGAATAGTTAAAATTCTCCGACCATTTACCACCCCCGTTGCCCATAATAAGATAAACCGAAGTAGCCAGTTTTTTGTCTTTATCAATTGTAAAATAATGGTTTATCCCCAGAAATGGCCGGTGATAAAAGTTTTCGGAGGCATTGTTGATCTTTCCGTTATAACTGCCCCAATCCTTATTGAACAAATTGCCGTGTCGCCGGTATTCATCATCCGACAGCTTCAGGGTGCGTTGTCCGTGCCGCTGGGGAGCGCCCATCAGCGTTAGTGTGAGCTTGTTTCTTTTGTTGATCTTTTTACTCACTGCGAGATAATAAGACCATCCGCTCACATACGTGGCATCAATATATCCGGGGCCCTTCAGGTAAGAGCCCATCAGGGAGATGCTCCAGCCGTTTTTCATTTTACCGCTGTTCAGGTTAAGCACGACCTCCTGGTTTCCGTAACTTGTTATTCCGTAGCTTACCGAACCGCCTCTGGTCCTGGAAGCCGGTTCGGTAACGATATTGATGCTTCCGCCCACCGAGTTTACCGCCGCATTGGAAAAACCCGGTCCTTTTTGTATCTGTATTTCAGCCGCTGCCGAAGCAAGTCCCAGCCAGTTGCTCCAGTAGATAAGGCCGTTTTCCACACCGTTGATGGGGACGCCGTCCACCATAACCGCCACATTTTCCTGGCTGAATCCCCTGATGCTCATTTCGGCATCTCCGCTGCCACCGCCGTTTCTGACGGTATAAACACCCGGAATCTGATCAAACGAAAAAGGGAGCGGCCTGTCACCCAGTTCGTTGTGAATTGTTTTTGCGTGAATGGTGGAAACTGTGACCGGTGTTTCTTTACCGGTTACCAGCCCGGCAGAAACAGTGATCTCATTCAGATTAATGATTTCCTGTTGCAAAGATATCAAACCGAGATCTTTTGTGTTTTCTTTAATATGAAACGGAATTGTTGCCGTTTTGTATCCCACACCCTGAACAGAAAGTGTTCCTTTGTATGAATCCGTCGTAATGGAAAAATAGCCGTCATCATTACTGACAGACCCTTTACCGCTGTCTTTTATGATGACATGAATGCCTCTCAACGGCTTTCTGTTTCCGGCATCAACGATTGTGCCCGTAAGCACGTATTGCGGAAAAGCAAAACGGATGCACAAAAGAAACAGGATCGAAAAAATTGAAATCCTCTTCATGACTTGTAAATCTTGATTTTTCAAATAAACCACGCATTACGCCGGGGGAGTCTGACATGTCATAAAGAGGAAACGGACAACGGGTTTCCGTTTCCTGAAATACAGGGAAACGGAAACCGTTTTTTACCGGTTCCGGCAAATCACATTTCTTCTACCATCCAGACTGTTACTGTCGGCTCCGGAATTTCACCGGGTCAGTCTCGTCTGAGACGAGAGTCGCGGGCTTTCACCGCCGGTCGGGAATTCCTGCCTGCGCCTTGGCGAAAACAGGGCACCCTGCCCCGAAGAAAATGCGATGCAAAATTATTTTTTTAGGAGAATTTACAACAGGAAAATGAAATTTAGAATGGTTCTTTGTTATTAATTCATCAAGCACATTCCTGCCCGACTTGTTTCATGCGTCCGCTATGAAACCGGCAGCATTTTAATAATTTCAGACGTGGATATTTGAAGCGGGGGAATTGGTTAATTGAGGAAGTATAAAGGTATATGGGAAATAAGCTACAGGGAGTTCGTACCCTGCAACCCGTATCGTCCTCCGGCCATTCGACCCGGATTTCAGGAAGTGATTACGGAAGCATCCGCTTGATCGTGCGCAAATGATGCGTATATTGCTTTGTGGATTCTTTAAAAATTCCCTGATGGTCTATCGTGTCAGTATGTACATCCCCCGAGGCATGGATAATGGTTCCTTCACCTGTAATGATTCCCACATGAGTAATGTCTCCATCAGTTTCACCGAAAAAAGCAAGGTCTCCTGCACGCGCTTCATGGATAAAATTTACCGTTTCACCCTGGTTTACCTGCTGTGATGCATCGCGGGGCAACAAGATGCCGGATAGCTTAAAAACCATTTGCACAAAACCCGAGCAATCAATACCAAAGGGCGAACGCCCTCCCCATTGGTAGGGTGACCCCGAATATTTTCCGGCATAGAATAAAATATGATCGGCAGTTGTTTTTTCATTGCTTGTACAGGTTTCACCCGAAAAAGGATAAACATTTCCTTTTATCTTAAAGGCGCCATCAGTGTAGCCCGGCAGCCTGGCACCCAGGGTAAAAATAAGGGAACTCTTTCCATCCTCAGCGGTTACCCTGGACGCAAGTTCAAGCGAAAAACGGTCTTCTTCATTTAACAACCCGTTGAATTCTTCCTTTGGAATAAAACTTACCTGTTTCCTGTCAACCCATCCTTCGTACTCGTCATCTACGGTTTGGATCAGGAGCCAGTCTTTAACCTGCCCCTTTATGATCACAAGGTCGCCAAACAGCAACTGGTTTGTTAATTCTTCTCTGTCACCGGGTTGAACCCTTACGGGGACGAGGGCCTGAAGGCATATTCCGTATTCCATAGCGTTTCAATTATGCTTTTAACTACTTTTGTAGTACAAATTAATACGAAATGAGAAATATCTTTTCGACACTTCAACAATATTATTACGAAATTATAAAAGTACTACTTTTTATCATAGCTATTTTCATAGTTGTCTGGATAAGCCCGAAAGAAAGCTTTTTCCGTTATGAATTTCAGCTCGGTAAACCCTGGAGCCACAATGACCTGATCGCTCCTTTTGACTTTCCCATCCTGAAGACCGCTAAGCAAATGGAAGAGGAGCGCAAACAGATCATGAACACTTTTGCGCCCTATTTCAGGTATCATGAAGAATTGGGAGGGAAGGACAACTTCGACAAAACCTATAGTACCCAGTGGATCCTCCATTTTGGCAATACGCGGCTTAAAGATTCTTTAAAATTTGCGAGAGTCTCCAGAAAAATTTACGATTACATTGAAAAGACAGGAATTATCAGTTACAATCCGGTTCTTGAAGGTAAATCAAGTACCTCTAAAATCAATCTGATCAGGGGAAATGAAGTCACTAAAATTGATCTGGGAAAATTATTTACCGTACGGACGGCCCATGATTATATCCAGAAAAAGATCCGCAATTACACCGGTGAGGACAGTTTGTTTTTAAACAATGTACTGACGCAGTCGCTGGTTCAGAATGTGATCTATGATGAAAAAAGAAGCAAAGCCGAAATGAATGAAATTCTGAGCCATGTGATGAATGTGCAGGGACTGATCCAAAAGGGTGAACTGATCATTTCAAAAGGCGAGGTGGTTACTCCTGAAAAGTATCAGATACTTACTTCGTTAAAAGCTGAATATGAACAGGAAATGGGATTGTCGGAGTCCCGGAAAACGATTATTTCGGGAATGGTTTTGTTGATCACCCTGCTGTTTGTCATCGAGTTTTTATTCCTGGTGCTTCACAAAAAAAAGTATTATGATTCGCTGAAAAATATCCTGATCATTTTACTGACACAGATTTTGCTGATCGTGGTGACTCATTTTATTTTTGACAAGTTTCCGGCATGGAGCTATACGATCCCGTTTGCCATACTGCCCATCATCCTGGTTGCGTTTCTCGATGCAGGTATCGCCATCATCGTTCACCTGATAACCGTGTTGATCCTGGGATTTTATGCCCCCAACAGTTTCGTTTTCTTTTACACCCAGTTTGCCGCCGGATTGATGGCTGTTTTTACAGTTCAGAAATTATCAAAACGGTCAGACCTTTTCAGGACTTCCATTATGGTTTTCCTGACTTATATGATCGTTTATGTCAGCATGTTGTTGTTGCAGGAAGGATCGCTCGATCACTTTTCGTGGGATATGACATTGTATCTTGGCAGCAGTTCCATTTTGCTGTTGCTTGCCTTCCCGTTAATTTTCATTTATGAAAAGTTATTCGGTGTTTTGACAAACCTCTCCCTGCTCGAGCTTTCGAATACCAACAACATGTTGTTGCGCGAGTTGTCCATCAAAGCGCCGGGGACATTTCAACATTCCCTGCAGGTTTCCAATCTGGCCTCCGATGCGCTGCATGCCATCGGCGGGGACGCATTGCTGGCCCGGACAGGCGCCCTTTACCATGATATTGGAAAAATGGAGAATCCGTTATATTTCATTGAGAACCAGTCTTCGGGATACAATCCCCATGATGAACTGACTTATGACGAAAGCGCCCGCATTATTATCGGTCACGTGATCAAAGGTATCGAAATGGCGCGAAAAGCGAGGTTGCCGGAAGCCATTATTGATTTTATCCGGACTCATCACGGTACACGGAGGGTGGAATATTTTTATCGCCTTGAGAAAAAAATGAACCCCGGAATGGAAGTTGACCAGTCTGAATTCCTTTTTTATCACGGGCCGGTACCGTTCTCGCGTGAAACGGCAGTGGTGATGATCGCCGATTCGGTGGAAGCCGCTTCGAGAAGCATCAACGAACCCGATGAGCAAAAGATCAACGACCTGGTGGACAATATTGTTGATTCACTGATGAAAGAGAATCAGTTAATCAATGCGGATATTTCGTTAAAGGAGATTAATACCGTTAAAAAAGTGATCAAAAAACGGCTGCTGAATATTCATCATGTGAGGATTGCTTACCCGGATTAAAAATCAGATTAATTCCAGAGGCACCAAGACCGGCAATGTTCAAAATTTTCGATATTTTCAACCCGCTTTTTCCGGGTCGAAAAATGTCACTACCCTGCCCTAACCGATTAATCTGATTTAATTTTGTTGGTTACTACCGGTGAGTATAATTAAAATAATGCCGGGGTTTTAATCTAATAGCTTTAAAAAGATTGACTTAACCCGGGATTTGGTTTTTAAATCAATTTTACCCATTACCATATCAACCATCTTCTTCTCTAAAGTTGCCAGTTTATGAACCCGGATTACAGAGGGGAGTTTTAGTCCTGAACTTTTCCAATCTTTAATGTAAACGTCATTCTCAGTATTATAATTTTGACTTGTAATTCTGCATACAATTATATCCCTATCCCTAAAATCGTTGATAATCAAAGCAGGCCTTCTTTTGTAAATATTTGTATCCGTAAACGGAAATTTTAATAATACAATATCACCGAAAACCAGTTTTTTCATGATTAGTCGTTATCATAAATCGAGTCCGAATCAGCGTACCCTTTTAAAAAATATTTTTCAGCCGCTTCCCGGAAGAGCGTTTCGTCATTTACTTCCGGGTCTTCAAACAGTACGATCACCCTTATTTTTTTTTCATCATTTGTTATCAATTCTTTCTGAATCGCTGTCGGTATCAAAATCTGGTTTCCTTTAATTTTTGATCGAAACTCGAGTGCTTTCATCGTCTTGAAGATTTATACGAAGATAATAATTAATTCTTTTTGTTATGATGACAGGATATTAATTCTTTTTCAAATAAATTCAGGATAAAGTAAATAAACGACTATCCGGAGCGCTCTGTTAACGGAACCTGAAGCCCAGCAAAAAATATATCCTGTTCACAGTTGACTTTAATCCGTTTTCTGAAGCCATCCCGTTACCGGTTTCCAACCGCGTCTCAAATGATAACCATTTGTACCTGAATCCCAGTCCCAACAACAAGGATTGTTCAATTTTTCTTATGCCGTTTATCGCGCTTTCGCGGGTAGTATGTTCATCGTGGTAAAATGATAGCCACCACTGGTATTGCGGCCGTCTGCCGATGTGTCATCACTGGGAACGTCATCCCTCCGTTAATAAAAATAAAAACTTTGCCCAAAGGGTATTTAAACCGGAACATGTTATTCAGCTTTATATAAGCAACACCGATTTTGGTTTTGTAAACAGTATATTGATTCTCATTGACTGTTTCGGTGTATTCTGCTGTGAAATAATAGCGGTTGAAAAAGAGCTCATTTTCAATTGAAAATTTTCTCTGATTCCGGGGAAATACAATATCCGCAAAGAAAGCAGCCGTAAAATAGGTCGAGGGTTCAAATTCAGAGTTAACAAGAAACTGATAAACATTGCTGACGCTTTCAAAGTTAATGTTTGTTACGGATGCTCCTAATAAAACCCCAAGCTCCACGTTCACTTTTTCAGCTTTCTTTTCAAAATCCATTTGGGTATTTGTACAATCATAGTAATATTGGAACAATTTCTTGAAATCTTTTACAGCGTATTTGACGGTTTTTAATTTGGATTGAATGGAAGGACAACCGGTTAGGTAAAGTCTTAACTGGCCGATATAAGTTTTGTTCTCTGTAATAACCTGCTGGGTTTTGTCAACCGTTTCGATTTCTTTCAGGTATTTTTTAAAAATTAACAACCGGAATTGCGAGTCCTGTTGAATATAAAACTGGTCTTTGTTTTCCTGTAAAGTTTTAAAATAATATAAACTCTTTGGACCCTGGATCAATGTCTGTAGAAATACAGCATCTTTTTCCAGTTGGAGTTTGGGGTCATAATTCAACTCCCCTGTTTTAATCGGGCTGGTTTCCCTTTCGATATGAGCGCTGACATACAGTTCCCCCTTCACGCTAAATCCCTTTATGTCAAATGGTTTATAGACCAGGGCTTCGCTTTCGGGACTGGTTCTGAAGCTGACCTTGTAAGGATTGTTTCCCCAGTTCCGGTAATCAATATAACCGTTGACCGTATCCCCGCTAAAGGTGAATATTTTGGCCGGCAGATAATTCTTTTGGGCAAGGGCGGACTGGATAAATAATATACCGGCGATCAGAAAAATGATTCTTCCGCTCATTTTTTCATTTGGTTAATTATTGGTTTTTGGTTTTGTGCGATAAATTTAAAATAATCCTGAAATTTCAAAACATTTTTTCAATATTTCTTTTCCGGCGAAAATCCGGAATGAATCAACCATATCAGAACCTGAAACCCACCCCCCCCATGATCTCAAGTCCCTGCACAGGATAGTTGTAAAATCGTTCGTAATTCCAGTTCAACAGGTTGGTTCCGTTCAGGAAAACGGATA